>CAZITQ010000100.1:6259-31614 GCA_964542165.1 uncultured Rickettsiales bacterium
TACATGGTGGTAAAGGGGGCCCTGGTGCGGGTTGGGGGGGCCGGGCTCAACACCGGTGGGGGCGGCGCCGTATGTTGCGTGGGGGGGCTGGCCAACGACCCGCCCTACGACGTCTCGCCGATCACCGACGTCTACTTCGGACACACCCACGCCCCCTTTGCCGGGTACCGCAGCGGCGGGCTGACCTTCCACAACACCGGGTCGGCGATCCGGGGCATGGCGGGCGGGCTGTTGCCGGTGGTGACCCGCGGAGCGTGGGAGCGGGACCGGTGAGCGGCTCGACCGAGCCCGCCGGCGACTGCTACTCCGCCGGCGACCGGGGCATGATGGTCCTGTCCCAGCGACTGCGGGGGCGCCTGCTGACCCCCGTGGTCGACACCCTGGCCCGCCTGGGCGTTTCCGCCGACGGCCTGACCGGGATGTCCCTGGTCGCGGGCCTGGCGTTCTGCCCGGCGTATGCCATTCACCCCATGCTGGCGCTGGCCTTCCTGGGACTTCACGTGGCCCTGGACGGGCTGGACGGGCCCCTGGCCCGCCGCACCGGTACCGCCTCGCGCCGGGGATCGTTCGCCGACACGGTGGCCGACCAGGTGGTGGTCGTCGCCACCACCCTCTCCCTGGTCCACGCCGGCGTGGTCGGCGCGGTCCCCGGCGTCCTGTACCTGGTGACCTACACGGTGGTGATCACGTTCTCGGTGGTCCGCAACGCCCTGTCGGCGCCCTACGCCTGGCTGGTCCGCCCACGCCTGTTCGTGTACGCCCTGATCCCGGTGGAACTCTTTGTCCACGGCGGCGTCCTGGAACCGGCGCTGTGGATCTTCGTGGGGATCCTGGGGTTCAAGGCAGTGACCGGGTTCTCCTCCATTCGAAGGCATCTATGAGTCCAACTTGACATTCCACCAAGGAATGTTATTTTGGTCTCATGAGATCACCCACTCCCCCCGAATACGATCCCGGACGGTTCGTCGACCTCGCGGACAGCGAGCTTGGACGAGCGCTCTGGGGCTTCCTCAATGAACGGGACAACGTCCTTCGGATGGAGACCGCATCCGAGCTGCGACGCCCGGCGGTCGAGGCCCTGGCCACGCGGCTGGTCGGGCGCTTCGGCGAGCGGGTTCGGGAGGGCCGCGTCAAGCAGATGATCGGTCACATGACCCGCCAGGTGATGGAGGCCCGGGGTTTCGCCATCGACGCCCAGGGGGTGCGGGTGCGGACCGGGGGTCTGTTCGTTCGCGCGACCCGCTACAAGCGGTTCCCGGTCCGCGCTCCGGAGCCCACGACGTGATGCACGAAGCGGATATCTGGGTGCTCGAGCGGGACCAGGACTCCGAGACCGGAGCGTGCCGCGCCGCCGGCATCGCGGAGCGGGCGGGCTTCCAGCTCCGCTGGCGCGCGCACCGCGAGCCGTCCGACGGGGTGTGGGTCCTCGAAGAGCTCGTCGCGGATGGGAGGCGCCCGCGCCGGATCGACGCCTACGAGATCGTGACGAGCGACGACTTCGAGGCGTTCCGGCGCCTGGTCGTCGAGGAACTCGAACGCCGGGAATCGCGGCGTGAGTGGACTGGATAGGGAGGCGACATGTACTCGCTGCTTTTCGAGAACGAACTACTAAAAGCCCTTCGCTCCGGGCGTCCGCGCCTGGTGGGGGAGCGGATCCGGGAGCTGAGGGACGTGTGCCAGAGAGTGCCGCCGCCCCCCTGGGAGCCCGGCTCGACGCCGCGCAAGCTGCTCTCCTATTTCGCGGACGAGCGATTCCTGACGCTCTACGGCCTGGAGGCGGTCCACCACGGCTTCTCCATCGCGGGCGTCGGCGCCTGGTGCTGGCAGGAGCTGCTGGACCGAGGATTCGAGGGGACCTTCCCAGGGTCGCAGTCTCCCCGCTTTCCCTTCCCGGCGGAACTCGCGTACGAGCAGGACCTCCGTCAGCCCCCCGCCATGGCCGCCGAACTGGAGGAGCGCTTCGCGGCACATTGCGGTCACCCTGTGGCCTACGTGAGACGGTGGGGAGCCGCCAAGGCCGAGGCGATGGCGGAGGAGCGGGCAGGGAGGCCATCGGGAAAGAGGGACCGGACGCGATGGGAGGGAGCCACCCAGGTCGACGCCCGCGCCGTGTGGCCGGATGGGCTCGTGGGTGGGGAACAGCGGCTGTACGTGGAAGCGAAATTCCTCTCGGATGTCTCGGTTTCGACCTCGTACAACAGGGCGCGGAACCAGATCGTGCGGACGGTCGAAGCCGGTCTCTGGGACACCACCCTGGCCCTGTCCAGAAGTCAGCAACCCGTTCCCACGTCCATCGCGACCGAGGCGATCGAGCACGCCTGGTTCCTCCTGGTCACGCCGCGAGTGTTCAAGGAGGGGCGGTGGTCGCGAGCTCGCCTCTTCGGTTACCTGATGCGCGAGTACGGTGACGACCCGAGGGCCCTGCAGAGGGACCTCCATCATCTGCACCTGCCCGACGACGCGTGGGTAAAGCTGGCCGGTCGGATCGGCTGGGCGACGTGGGAGGACGTCCGCCAGGTCGTGGAGATGCAGCAGCTCGGGCGCGCGGGTGAACGAGCGTGTCGTCTACCGCCCGCGCTGTTCGATCCCTGGCGGACCTTCTGGGACGAGCGCTGCGTCGGGCATCCTCGGCGCGTGCTCGTCTTCCGACCCCAGGGTATCGGCGAGCCCATCGACTACCACGGTCTGGATGATCTGAGGGAGAGCCTGCGGGACGCCGGGTACCGTCGCCTTCGCCGCCTCCAGGTCGACAGGCTGACCGACGGCGAGCACCTCGTGGGCGACAGCTTCACTCCCGAGGAGCTGAACGAGGAGCACCTGCGCTGGCTCGACGCGGGGGAGAACCGCTACCTGTCAGCGTGACCCCGAAGGTCAGTTGATCGTCCCCGGCTCCGCCAGCGTGAACGGGGCGATCTCGGCTTCGAAATGGTCCCCATCCTTGGTCTCCATCCGGTAGCTGCCGTGCATGGTGCCCATGGAGGTGTTCATCGGGCAGCCCGAGGTGTAGCGGAACGAATCGCCGGGCTCGAGCACCGGCTGTTCGCCCACGACGCCGGGACCCTCGACGTGCTGCTCCTGGCCCTCGGCGTTGGTGATGATCCAGTGGCGGGTCCGCAGTTGGACGGTGTCCTGGCGCTGGTTGGTGATGGTCACGTGGTAGGCGTGCATCCACTGTTTCTGCACCGGGTTGGACCGGCTCGGCAGGTACTCGGGCTTCACGTCGACGCGGATGCCCTGGGTGATGGCTGTGCTCATCTTCGACTCCCCGGATCGTTCCTGCCCGGTTCTCTACGAATTCGCGCGCGCGATGTCCACGGAACCGCTGCGGCCGCTGGCGGAGCGCGTGTCCGGGGCTTAGTACAAACCCATGCGCGGGATTCGCTGGATGGCAAGGATCGCCCTGGGTGCGGACGCCGCCGTACTGGCGGCCGTGGCGCTCGCCCTGGCGGCGGCGCTGGCGCTGGCCGGGTGCACCCCTCCGGTGGTCGACGACGTACCGCCTCACGGCCAGAACCCCGGAGACGACGACACGGGCGGGGACGACGACGATGACGACGCGGGGGACGACGACGTCGGCGACGACGACACCGGCTCAGCCGGCGGCTTCCCCGAGTTCTTCACCCACGCCGACGACTTCTTCGAGACCCACATCAGCTCGGTGCCGACCATCGACGAGGACAGCTTCGTGCTGTCGGTGACGGGGCTGGTGGAGCAGCCCGCGGAATTCACCCTGGCGGAGCTGGACGCGCTGCCGAGCTCCTCGGTCCCCTTCACCCTGGAGTGCATCGGCAACGGGGCCGGCGGCAGCGCCGTGTCCACGGCCACCTGGGAGGGGTTCTCCCTGTGGGACCTGCTGGTCTCCGTGGGGGTCCACGAGGACGCGGTGGCGGTGCGGTACGGGGCGGCGGACGGGTACTTCGCCTCCCACACCCTGGACCAGGTGCGGGACGAGGACGTGCTCGGGGTCCTGTCCATGAACGGCGATCCCCTGCCTCCACGCCACGGCTACCCGCTGCGGTTCGTGTTGCCGGGGTACTACGGGGTCAAGCACCCGGGGTGGGTCACGTCGGTGGAGGTGGTCGACGAGCAGTCCCTGGATTTCTGGGAGAACGTGGGCTGGGACTGCGCGCCGCCGATGGACGTGGACTCGCGGTTCTTCTTCCCGGGGAACGGGGCCCAGGTGGAGGCGGGGGTGCCCTTCGAGGTGGGCGGCGCGGCCTGGGGCGGCACGCGGATCGACAAGATCGAGATCAGCGCCGACGGTGGTCAGCTCTGGCAGCCCGCGGAGATCGTCCAGGGGGGCGAGCACGACCACGTCTGGGTGTTCTGGCAGGCCACGATGACGCTGCACGGTGAAGGCCAGATGACCCTGAACGCCCGGGCGACGGATATCTCGGGCGCCACCCAGCCCGAGCACGACAGCGACTACTTCGACGGCACCAACGACTGGCCTTCGCGGGTGGTGTTCGTGACCTCCGGCCGATAGACACAGCCCTTTTCAATCCGATCCGAGGATTTCTTCCGCGTGGCGGAAGCTCCGCGGCGTTCGGATGCCCGTCGGGCCGCTCTCTACCGCATCGTGAAGAAACCCTCGTTTCGGATGTCCGGGCGCGGGGGCGTTACTCGACGTCGACGGCGATCCGGTTCGCGCAGATTCGATCGGAGCCGTCCCAGACCTCGGCGACGAACACGTGTTCGCCGGGCTCGGCGGGGGTGGCGACGGTGATGCCCTCGATGGGCGTCACGTCCCACGGCCGGGTCGTGAAGGTGTGGCTGGTGCCGGTGTCGTCGCCCCAGCGGACGGTCAGGGTCCGTTCGGTCGCGGCGCCCGATGACCACTGGGCAAACCACACCGGGACCTCGACCTCCTCGCCCGCGGCCAGCGCCTCCCCCGGCAGCCAGTCGAACCCCACGAAGTCGTCCCCCATCACGTCGGCCAGCCCCACCCCGTGGCGCTCGCACAGATCGTCCTTGGGCTCCCGGTCGTAGGTCACCAGGCCGTTGTCCTCGAACTCCACGTCCGTCAGCTGGGTCAGCACCCAGCCGGTCAAGCGGGGCTCGCGGCGCAGCTCGTTCAGGGCACCGAACAGGTCGCAGAAGGCCCCCTCGGGCGAGCCGAGGAAGCTGAAGCTGGCGAACTCTGAGTTCCACCAGGGCGCCCCGTCCTGGACCTCGCCCCCCACGTAGTTGGCCCCGCTGCCGGGGTAGGTCAGCGCCGCCTGCTCCTCCACCAGCGTCCGCCAGCCCCCGGTGTCGTCCTCGTAGTGGTGGAAGGAGTTGGAGTCGGTGTCCAGGTGCTCGAAGACCCCGACCACCCCTCCTGCGCTGTTGTCCTCCAGCGGCCGCGTTGGATCCAGCTCGCGAGTCAGCCCCACCATCTCCCGCACCCACCCCTGCATGTCCCCGTCGTCCGCCAGAGGTGTGGGGCTGATCAACGATCCGTTCGCCGACAGCCCCCAGTTCTCGTTGAACACCACCCACAGCAGCAGGGACGGGTGATTGAGGTCCCGGAGCATCACCTGCTCCAGGGTCTCGGCGAAGTACTCGCGGCCGCCGAACCCCTCCCCGTTCTCGGCCTGCATGTCCAGGCCGGGGACGTCGTAGACCAGGTAGAAGCCCATCTCGTCGATGAGGCGGTACTTGACCGGCTCGTCGGGCTTGATGTGCAGCCGGATGCAGTTGAACCCGAAGTCCTTGGCGAGCTGCAGGTCGGCGCGGATGTGGTCGAGCGATGGCGCCGTGTACAGCCCGTCGGGCCAGTAGGACTGGTCCAGCACGCAGCGAGGGTAGACCGGGTCGCCGTCGAAGGTGAACGACTTGGCCTGCTGCAGCGGATCGTCGGTGTCGTCGGGGGAGCGCCCCGGGATCCAGTCGATGCCCGCCGTCGACAGGCCGAAGTAGCTGTGGACCACGTCGGTGCGGCCGTCGGCGGCGAGGGTGATGTCCAGGTCGTAGAGGGTGGGGTGGTCCACGTCCCAGAGGGAGACGGTGTCCAGGGGGACGGTGACCACCGCGCCGTTGCCCTCGTGGGTGGCCTCGCCTACCGGCTCGCCGTCCAGATAGGCCTGGACTCGGGCCGTCGCGGCCCCGGTGGTCGTCAGCCCCACCTCCACGGCGCCCGCGGCCAGGTCCGGCACGATCTGCAGCCGCGTCAGGTGCACCGGCGGACGCTGCTCCAGATAGACCGTCTGCCAGATCCCGCTCACCCGCGTGTACCAGGTGCCCCCCTGCTTGCCCACGGGCTGGGCCCGGTCGTTGAGTTCGGTGCCGTCCTCGACCCGCACGGCGATCACCGGCGGATCCTCACCCGCCACCGCGGCGCTCATGTTCACCGAGAACGGCCCGTAGCCACCCCGGTGCGACCCCACCTCGGTGCCGTCGATCCAGACCATGGCCTCGAAATCCACCGCCCCGAACACCAGGTGCCAGTCGTCCCCTGGGGGGAGGTGCCCCGGCAGTTCCAGCCGGTACCAGGCCACCCCCCGATAGGTCTCCGCGTCGGCCGTGTACGCGGGTGAGTAGTCGTCGGGCAGCTCCCCGAGCCCCGACAGGGGCGCCTCCCAGGCATACGGCACCTGGATCCGCTCGTCCCACACGTCGTCCCGATCGAACCAGCGCTCGTCGAGGCCCACGTCCTCCGGATCGAAGGCGAACTGCCAGACCGTGTTGAGGTTGATGTAGGTGTCGCGCTCGAAGTCCGGCCGCGGGTGCTCGGGCCGCACGATCCCCTCGTCGAAGGTCCCGTGCCAGGGCTCGATGACCTCGGTGGGGTCCTCCTTGCAGCCCGCCGCGGCCGCGAGCAGCGCGACGACGACGGCGAGTCGGGACCGGGTTCGCTGCACCACCTTTGCACCCCTCCGTAGCGGCGTTGCCTCCCCGACCGTTTATCACAGGAGAATGGCAGGCATCGGACACATCGCGGTGGGGATGGCGGCGGGGCGGATTCACGCAGGGCGGGGTGCGCCGGTCTGGAAGGTCGGCGCGGCCATGGCCGGGTACTCCCTGCTGTCGGCGCTTCCGGACGTGGACGTGGTGGGGTTCCTGGTGGGGATCCCCTACCACTCGGACTTCGGACACCGGGGGGCGGCCCACTCCCTGACCTTCGGGGTGGTCACCGCGACCGCGTTCTCACTCGTCGCGCGGCTGCTCGGCCAGCCGGTTCGGCGGACGCTGCCCCTGGCGCTGGCGGTCGCCCTCAGCCACCCGCTGCTGGACACGATGACCGACGGGGGTCACGGCATCGCCCTGCTGTGGCCCTTCGACGACGCGAGGGTGTTCGCCCCCTGGCGGCCGATCCCGGTGGCGCCGCTGATGCCCACGGCGTGGATGTCGGAGCGGGGGGCGGAGGTGGTGACGAAGGAGCTGCTGTACTTCGGGCCGCTGCTGATCTACGCGCTGTGGCCGCGGATCACTCGGTGGGGGTGGTGTCGGGGGCGGGGCCGGAGTCGGCCACCGGAGCGTCCGCCTCGGCGGCAGGCTCGGCCGGTGCCTCTTCGGCCGGCGCCGGAGCGGGTGCCGGCCTCGGCCCCCGGTGATCCACGTACACCTCCTCGAGCGCCAGCGTCGTCGCGTGCATCTGGTGCTGGGTGACGTCGATCCGCAGCTGGTGGGACACGTCCTTCTTCACCTCGGCGCCCGAGGGGCGGCGGGCGTTCATCACGCCGCCGTGGGCCATCGGGTCGTCGTTGGGGTTCTTCTTGAGGAAGGAGTTGTTCTTGGCCAGCGGGCCGTTGATCTGCCAGCTGCCCAGCTTGTGCAGCGAACGATCCAGGGTGTAGAGCAGGTCGGTCTGGGCCGGCACGTCGCCGCGCATGTTGGCGATCCGCCACGAGCTGATCAGCCCCTCCACGGCGTAGGCGTGGTTGCGGTTCTTCTTGAGCGTGTGGTGGGCGTGGGTCATCCACCACCCCAGCGAGAGGCAGATATCGCCGAACAGCTCGTGGTCCTTCCACTCGGCCAGGTAGTACTCGACGAAGGACATCGAGCCCCACTGGTAGAAGCCCTTGGTGGTCTTGGAGTCGGGGTCCTTGGCCCATGACTCGATGGTGTAGGTGAAGGCCATGGCCGCCGCCGCCTCCTCGATGGTCGGCACCAGCCAGTCCCGGTCGAGCTCCCGGGCGGCCTTGCACAGGCACAGCAGGGACTCGCCGTCGTAGTAGGGGCTCGAGCGGTTGGTCTTGGTCTTGGTCGGGTGGCGGTACTCCTTGGCGATGTGGCCGTTGTCCCGCTGCAGCCACTGCAGGAACCGCAGGTAGCCGTCGAGCTTCTCGTTGAGCTCGGCCTCGTAGGCCTCGTCCATCGGCTCGTCGGTCTTGAGGTACTCGACGATGGACAGGGCGACCAGGGCGACGGTGCCGGAGGTGACGTTGTCCTCCCCCGGGTACTTGACGGTGAGCGTGCCCTCCTTGGGCCCGTCGACCGTGTTGTCGAACCAGAACTTCAGCCCCTTGTCCAGGGCCGCCCGGGTCTCGTCGGTGGGCCGGTAGCGGTGGCAGGTGGAGATGCCCCACAGGGACCCGGCCTGGCGGACCTGGTTGTCGTCCTCGACCCAGGTCCCCTCGAGCCAGTCGTACATGTAGCGGAAGTTGCCCGCGTCCTTCTGCCAGTTGACCAGGAACCCCGAGCCCAGGGCGTAGGACTCCTCCAGCAGCTCGGGGGTCATCTCGAGCTCCATGAAGTCCCGGGGATCGCTGCCCTCACCGCCCTTGATCAGGGCTTTTTCGCGGGCGTCCCAGGGCTGGACCTTCTGGACCTCTGCGATGGCCAGGGCCAGGTCCCGCGGCAGGGCGTCGAAGTCCATCTCCTCGAAGCTGCCGGCGGTGGCGGCTGTCGAGCCGCCGGAGGAGCTGGTGCTGCCCCCCTCGCCTCCGCAGGAGGCCTGCAGGGCCAGGGCGAGCAGGAGCACGGCGGCCGCGACTGCGGCGGCGTGCAAGGGTCGAATTTGTAGGAAGCGAGTCATGGATTCTCTCCTGTGGCTCGATCGAGCCGCCGGCGCAGACCGCGGGCGGCGAAAAGGGTCGTGCCCAGGGAGCCGACGAACGCGATGAGCGTCACGGCGAACAGGGGCACAGTTGCGTGGTTGAAGCGATGGGCGTCACCCAGCCGTCCGCGGCTGGCCGACGCGAACCCGCGGGTCATCCCGCAGGTGATGCATCCGTTCCCACCGTTCAGCCGGTGGGGGCAGGTGGGGGTCAGCTGGGCTTCCCCGCTGTCCAGGGCGTCGGGGGACACTGCGAGGGAAACCCCCAGCACGGCGCCCGAGGGCACCAGGAACAGCAGGGCGATCCCGAGGATCGCGATCCACTCGATCACGTCGAGTGGGCGTCGGGGGGTACCATGCGGCATCTCGGAACGGGTGGACGGCATCGGAACCGCGGGACGACTAGTACCCGCCGGAGTTCAGCATGGCGTCGGTGGCGCCGAGGGCCATGAGCCCGACCATCGACAGGATGCCCAGCACGATGGGGGCCAGGTCGAAGATGAGCGCCAGCAGGTTCAGCACGATGCCGCCGATGGCCATCCCCTTGCCGGTCAGCTCATCGGGCCGCTTGTTGATCCGGACGACCGAAACGATGCCGAGGATGACCCCGACCAGGGCCATCGTCAGGCCGAGGCCGCCGCAGATCAGCACGCCGATCTGGCCGAGGCAACAGCAGGCGCCCACCAGGGCGAACACGAGCCCCGCGACTCCAAGGAGCATGGCGAGGATTCCCAGGACCAGGGACACGATCGCGAGGGTGTCGTTCCGGGGTGGCAAAGGCTCCATGGACTCCATCTTGTTCTCCTTCACGGGACTCGTGGGTCGGATCGGATCCCCGTCGCGATGACGGCCTCCCCCCCTGCGGGGGGGCGCCAGCATACCATCGGGGTACGGGGAAAAGGCCAGTAGAGATCGGTGAGATCTTGGTAGCCGGGTGCACCCGGCTATGGGGTCGTTCGCAGGGAGGGCAAGTCGACCACGAAACGGCAGCCATCGATGGGCTCGTGGCGCACGTTCCCGCCGTGGAGTTCGGCGATCCGGCGGACCAGGGAGAGGCCCAGGCCGGCGCCCTCGCGGTCCTCCTCGGCGGCCCCCTCGGGGCGATGGAAGGGTTCGAAGATCCGCTCGCGGTCGGCCTCCGGGACGCCGGGGCCGGCGTCGGTGACCTCGATCCGGACGCGGCCGTCGTCGGGCGTGATCTCCACCCGGATCGGCGGCGCGCCGTGGCGGTCGGCGTTCTCCAGCAGGTTGCGCAGCAGGATCCGCAGCAGGGCCTCGTCGCCGGCCACCGTGGCCTCGGCCCCGCCGATCTCGGCGTCGACCCGCGACCCCTCCTCCGCCGCCAGCGCCAGCAACTCCACCGGCTCGCGGGCCGGCTCGGCCCGGGCCTCCAGGCGGCCCACCAGCAGCAGGTCCTCGATCAGCCGGTCCAGCTCGCCGATGTTGCGGACCGCCTCGGCCAGGTGCTCGTCCCGCGCCGGCCCGTCGTCGGCCTCCCGCAGCAGCTCCACCGACAGCCGCAGCCGGGCCAGGGGGGAGCGCAGCTCGTGGGAGGCGCTGGCCAGCATGTGGCGTTGACTGGAGATCAGGGCCTCGATGCGGTCGGCTGCCCGGTTGAAGCTATCGGCCAGACCCGCCACCTCGTCCCGGCCGCAGACCTCGACCCGCGCGGACAGATCCCCCGCGCCCAGCTCGTCCACCCCACGCCGCAGGTTCTCCACGCGGCGGGTGATGCTCCGGGCCAGGGGGTAGGTTGCCCCCGCGGCCAGGGCCGCCAGGGGGAGCAACAGGAGCAGGATGCTCGCCCCGCCGCGGCCCGTCCGCTCGGTGGAGCCCACGAGCCAGCGGCCGTCCCGCAGGTGGATCGCCAGGAAGGGCCCGCCGGCGCGGTGGACCCAGTGGTCGTCCTCCCGGTCGCGGGGCTGGGGAACCGAGCCGGTGGCCACGATCTCCCGCAGGTCCGAGTCGAACAGGCCGACGACCAGCTCCAGCCTCTCCGTGCGCTCCGCGAGGACCCGCTCCGCCTCCGCCGGATCGTCCGGAAGGCTCTCCACGAAGACCTCGGCCACCTCGTGCAGGTGGGGCGGCACGGCCCCGCCCCGGTCGTGGAAGAGGTGGACCCCCATGCCCGCGGCCAGGATGCACAGGGCGGAGGTGCCCAGGAAGGCGCCGTAGATCTTCAGGTAGAGGTGGCGACCCATTCGGGCTTCCTAGCTCCGGTCCCTCGTGAACACGTAGCCCACGCCGCGCACGGTCACGATCCTGCGCGGGTGTTTCGGGTCGTCCTCGATGGCGGCCCGGATCCGCGAGATGTGCACGTCGATGCTGCGGTCGAAGGCCTCCAGGGCCTCCCCGCGCACCGCGTCCATGATCTGCTCTCGGGACAGCACTCGACCCGCGTTGCGGGCCAGGGCCGACAGGATCTCGAACTGGTGGCTGGTCAGGGGGCGGGGCTCCCCCTCCACCCGGGCCTGGCGCGCGCCTTGGTCCACCTCCAGGTCACCGAAGCGCAGCACCTCGGGGTCGGCCGTCTCGCGCTCGGACGTCCGCTGCCGGCGCGTGATGGCCCGCAGCCGGGCCAGCAGCTCCCGCGGCGAGAAGGGCTTGGGCAGGTAGTCGTCGGCCCCCAGCTCCAGCCCCACCACCCGATCGGTCTCGTCGCCCCGTGCGGTGAGCATCAGCACAGGGACCTCGGAGCTGGCGCGAATGCGGCGGCAGATCTCGAAGCCGTCCAGGTCGGGGAGCATCACGTCGAGCACCACGGCGTCGGGCTCGAGGTTCTCGACGGAGGCCAGCCCGGCGCGGCCGTCCGCAGCGGTCTCCACCTGCAGGCCATGCCCGGACAGGTAGGTCCGGAGCATGTCCCGCAGGCGGCGGTCGTCGTCGATGACCAGGACGAGCATCGGGTCGGAGCCTACTTCGTGTTCCTCCCGAAATCGACGATTCCGGGATGAAAGGCGTCAGGCGTCAGGCGTCAGGCGTCAGGTAAGGCATGGGAATTCCTTCTCTTCTTCCTGAAGCCTGGAGCCTTCCGGAACGAAACGCAGTTCCGGAACGGGTCTATTTCATGTGGCGTTCTTCGATCATCTCGATCAGCTCCTGGCGCTGCTCGGCGGTGAGCACCTCGGAGACGTCGGCGATCACGTCGGTGAACAGGGCCGAGGCCTCGTCCATGTGCTCGAGGGCCTCGGTGCGCAGCTCCTGGAGCGCCTCGCGGTCGATGGTCTCGGCGCTCAGCACCTCCTTGAGCTGCTCCTTGTGCTCCTCCTTGCCCTCGTGCAGCGCCTCGAACTCCTCGAAGGCGGAGTCGAGGATGCCGTCGATCTGGTCCTTCTGCTCGTCGGTGGCGTCCACCTTGGTCAGCATGCGATTGACCATGAACTCGGCGTGGGCGCGATGGTCGTCCCGATCCCCGTGGCAGAACATCCCGGGGCCCCCGCGGGCGGCAGCGGTGGCGACGGCGCCGCCGACCAGGACCAGGCCGAGGACGGGAAGGGCGAACAATGCGATACGGCGAAATGACATGACTTCCTCCCTTGGGGTTGTGGGGCCGTTTCCGTCGACCCGCACACTCAGAGTCGGCCCCCGCCGTTTCCCGCACTTCTCCGCTTCGTAAAGTTGTGCAAAGTTCGATCCCCGGAGGACCCATGCGACGCGCGCTGCTCCCGATGCTCATCGCGATCCCGCTGCTCGCCGGCCCCTGGCTCCCCGCGGCCCACGCCGAGGACGCCCGGGTCCTGATGCTGGGCAACAGCTACATCCAGATGGGGTCCATGGACGAGCGGCTGTCCGCGGCCTTTCCGGACGTGGTCCCGTCGTGGGACGAGGTCCATGTCCACAAGCTCGCCCAGGGGGGATACACCCTGGCCCAGCACGCCATGGAGGCCGACGGGAGCAACGGCGACACCCCCTGGCACCAGGCGCTGGTCAGCGGCCCGGACGCCGGCAGCTGGGACTGGGTGGTGCTCCAGGACCAGAGCCAGACCCCCGGCTTCCCCCAGTCGGAGCTGATGTGGATGGCGTCCCGCACCGGCGCCATCACCCTGCACGAGCTGATCACCGCCGGCGGCGGCGAGACCGTGTTCTTGCTCACCTGGGGCCGCCGGGACGGTGACGAACACAACCCCGAACTCTACCCGGACTTCTCGACCATGCAGCAGCGACTGCTGGACGGCTATCTGGCCTACATCGAGGCGGTGGAGGACGACGGCCGGCCCCGGGCGTGGATGGCGCCGGCTGGGCTCGCTTTCCAGCGGATCCACGACGACCTGGTCGCCTCCGGAGTCGACCCCACCGAGGGGGACACGGCCTTCACCCGCCTGTACACCCCCGACGGTAGCCACCCCGACGCCGCCGGCTCCTACCTGGCCGCCCTCACCATCGCCGCGGCCCTCACCGGTCGGCCCGTGATCGGTGCCGCTGCCCTGCCCGATGTGGACGAAGGCGACGTGGCCTATCTGCAGCAGGTGGCCACCGACGTGGTCCGGGACGATCCCTTCGGCGTCGTGCCCTACCGCTGGGCCTTCGAGTGGGTCGACTGGAGCGGTCCCGAGGACACGGGCCTCGACGGCGCGGTGATC
This sequence comes from uncultured Rickettsiales bacterium, assembly GCA_964542165.1. Lineage (GTDB taxonomy): Bacteria > Myxococcota_A > UBA796 > UBA9615 > CAYRNR01 > CAYTBN01. The sequence continues at coordinate 19,820 of CAZITQ010000100.1, forward strand.
TCCGATCCGGTCACCTGGCCCGCCGTCCGTATCAGCGAGGGTGGGGCGGTGGAGATCGACCAGCTGTCCCTGGGCGCGAACCACGACGGCGAACACCGGGGCGCCGGCTCCCTGTGGATCCAGGGCGGGACGTTCACCGTGACGGGGGACGTCGCCGTGGGTGCGGGAGGAGACGCGGAGCTGCGGATGGCCGGCGGTACACTGTCCGCCGGGAGCCTGACCCAGTCGGCCGACGGCCTGCTGGTGCTGGGCATCTCCCCGGAGCGTTCCGCCCCCATCGCGGTCACCGGCTCGGTGGCGTTGGCGGGCCCGGTGCGGGTCACCCTGGACGAGGAGGGCGACTGGGGCGAGTCGGGTGAACGAGTCCTCATCACCGCAGCCACCCTGGGTGCCGCCGGCATGACGGCCGAGGTCCCGGAGGGATTCGAGCTGAACGCCGTGACCGACACCGACGGCGCCAAGCTGGTCCTGGCTTGGGGGGAGTCAGCCGGCGACGACGACGACTCGACGACGACTGGCGACGACGACTCGGGGGACGACGACACCGACCCGCCGCCCGGTGATGGCGGCTGCGAGTGCTCGTGCGGTCGGGATCGCTCGGCGGTCGCGGCGACTGGCGCGATCCCGCTGCTCTTCCTGCTCGTCCTGCGCCGTCACAGCTCTCCGCGTTCCTCGTGATTGCCCCGCGGGACCAACCCGCCGCGGCACCCACCTCTCGGGTTCAGCGATCGTCGTTTGCCCGGATGCCCTTGAACCCAAGGGTCCTGTAGACCGCGTAGAACCCCAGGGCCGCGCCGGTGACGATGCCGACCAGGAGGATTGCCCCCTGCATGGCGTCCGATGGCATCACGGTGACGCCGCGCCTCGCACCGCCGCCCATGCTGCACATGGCGGCGAAGAGGCCGAACACGGCGCCTCCTCCCGTCACCAGCAGGTACGAGACCAGCATCCCAATCGGCGAGCTCTTCTGGGGAGGAGCGCTCTCCTCTTCGGCCGGCAGCCGGATCCGGTTCGCCATCGCCGCTCTCCTCAGGGGGTGACGGGCTGGGGGAGGTCGGTGGCCTCAACGGCGGTCCGGGCGCGCGGATCGAACCAGAGCCGGTGGGCCAGGGTGCGCAGACCGCGCAGCACGGTGAAGTTGTGGGCGACCACCCCGTCCACCACGAAGGTGTGGGGACCGGTGGTGTGGAGGTTGAAGACCGGCTCGCTGCGGTCGGTCGCCGCGGACCGGACCACCAGCCGGCCGAGCTCCCCGGACGAGCAGGGCAGCCGATCGCCGGGGCGGATGCGATCGGCGCGCTGCCACCCGACACAGGTGAGCAGGGTGTGGTTGCCCGTGGTGAGCAGCGGGGCACCGCCGTCGCCGAACTCCAGCTGCCACAGCTCCTGGGGCGGGTGTTCCTTTCGGTCCGTGACCCGCGCCACCACCCGGCAGTGGCGCTCGGTGGACCAGGACCAGACCTGGTCTCCGGGCCGCAGGGTGGCGATGGCCCGGGGGCCGCCGGGGGTCTCCACCAGAGCCCTCGCCGGGAAGCACGACGAGCCACCGGACGCGGCCCTTGCCTGGGTCCTGGCCAGGGCGGCCTTGACCTTCTCGCCGTCGTACAGGTCGTCCTCGACGAACTCCTTGGCCTCCTTGAGCCCGAACGCGGGGTGGTTCTCCCGCGTGAGCTTGATGGCCTGGATCTTCTTGCCGGCGCGGTCCAGCTCCCGGGCCTCCTCGACCCAGGGGGGCACGTCCACGTTCGGCGATGCCTCCATCTCGCCCGCGTCCACCGCCGCCGCGCGGCGGACCTCCGCCCCACAGTACCCACAGGTTCCCGGCCCCTCGATGGCGGCGTTACAGGAGGGGCAGCGCAGACTGGTCAGATCGTCGTTCATCTGAGAGATCCTCGGTCTCGGTGGGGCGGCCATCCGCCTCGGTCTCGGTCTCGGTGGGGCGGCCATCCGCCTCGGTCTCGGTGGGGCGGCCCTCCGCATCGGTCTCGGTCACGGCGCCTACAGCCTCACCCTCACATCCTCGATCGGATACGCCACGCACGCGTGGACGTAGCCGAAGCTCCTGTCCGACTCCCGGATCCCGGTGTCCGCCGGCATGAACACCTTGCCCTCCAGCAGCCGCATCCGGCAGGCCCCGCACTCCCCCGAACGGCACAGGGCGGGCACGACCACGCCCTCTCGCTCCAGGGCGTTGATCAGGGGTTCGCCGGCGCTGGCCTCGAAGGTTGGACCGCCCTGCACGGTCACCTGGAACGTCGCGTCCGCGGCCAGCCCCGCGGGCCAGCCGGGCTGGGCAGTCACGTCGTCCGGCGGCCCGTACAGCTCCCTCCGGATCTTCCAGTGCGGCACCCCGAGCTCCTCCAGCGCAGCCAGGCAGAGGTCGAGCATGGCGTTGGGGCCGCAGAGGTAGAATGTCCGACCGTCCACGTCGCCGAGCACGTCGGCCAGCTGGCCGGCATCGAGGAATCCGCTCCGTCCCTCGTAGGTCTCGGGGGGTTCGGAGATCACCGGCGTGTAGCGCAGGCGGTCCGACTCCTCGGCCAGCCGGGACAGCTCGCCTCCGAAGATCACGTCGTCGGGCGTTCGGCTGCCGTACACCAGGTGGATCGACAGCTCCCGTTCCCGCCGGACCGCGTCCCGGATGAGGCTGGCGAACGGGGTGATCCCGCTCCCGCCGGCCAGGAACACGAGGTCGTCACCGTCGATGAGCGGCTCGTGGTAGAAGCGGCCCGCCGGGCCGGAGCTCTCCATCTCGGCGCCCCGCTTCACCTGTTTCAGCAGATGGGGCGAGACGAAACCGCCCTCCTTGCGGCGCACGGTCAGGTCCAGGTGATCGGCTCCGGGCGGCGAAGAGATGCTGTAGGGCCGGCTGGTCCGCACCCCGTCGATCTCCACGAACAGGTTCACGTACTGGCCCGCGCGGAAGGGGGGCAGGGGGCCGTCGGTGCGCTCGAAGCGCAGGGTGCGAGCGGAGGCGGTCTCCCGCAGGATCTTGACCACCCGCAATGCCATCCGCGAGGGATGGATCGGCTCGACGACCCGGGGAACCAGCCCGTCGTAGCGCTCGTGGGTGTAGTCCTCGCCCTGTCCCGGCTTGCGCAGCGCCTTGCGCTTGCCCGCCACCCGGAGGTGGGCGCCGACGTCGCTCAGCCACGAGGCGAACTCGACTGGCATCTCAGCGTCCCCCTTCCCTGCGCGCCCGCTTGCCCAGGATCGCACCGGCGGCCATCTGCCCCGACATCATCGAGGGCTCGAAGCCCCCACCGGGGCGGGTCCAGGCGCCGGCGAAGTACAGTCCGTCCAGGGGGCCCCGGTTGGGCATCCGCCAGATCATGTTGTCCCGCGGGGGTTGGCTGAAGCCGTAGATGCTGCCCCCGGCGGCGCCGGCGTAGCGCATGTTGGTGATCGGGGTCGAGACCTCCACCACCTCGGCCCGCTCCCGCAGGCCGGGGCAGATCCCCTCGGTCATCCGGATCATCGATTCGGCGATGCGGTTCTTGGTGTCCACGTACTCGTCGGGGGCCACGTCGTACCAGGGTTCGCCGTAGCCCAGGGCGGTGAGCACCACCATCGTGGTCCCCGGCGGCGAGATCTCGGGGTACACGGCGTTGTAGCTGGTGACCGCGATGGCCTCGGGGTCGTCCAGCCTTCGCATCCCGGCGGCGTGGCGATCGAAGTCGGTGTCAGCGTTGATGAACAGCTCGTGATCGGTCAGCCCGATCTCCTCGGGTGGACTCGCGATGCCCATGTAGACGTTGACCGTGGAGGGGGCGATCTCCGAGGAGCGCAGGGATGCGAAGAACTCCGACGGCACGTGGGTGGCGCCGATGAGCTCGCGGCAGGTGGTCATCGGGTCGGCGTTGGAGACGATCCACGGGGCGGTCAGCACCTCGCCGTGGTCGGTGATCACCCCGGTCGCGCGCCCGTCCTTGGTGGTGATTCGCCGCACCCCGCAGTTCAGCCGCGCCACCCCGCCCAGCTCCTCGAAGGTGGCCAGAAAGGCGCTGGATAGGGCCTGGGACCGACCGGCCGGAAAGGCGGGGCCCCGCAGTACGTAGGCCGCCAGGGTCACCGCGAAGAACAGGAAGGAGCACTCGGACGGTGCCATGCCCACGTAGCCCCAGTACTGGGACAGCACTGCGCGGGCGTGGGGATCGGTCACGTCCCGGTTGAGGACGTCGCCCCAGACCGTGGGGATGTAGCGGAACAGGTGGGGGTACTGCACCGGGAGCAGCGCCGGGTTGACCTTGCCCTTGGCCCGCACGACGCGGCCGAAGTCGCGGCCGAGCTTGAACACCCGGTCCAGGAAGCGGCGGATGCCCTGGGCCTCGTGGGGGAAGGCCTCGCACACGGTGTCGGTGAAGGCCTCGCGACCCACCGGTAGGGTCAGGTCCAGGTCCGGGAACACCGAGCGGTAGAGGTGGGGCACGTGGAGGAATTCCACCTTGTCGGCGACCCCCAGGTACTCCAGGTAGCGGAACAGGGCGCCCCGCTTCTCCGGCGGGCCGATGCCGGACAGCTCGTGGAGCGCCACCTCGAACTCGTAGCGCCCGCGCACGAAGCTCGTCGCGTAGCCGCCGGGGACGTTGTGGCGCTCCAGCAGCGCCACCGACAGCCCCTTGCGCGCGAGCATGGTGGCCGCGGAGAGCCCCCCCAGCCCCGCACCGACGACGATCGCGTCGTACCTCTCCGGCATCCCTTACTCCGTCGCCCCACCCGCCTCCTGCTCCCGCAGCTCGCGGCGCAGGACCTTGCCGATGATGGACTTGGGGAGTTCGTCGCGGAACTCCACCAGCCGCGGAATCTTGTACGCTGCCATCCGCTCCCTGCAGAAGTCCATGATCTCGTCCGGGTCGGCGGTCTGGCCCTCCCCAAGTACCACGAAGGCCTTGACCGTCTCGCCCCTTTTTTCGTGGGGGACGCCGATCACCGCCGCCTCGAGGATCGCCGGGTGCTCGAACAGCACCGCCTCGATCTCGGTCGGGTAGATGTTGTACCCGCCAGCGATGATCATGTCCTTCTTGCGGTCGGCGATGTGGAAGTAGCCGTCCTCGTCCATGAAGCCCATGTCGCCGGAGAAGAACCAGTCGGGAGATCCGTCGGGACCGTCACGCAGCGCGTGGGCCGTCTCGTCGGGCAAGTTCCAGTAGCCCTTCATCACCTGGGGACCCTGGATCGCGATCTCCCCCACCTCGCCCATGGGCATCTCGGTCTTGCTGTCCTCGGGGTCGACGATGCGCACGTCGGTGTTGCAGATCGGGATGCCGATGGAGTGGGCGCGGGGCTTGCCCACCGGGTCCATGGTGGCCGTGGGGCTGGTCTCGGTCAGCCCGTAGGCCTCCACCATCCGACAGCCGGTGATCTCCTCGAAGCGCTGCTGCACCTCCGGCGGCAGGGGCGCGGCGCCCGACGGCGCGAAGCGGAGTGACGTCAGGTCGTACTGGTTCAGTTCGGGGAGGTTGTTCAGGGCGGTGAAGATGGTCGGGATGGCCGGGAAGAAGGTGGCCTGGTGCTTCTGGATCGCCAGCAAGGAGTGCGGCAGGTCCCGCGGATTGGGAATCAGCACCGTGGTCAGGGCGTTGGCCATCGGCGTGTTGATGCCCACGGTCAGACCGTAGCTGTGGAAGAAGGGCATGACCGAGATCAGCACCTCGCCCGCCTCGCGGCTGTGGGCCCACAGGTTGAGGGTCACCGCGTTGGAGACCAGGTTGCGGTGGGTCAGCTGGGCGCCCTTGGGGCCGCCGGTGGTGCCGCCGGTGTAGATCAGCGTGGCCAGGCCGTCGGGGTCCACGTACAGCGCCGTCGGCCGCTCCTTTGCCCCCCGGAGCACGTCCTGGAACCACACCGCCTGGGCGTCACCGGAGATGTCGACCCGGTGGCCCTCCTTCTTCTCCTTGGTCAGGGTGAACAGCCAGCGCAGCAGCGTGGGGAAGTACTCCTTGATGTTGGTGACGATCACCCGCTCGAGGTCGGTGTCTCCACGCACGGCCTGGACCCGCTCCACCAGCGAGCTCATCACCACCATCACCTTGGCGCCCGAGTCCTTCAGCAGGTGCTCGACCTCCCGCTCCACGTACAGCGGGTTGCAGCAGACCACCACCGCGCCGATGCGCCAGGTGGCGTAGGCCGCGATCACGAACTGGGGACAGTTGGGCAGCATGATCGCCACCCGGTCGCCGGGGCCGACGCCCATGCCCTGCAGGGCGGCGCCGAAGCGGTTCACCAGGCCGTCCAGCTCACCGTAGCGGATGGGCGCGTCCAGCAGGCGTGAGCCCACCCGCGCGCCGAAGATCATCGCCGCGTGGTCCGGGTGCTTGCGGGCCGAGTCGGCGAGAAAGTGGTCCAGCGGCTGGTCCGGGATGTCCACCGTGGGCGGGACGCCCTCGTCGTAGTGCTGCAGCCAGGGCTTGTCCATGAATGCGCCTCCCCTCGTGGCGTCTGCTCGTCCCTCCGCGCCGGCGGCGCTCGGAGCGAGGGGTGCACTCTATCAGCACGGCGCGCTGACGCGCGGCGCGCGGATGTTGTATGAATCACAATCGAAGCATTTCGAGGGGGCCCGGCCGGTGTGGGCGGCGGGGTCGGAAACCGGTGGAACGATGATCGAAGCCAAAGTGCTGGACGGGGCGGAGTCCGGGGAGAGTGTGCAGGGGCGGGGGGTGCTGACCGTGGGCCGGGCGTGGATGAACGACCTGGTGCTGTGGGATGCGCCGCGGGTCTCGAGCCGGCACGGGCAGGTCGAGGAGCGGGAGGGGACGCTGTGGTACCGGGATCTGGGGAGCCGCAACGGCTCGCTGGTGGAGTCCCGGGATGGCCACGTCCAGGAGTGCGAGCCCGGGGGTGAAGCCATCGAGCTGGCGGACGGAGACATCCTGCTGCTGGGCAGCCGCGAGGCGCCGGTGCGGATCGGGGTGACGCTCTCCGAGGGCGCGGCCGCCCCGGGGGTGCACTGGCTGGCCACGGTCGCCAGCGACGCATCCCTGGCGGAACGGACCGGCGCGGGCCTCGCGGCCAAGCCGGGACACTCCTTCTCCCGGTTCCTGATGGCGTTGCTGGGTTACGCCACGCCCGAACAGGCCATCGACCTGCTGGCCGGGGCGATCCTCGAGGGGAGCGAGGGCTTCCAGACGGTGGCCGTGTTCCTGGAGGGGGACGAGCCGCGGGCGGTCCGGTCCCGGGGCGGCACCGCACGCTGGCGCGCCGGCCTCGAGCACAGGGCCCTCCTCGACCGGGCGCGAACCACCGGCGAGGCCGTGGCCGCCGAGATCGACGACGGCAAGACCGGATCGGCGGCCACCTGTACGCCGATCCCCGGGAGCGCCGGTGTCCTCGGGGCGGTGATCGCCGAGGGGCCCCCGGGGACGCCCACCCGGGGCGAGGTCCTCGCGAGCCTCCAGGCCCACGCCCACTTCGCCGGGCGGGTGCTGGAAGAGGCCCTTCGCCGGCGGGCGGACGCGGGGCGACTCGTGGAGCTGAACCAGCAGAACGAGGAGCTGCGGCAGCGGCTGTCGGAGCTGGATCCCGGCCTGGAGATCGTGGGCCAGGACCGCCTGCTCGGGGAGACCCTGGCCCATGCGGAGCGGGTGGCGCGCTACCCCACGCCGGTGCTGATCACCGGCCCCACCGGGACGGGCAAGGAGCTGGTGGCGCGGGCGATCCACCAGCTGAGCGACCGGCGGGACGAGCCGATGCTGGCGGTCAACTGCGGAGCCCTCCCGGACAACCTGCTGGAGAGCGAGCTGTTCGGCCACGTCAAGGGCGCGTTCACCGGGGCGGACCGGACCAAGCTCGGCCTGTTCGAGGCCGCGGACGGGGGCACCCTGCTGCTGGACGAGATCGGCGAGGTCAGCCCCGCCCTGCAGGTCAAGCTGTTGCGGGTGCTCCAGGAGGGGGAGCTGTTCCGTGTCGGGAGTCCCCGGCCGGTGCAGGTGGACGTGAGGGTGCTGGCCGCGACCCATCGCGACTTGCAGGAGGAGGTCCGCGAAGGCAACTTCCGCGAGGACCTGTACTACCGACTGGCGGTGTTCCCGGTGGACGTGCCGCCGCTGCGGGACCGGCCGGGGGACATCCCCCTGCTGGCGTCCCATTTCGCGGAACGCTTCGCCGCCCGGTTCCGCAGGGGACCGATGAGCGTGGCGCCGGCGGCCCTGGATGCCCTGTGCCGGGAGGACTGGCCCGGCAACGTGCGGGAGCTGCAGAACCGGATGGAGCGGGCGGTGATCCTCTGCGACGGGGCCACCATCGAGCCGGCCCACGTGGCATCCATGCCCGGCGCAGGGGGCGGGGGTGCGGCGGAAGGGGGGCGCTTCCTACCGCTGAAGGAGGCCCGCAGGGTCTTCACCCGCGACTACTTGCAGCGGGCCCTGGCCCGGGCCGATGGGGTACAGCGGGACGCGGCCCGACTGCTGGACATGGATCCGGGCAACCTCTCGCGGCTGCTCAAGGAGCTGGACCTGAGATGAGGACAGCCGCGTGATCGAGCGCATTGGCCGCTACCAGATCCTGCGCCGCCTCGGGGCGGGCGGGATGGCCGAGGTGTTCCTGGGCCGAGCCGAGGGGGAGGAGGGCTTCCTCAAACAGGTCGCCATCAAGCGGATCCTGCCGGAGATGGGGCTGGACGAGGGGCGGGTCGCCCTGTTCGCCGACGAGGCGCGGATGGTGGCCCAGCTGTCCCACGCCAACATCGTCCAGGTCTTCGAGTTCGACCACGACGGCGAGGCCCATTACCTCGTGATGGAGTACGTGGAGGGCATGACCCTGGCCAAGGCGCTGAGCCTCTGCCGGGCTCAGGGCACCGACATGCCGCTGCCGGCGGCCACGGCCGTGGCGGTGCAGATCTGCGACGCCCTGGAGTACGCGCACACGGCCAACGCCTACGACGGCACGCCCATGGAGATCGTCCACCGGGACATCAAGCCCACCAACGTGCTGATCACGGCCCAGGGCCAGGTGAAGCTGGCGGACTTCGGGATCGCGCGTGCGGCGATCAACCTCCACGAGACGCGCACGGGCAAGGGCAAGGGCACCCTGGCCTACATGGCGCCCGAGCAGCTGGAGGGGGGCGCGGTCTCCCCGGCGACGGACCTGTACGCGCTGGGCGTGGTTCTGTTCGAGATGGTCGCGGGCAAGCGGCTGTACGACGCGGCGGGGATCGCCGGATTCGTGGATCGGCGCCGGTTCGGGTTCCGCGACGAGGACGCGGATCGGGTGGAGCGCAGGGCGGCGGAGCTGGTGCCGGTGCTCCGACGCTGTCTGGCCGAGGAATCCGGTGGGCGTTTTGGATCGGCCGATGAGTTGCGATCGGTGCTCCGCGGGCAGTCGTTCTTCCAGGGGCGCGACGCCCTGCGGGGCTGGATTCGCTGGTTGACCACCAACACCGAGACCCTGGCCGAGCTGGGCGGCGAGCCGCCCCGGGCCACCTCGGCATCGCCGGCGACGACGGTAGTGTCCGACACGCCCCGGGATGAGGTCGCGGGCGGGATGTCCACGGCCGAGGCGCAGATGCGAGGGGCGCCGGACGGGGATCAGGGCCCGGCAGAACCCGAGCCGGATGCCTCCGAAGCGGAGGCCACGGCGGAGGGCCGCCCCGCGAGACCGTCCCCCCCTGCGTCTCCAGAGCCGGCGTCCGCCCCACGGGGTCGGGCCTGGATCGCAGCCCTGAGCGCGGGGCTGGCGGCGGTGGGGCTGTTGATCTGGCATCCCTGGAATCGAGGGCCGGACCTGGGTGACGTGGCGCCGGTGACGCCGGTGCGGGCGGGGGAGAGGGTGGTCGAGACGGGTTCCGGGACCGCTGACGGGTCCACGGACGGTCCCATTGCTGCAGACGGGCGCTCTGCACCCGCAGCAGATTTGTCGCCGCCCCGATCCGACATGGAGGTCCGGGGTGACTCGCCCGAGGAGCCCGTTGCAGATGTCAGGCCCGAACGCGGGGGTGGCGCGGGGAGCTTGCTCCCTGTGGGGAGTTCGTCGCCCGAACCGGACTTGGACATGACCCCAACCGCCTCGCTCACCATCACCACCAAACCCTGGGCCGCCGTATTCGTGGATGGCCAGCAGAGGGCCGACCAGGGAGTCCTGCGAAACCTGGAACTCCCCCTGGGCACCCACCCGATCCGTGTGGTTCCATCCGACGGGATCACCCCCGAGGGCGAGTTCACCGTGACCTTCGACGAGGGAGGGGAGGTACAGAAGTGGCGCTTCGAGTACCGCACCGAGGGCTGGCACGCCGAGCGACGCTGATCGGTCTGGCCTGGGCCGTTGCGTTCGCGGCGCTGCCGGGGCGCGCCGTCGCCGCCGAGCCCGCCGGCGAGGCCCTGCGGGCCTTTGCCCTCTCCCCGTCCACCGAGCCCGGTCCGCGGGGGGACTACCAGGTCCGCGAGGCCCTGTACCGCTGCGGGATCGACGCCCGGTACGTGGACGTGCTCCACGGGGTCTCCCGGATCACGGACGAGGCCCCGGTGGCCTTCTTTGGCGAGGCCTCCGTCACCCGCTGCCCGGGTTCCCCGCTGACCGCCGTCGCCTTCGAGGAGGCCCTGGCCTCCGCGGACGAGCACGTGGCGTTCGCCGACTACGACGCCGCGCTGCGGGAGCTGCGTTCGCTGCGCGAGCAGCTCCCCTGCCTGATGGACACCGTCGAGCGATCGAAGCTGCACCGGCTGCACCTGCTCGAGGGGGTGGCCCAGGCCTTCGGTGGCGACCGGGCCGCGGCCCGGGAGGCCTTCGTGCGCGCCGTGGCCGTGGACGACCAGTACCCCTGGGGTAGCGAATTCGGCCCCAGCGCCCAGGAGGTCCACGTCCAGGCCGAGCGGGAGGTTCTCCAGCGGGGGCGGGCGGTGCTGCAGCTGGGCTGGACCGGCGTCGAGCCGGCGGTGTGGGTCGACGGCCGCCGGCTGGAGGTGATTCGCGGGCGCGCCGGGGTGGAACTGCCGGCCGGCCCCCACCTGCTGCAGGTGTTCGACGGCGACGCCCTGATGTACGCCGCCGTGCTGGAGGTGGAGGGAGAGGTCGTCGCGATCCAGGAGCAGGCTCTGCTGGACGGTGCCGTTGCCCTGGCCCGGGGAGATTCCGGCGGTGTCGGCATCCCGGCACTGCAGGCCCTGCTGGCCTGGATGGAGGAACAAAGGTACGGCACGGGATGGCTCGTGGATCCCGAAGGCGCGAGTGGCCTCCGGCGCCCGCCCTTGATGCGGGTAGACGCCCTGCGGGGCCAGCTCCTGCCGCCCCCGACCCTCGCCGACCGTTTCGCCACCCTGCCCTGGCTGCGGCACTTCAACCTGGACCTGGGGATCATGTTCCACCGCCGGGGAGGGGAGTTCGCCTCCTACGGCAAGGTGGACCTCTCGGTCATGGTGCCGGCCCTGCCCAACATGGGCGCGGGCGGCTCCCTGGGCATCGCCCGCCTCTGGGGCACCGACGGCGAGGAGGTCATCGCCATCCCCGCCCGGGCCCGGATCCGCATCTCCCCCGACTTCGGATCCGTCCGCCCCTTCTTCGACGTAGCGCTGATGGTGATGTGGCTCAAGGAGGCCGACTGCTCCCCCTTCCTCGTCGGCGGCGAGGCCCAGGTCGGCGTCGTCGTCCGCCCCTTCCGCTCCAAGCGCTTCGGCTTCGGCGGTGGCGCCGCCGCCGGCTACGTCGGCGGCCTCGTCCTCGAGGTCCAGATCGAAGCCTCCATGCAGTGGTAGCCCTCCCCGTCCCGGGGGCCGCCCCGCCCGACCCCCCCGCCACACCCCCCACAAACCCAAAAAAACCCCCCACAGCCCCCCCAACCCCCCCCCACTTAGGCGTTTTACCAAACC
>CAZITQ010000101.1:0-31052 GCA_964542165.1 uncultured Rickettsiales bacterium
ACTCCGTTGACTACGACGACTCCACACCCCCGGGCCCGGTCCTGTTCATCGAGGACGTCGATCAGTGGGGCACGGACGCCTGGGACGACGCCTTCGCCGCGCAGGGGGTGCCCTACACGACCATCGGCTCCATGGGATTGGCGGCCACCAACCTCGACCTGCACCCCATGGTGGTCACCTCGAGCGTGCAGGGCGAGGACTACAACCTGCGCCTGTTGCAGAAGATGAACGACTTCCAGAGTTATGTCGTCGGCGGCGGTGTGTTGATCTGGTCGGGCTGCACCTGGATGGAGCATACGCCCTTCCCGGATCCCCCCTTCGGCGGCGTGAGCGTCTACTCGGAGGCCGACGAGAACGTCATCGAGATGCCGGGCCACCCCCTGCTGGACAACGTGGTCCCGCCGTTCACGGGCAATTCCGCCAATCACAACGAGTTCACGGGCATCCCGGTCCAGGCCGACGTGATCCTGACCCATCCCGACAGCAGCGAGGCGACGCTCTATGTCCTCGAGCAGGGGGCTGGGCTCCTGGTGGTGTCGGGGCTGCCGTGGGAGTTCGAGGGCGGCGACAACGCCGACACCCTGCAGACCCTGTCCAACGCCCTCGCCTTCGGATGGGGCTACCCCTAGGAGCCGGTCCCCCCCAGCCGGTCCGCCAGGTTGAGCGCGCTGTCGGCGGCCTGCTCGATGCCCACGCCGCGCCCCCCGGCGTCGCAGCCCACCAGGAACAATCCCTCGACCGGTGTGGTGACGTCGGGGCGCTGATCGCCCACCTGGTCGAAGCGCTGGGCGATGCCGATCACGTCCGCGCTGGCGCGACCGCTGATCTCCACGATGCTGTCCACGCCGGTCTCCACCCGCAGGACGATGTGCTCCTCGAGCCCGGGAACGAGGGCGCACATCCGACGATGCAGCTCGTCGAGCACCCGGCGCTCGCCTCCCGCTTCGAGGTGGGGCCTCGGCGCCAGGGCCCCCGCGATGACCAGCTGTTGCCCCGGAGGCGCGCAGTCCGCGTCCCCGGCCGCGACGGCAAACGCCATCGGGCACGCTGGTGACGATCCCCCGAAGCAGTCGCCGAGCCGGGGCGCGGTGTCGTAGTCGAGCAGCACCTGCACGCCCATCAGGGGGCGGGAGAGCCCGTACTTGATGGTGACCCCGCTGAAGGACTCGCGCAGCCCGGCGATCCGGGCGAGGTAGGTGGCCGGGAAGGCAGCCTCGCCGGCGAGGGCCACGGTGTTCTTGATCCCGGCGTTGCTGACGACCCAGTCGGCGGGGACGAAGCCCCCGGGGATCGTCACGCCCCGCACCCTACCTCCCTGCACGACGATGCGATGGGCGGGCGTCGCCGTCCGCAACCGCCCCCCCCGATCGACCATCGTCTGCAGGTACGCGGACGGTACGGCATGGACGCCACCGACGGGGTAGGAGACGTGTCCGGCCCGCGCCATGTTCGAGAAGCAGTAGACGAACTCGCCGGCCGAGGCCACGTCCGCGGGCACGCACAGCATGAGCATGCACAGCGCCTCGGCGAGCTGGATCACACCCGGGTCCGAGGTGAAACGCGCGAGGTATTCGCTCAGCGAGAGGCCGTCCAGATCCGCCACGTCGCCCAGGTCTTCGGCGAACATCAGCCCCCCGAGCGTCCGTGCGGCCGCGGCTGCGGCCGAGGGCGCCACACCGGCCACGCGCGCGAGGGCGAACAACTCTCCCAGATCCCGGACATCCCGACGGAAGACCCGGCTCCGATCGCCGCAGCGGATCTCGAAGGCCATCTCCTCGCACATCCAATCCAGCCTGGCGCCCACCCGGTCCGCCACCCTCGCCAGCGGCCCGCCCGGTCCCTGGCTGCAGAGGTGAACCCCCCGATCGAAGCGGAACCCCCCTCGGGATCCGGCGGATCCCCTGCCGCCGACCTCGTCCCGGGCCTCGAGCACGGTCACGTGGTGCCCCTGGTTCGCGAGCAGCGCGCCGACGGCCGCCCCCCCCACGCCCGATCCCACCACCACGACTCGCCGCTGCTCGCCACCCGTCTCGACGGGAGCCCGGGGCCACGGTTCGGCCTCCTCGGGTCGAACACCGGCTCGCCGGGGCACACCGGCCGTGATCCCGCGCAGCGCCACGTCCCGCATCCATGGCGGTGGCGCATTGAGCACTCCCACGGCCATCCGCTCTAGCATCTCCGTGCTGGTGATCATCGTTCCTCCTCCCACGGTTTCCCGGCCGTCCCCAGGGCCGCGGCCTCTCCCTGCCAACCGGATCCGGGCCGACTCGAGCTCAGGGATTCCACCCCTGCGTTTTCTTGAGCTCCCGGGCCGCGGCCATCGGTTCTGGACCGCAGGAGCTGGAAGGAGGAGCAAGGACATGAGCAGTTCCACGGTCTTCGCCTCCGCCGCCACCGCGGCAAGCTCGCATCGAACCCCGTCCGCGGGGTGGAAGCGGGTGGTCGTCCGTACGCTGATCCACGGAGCGGGTGCCTGGCTCGCGCTGACCCTGGTCGGTCTGCCTTCACCGGGAGCCGAACTGACGTTCCACGACGTCCTCGGCCCCCGGCTGGGGGCCGTCCCGTTGGTGGCAGTGCTGTGGTTGTGCGCCCTGTGGTTCCTCATCGGTGGGGTGGCCAGGGCACTCCTCGACGACGGGGATTCCGGGCTCGCCCACACCGACCGCACCCTCTGGCTGGCCCTGGTCGCAGCCCTGCTGCAGGTCTGCGCTCTACTGGCCTGCGAGCCCGCGCTGCGCGCGCTCACGGGCGGATGGTCATGGGGCGGATCAGGGGCCTATTTCGGAGCGCCCCACCTGGCGTCCCTGTGGCTGGGGGGCGCGGTCTTCGTCTCCGAGACGGGATCCGGGCAGGTCGTGTCGCGTCTCTTCGCGGGCCGCGGGTACGACCACCGGCAGGCGGCCTCGCTCATCCCCGTCCTGGGCTTCGTCCTGCTCGGCGCCACCTTCGTCGCCATCGGCGACCCGCCGGAGACCCGGCTGATCAGCGCGTTCGCGATGGGAATTCCAGGTCTCGTGGCCCTGTCGCGTATTGTCCGGATCCGTACTGCCGCGACCCGTTCTGTCGGCATGGATTTCCCCGTCCGGGACACCGCTCCTCTCCGTACCGGGCGCGTCCCCACCGCGATTCTCTTTCTGGTCGCGGCAGCGGCCGGGATCTACCTCTCCCTCCTGCTTCGTACGTCGATGGTCGACTCCGACGTGCCCTTCCTCTGGATCACCCCGGCCGTCTGTGCTCTCACCCTCGCGCACGGCTGCGTGACCTTCGGCTGGCGCCGCGCGCTGACGTTCTTCGCGATCACCTGCGTGGTCGCCTCGTCGGCCGAGATCGCGGGAACGGCCGGCGGCTGGGTGTTCGGCGAGTACCACTACACCGACGTGTTCCCCGACAAGATCCTGGGCCAGGTCCCGGCCCTGATCCCGCTGGCGTGGTTCCTGATGCTGTACCCCTGCCATGTGATCGCGAATCTGATCGGCCACGGGCGGTTGGACGTCCCCTGGGGCGGCTGGCCTCGGGCCCTCTGGCTGGCCGGTCTGTCGTCCCTGTTGATGACGGGTTGGGACGTGGCGGTGGATCCCCACGTGGTCCACAAGACCGGGGCCTGGGTCTGGGCCAACCCGGGCGCCCACTACGGCGTGCCGCTGAGCAACTACGTGGGCTGGCTCTTCACCTCGTTCTCGATCTGCCTGGCCTACCGTGTCACCGAAAAATACCTGCGCCGCCGACCCCTGATGCGCCAGCCCCTCGGCTTCGCCGCGCTACCGCTTGCGAGCTTCTGCCTGATGATCCTGGGCCACCTCGTGTACGGCTTCCCGGAGTCGACCCTGCTGGTGCCCCTCGCCATCCTCGGCCTGCCCCTCGCCCTGGCCACCCGGGCGGTGGTCCTGCGTCTCCGGAGGCCGGTCCGGCTCCCCCCGGGGTCGGGTCATCGACCCGGGCCGAGTGCGGTCACCTCGAAGAGTTGCTGGTCCTCACCCCAGTCGTTCACGAGCCGCACGTCGAAGGAGTAGGTCCCCGGACTGGCGGGTGTCCATTCCAGACTGCCCGTCGCCGGGTCGATCCTTGCCGTGGCCGGGAAGCTCGCGAGCGCCCACCACAGGGGTTCCGTCCCCTCCCCTGTCACAAAGAATTGCAACGGGACGCCCACCTCCGCCGGCCCCGGAGCCGACGACGTGATCTGGGGTAGATCGAACCCCTCGCTCTCCTGGACGAGGATGCCGTCGCCGTCCACGAAGCTGTCCGCGAACTGGAACAGCACCCCGTCGTCCCAGTACACGTGGTCCCAGCGCGGCTCGTACGGGATGTATCGCAGGGTCGCTCCGCCGGTGGCTTGCCAGCGGGCGGCATCGTGGTACACCACGTCGTCCCACTGCTGTGCGGTCACGGCACGGGGGGCGTCCACCTGCAGCGGCACCATGCAACGTTCGGCCAGCGACGGCGGCACGGTGAGGATGTTGGCTCCGTACGCCGTCGCCTCCCGCCAGTCGCCGATCCCGCCGGGATCGGGATCGTGCCAGTCCACGTAGTAGAAGAAGGGCTCGCACGAGACCGGCTCGTGTTCGGCCAGCAGGGCCCAGGTCAGGGCGCCGGTGCTGGCCGTGGTCCCGGGTGGGTAGTCGCTGGCGAAGAGGTCTCGCACGGCGGTGTACACCGCGTTGCGAACCGGCGCGAGGCCGAGCCAGCGCCCGACCTGGGGGCGATAACTCGACCCGTTGGTCGGCCCCCCACCCACCGCGTCGGAGAACGTGGCGTCGTCCACGTAGACCCGCTCCACGAAGGTGGTCGCGAATCCGTCCAGGTCCAGCCCGTCGAACACCACCCCACGCTCGGCGGCCATGACCGCGAAGTCGACGTTGATCGCCGCGTGGGAGACGTCCTCGCCCGAGCCGGCGAAGGGTCCACCCCAGTAGTTCCACAGGTACGCGCCGTCGTCCCCCACGGTGATCTGCGCCTCGAAGCGCTGGGCCAGGCGCGTGGCCTGGTCCAGGTAGTCCGGATTTCCAGTGACATCGAACAGCACCAGGAGCAGGCGGCCCATGGCGTTGGACTGGTTGAGGGGGAGATCGACCCCGGGGTACCCCAGGAAGGTCGCATCCGGGCGGAAGACGAAGTACCCGTCCTCCCTCCACTGATCCGCGTGATAGGCGACCGTTTGCTCCGCCGCCGCCACGTAGGCCGCTGCCTTGTCACCCAGCGTCTGTCCATCGTGGGCCGGTTCGCCCTGCAGTCCGAACGCCGCCACCAGGCGCGCCAGCTCGACCAGGGGGTAGGCGATCATCCCCGAGTGCACCACGTAGCAGTAGGGCTGATCCGCGGGCTGGTAGTGCAGGTTGCGCCAGCAGGCGCTGGAAACACCCCGGTAGTCGGACACGCCGCGGTGATCGTCCCGGGCGGCGAGCGCGGCGTCTCCGTGCCTGGCCAGATCCGACAGGTAGTCCGGGTCACCGGTGGCGCGGAACATGGCGGCCAGGGACATCATCACGTACGACTCGCCCCAGGCCAGTGTGGCCTGCTCGTTGTCCGCGCCGATGTACCAGTCACCCCCGGAGGCGTACGCGTCCAGGTAGGCCCACCGGGCGCTCGCGCCGTGGCCCGACGCATGCACCACAAGGGGCGCGACAGGCTCCGGGGAGGTCGTGTCGTCGTCGTCCGGGGTGTCGTCGTCTCCGTGGGTGACGTCGTCGTCGTCGCCGGTGTCGTCGTCGTCGGCGACGTCGTCGTCGTCGGTCACCCAACCGCCGTCGCAGCCGATGAGCGACAGTGCGACGACCAACCCCGAGACCGGGACGTATGCCTTCATCCCACCTCTCCTCCCGAGACCACGATAGCAGAGCCCCCCGACTCCTCCGCGGGTGGGCGTGCGTGTACGATCGTTATGTACAGGAGGACCCGACCATGTCGATCCACCGTCCCGAACTCGAGAGAGCCCTGCGCGAGCGCCTGGAGACCTGGCGTCAGGTGGAATCGGCGCGGCGGCCCACGCGGGAGATCGATCTGCGGGTGGTCACCTTCTCCCGCCAGGTGGGAAGCGGCGGACGCTTGATCGCGGCGCGGGTGGCCCAGATCCTGGAGCTGCCGTTCTACGACTGGGAGGAGATCCGCCGGGTCGCACCGCCCGCAGGGCCCGATCCCCTCGAGGACACGGATCCCGGGGAGAAGGTGACGGTCGAGTCGGGATCCCTGAGACACCTCCACCGGGATCCCGCGGACTACCGCGAGTGCCTCGGCGCCGCCATGGAGGCCATCGCCGACGGGGTGGGCGGGGTGGTCCTGGGACGGGGAGCGAACTTCATCCTGCCGAGGGACCGCTGCCTGCGGATCCGGGTGGTGGCGCCGGCGGAGATTCGCGCGGACTACCTGTCCCGCGTACTCGATCTCTCCCCGGAAGAGGCCCGGGCCGCCGTGGAGGAGGGGGACGCGGACCGGCGCGCCTTCGTCCGCCACTACTTCGACCAGGACATCGACGAGGACACCCACTACGACCTGGTGCTGAACATGGACCTCTACACCCTCGACGCCGCGGTGGTGATGATGTTGCAGGCCTGGGGCGCCGCCCGGAGCATCTGGGGAGCGTGAAGGTAGGGGGGGTCAGAACTCCAGGCCGGCGTTCGAGCAGGCTTGCTCGCATTCGGCCGGGTCGTACTCCTCGGGGTACTCGTTGTAGTGCATGTAGCAGGTGGTGACCACCTCGAGGGTGTCCCTCAGATCGAGGACGTCCTCGAACCACAGGGTGCAGGTGCGGCAGGACGAAGTGGGTGGGGCGCCCGCGCACACCGCCTGATATTCCGCGGGGTTCAACGAACAGTCCTGACCGTAGACGTCGATCCAGGTCGCCTCCTGGGCCTCGGCGCCCACGCAGCCCTCGCTCTCGATGTAGGCGGAGAGGGGTTCCTCCATCCGGAGGCAGTACCGCTCGCACGACGCGTCCACGGCCGCGGAGTCGTCGTCGTCCCCCCGCTCGGGGCACCCCGTCAGGGCGACGCCGAGCACCGCCAGGGATAGCCAGGGTGCGCCGACGCGGCCCACCCTCGTGCGAGTCGTCGGGGTCGTCTTTCGCTCTCGCGCGCCCATGCTCCCTCCTTTCGAGTGCACGGCAAGGATCGCACGTCCGCGGGTTTGCACGGAAGCCCCCCGCATTCCCTTCGAAATCTTGACAAATATATAGTCGCCTTCGCCGTCAAAGTCGGAGATAGATTCCTCGAACGTCCCCAACGCGGAGATTGCATGACGCTCAGATTCGCGCTCGCTTGCCTCGCCCTACCCCTGGCCTTGACCGCCTGCTCCGGCGTGGAATCCGGCCCGAGAGACACCGACACCCTCTCGACCCCCATCGTCGGCGGCTGGCTCGAACCGGGTATGGAGTACACGGTCGCCATCCTCGAGAACGGCGATTCGGTCTGCACCGGGACCCTGGTGGACGCACGGGTCGTGATCACCGCGGGACACTGCGTCTGGGGCAACCTCGGCAACCTCCAGGTCTTTTTCGGCATCAACGCCAACAATCTCAACACCGGCACGGTCGTCGACGTGGACTCCTACGAGCCGCACCCGAACTTCAACCCCAACGCGCTGTCCAACGACATCGGCGTGATCCTGCTGGACGCGGACGCACCGGTGGCCCCCGCGCCCATCCTCCCGACCGGCGTGTTCGACGCCGGCTGGGTCGGTACGGAGCTGCGCTTCGTGGGCTACGGATCGGCGATCTGGTGGGGCGGGGGCTCCGGACGCCGCCGGGCGGTCGACATCGAGGTCGACCAGGTGGAAAACACCACCTTCACCTACTACGACAACCAGCACGAGACCTGCTACGGCGACTCCGGCGGGCCGGCGTTTGCCGACCACAACGGGGAGTGGCAGCTCGTCGGCGTCACCTCGTACGGCGACTACTACTGCAACACCTACGGCGTGAACACCCGGGTCGACGCCTTCGACTCGTGGATCGAGGGGTACCTGGACGACTCACCCCCCGATCCCGGTGATGCCATCGAGCTGACCCCGGGCGTCGTCGAGTCCGGCTCGGTCGCCCTGGACGAGTTGCTGGACTACACCTTTCCGATCCAGACCGGACTGCGCTACGACGTCATCGTCGCGCCCTCCAGCGGTGACGCCGATCTGTACACCCACGACACCGACGCCATCGACCTGGCCACCTACACCTGCTCGTCCACCCTCCCGGGGACCGAGACCGAGCAGTGCACGGTCACCGCGGCAGCCGGCGGGGACCACTACGCGATGGTCCACGGCGTCGAGGCATCCAGCTTCGACATCCTGGTCGCCGAGAGCGACCCGGACTGCCACGGGATCAACCTCCCCCACAAGCACTACTGCCGCAACAACTGCCCCTGCGGCGTCGGCGAGGGGGACTGCGACAACGACCACCACTGCGCGGACGGTCTGCACTGCGAGTTCAACGTGGGCGCCGACTACGGGTGGAACTGGAAGATCGACGTCTGCGAGTACTGATCCCCGCCCGCTTTCCCGTCGCCCGGTTGCTATCATGAACGCACCTTGAGCCCCCTCCTCGCCCGCATGGCGCGCCCTCGGGCGGCGCGACTCCTGATCTCGCTCCTGCTGATCGTCTCGCTCGCACCGGGGTGCCCGGAGCCCGGGTCGGACGACGACACGTCCACCGACGACGACGACGGCACGGCGGCGGACGACGACGCGACCGGCGACGACGACGACACCACGGGCGACGACGACACCACCGAGGAGGTCGCCGACCCGTATGTGGAGCCCGACGTCTACGCCGACCCCCACGATCTGGAGCCGGGCGGCACCGCCACGGTCCGCTACCGCGGAGCCCTGGCGGACGGAGACGAGCTGGTGCTGCGCTACGGATTCAACGGCTGGAACGAGGTCCAGGGTGTCGGGCCCTTCGAGACCGTCTCCGACCACGGGAACACGGACTTCTACCTCGACCGGCCGATGACCGCGGTGTCCGGTGGGTTCGAGGTCGTCGTCGACCTGCCCACCGACCTGCGGGCCATGCACATGCGGTTCTACCGTGACGAGGACGGGGAACCGCTGTGGGACGACGCCGACGGCTGGGACTACCACGGGTCGGTCGTGTTCCCCTACATCGGTCCCCTGCTCACCTGGGACGACACGGTGGAGCCCCACAGCGGCGTGGTCGTCACCTTCGAGACCTCGGTGCCCTGCCTGGGGACGGTGGAGTACGGCACCGACCTCACCCTGGGCCAGACCGCCGTGGGCGACGAGTTCGGCACCCTGCATCACATCCCCCTGACCGGTCTCCCGGCCGACGCTCCGGTGTACTACCGGGTGCTGGACAGCGCGGGACACCAGTCCGACGTGTTCTCGTACTGGACCGCTCCGGTGGACCCGGCGTCGCTGCGGTTCGCCGCGCTCGCCGACATGCAGGAGAGCGGCGAGGGACACAGCCGGTGGAACGACGTGGCCGACCAGCTCCTCGCAGGGCACCCCGACCTGGCCTTCCTGCTGATGCCCGGCGACCTCCCGTTCGACGACCAGCAGGGGCACTGGTGGACCTTCTTCGACCAGGGGCGGGAGCTGTTCGCCCGCAAGGTCTCCCTGCCCGCGGTGGGCAACCACGACACGCCGGGCATCCCCCACCACCCCGACACCTCTCGCTTCCGCGCCTACTACCCCCTCGCCTACCCCGAGGACGGCGCGACCCACCACCGCAGGGATCTGGGGCCCGCGGCGGTGCTGGCCCTGAACTCGGAGGTGCCCGAGCAGTTCGACCCCGGGGAGGTCCAGCACACCTGGGTCCAGGCCCAGCTCGATCAGATCGAAGCGGCCGGTGCCCCGGACTGGGTGTTCTGCTCCTTCCACACCCCCCCCTACAACGCCGGCGGCCGGCTGGGCGAGGAGCAGCCCGACGTCCGCCCGGTCACCGCCCTCTTCGACGGACGGGTGGACTGGGTCCTCACCGGTCACGAGCACTGGGGCCACCGGATGGAGCCCCTGCGCTTCGAAGCGCTGCCCGCGCCGTCCGGGGCCTACGGCACGGGCCCGGCGGATGGCGTGGGCTACCTGGTCCTCCCCCCCGCAGGTCACCCACCGTCGACCAAGGTCGTCGATCCCGCGGATCCCCACGCAGAACTGCGCGATCGGGTGGCGTTCCCTCCCCTGGACCCGGGCGCTCTCAACGCCGCCAGCGAGATCGGGTACCTGGTCGTCTCGGTCAGCGCCAACGCGATCACCCTCGAGACCTGGGGCATGGGCACGGTGGACGCACCGATCGCCCCCCATGTCCGCGATATCGTCAGTTACGTGAAATAGTCCGGATCGCCCGACAGGGCCGATGTTACGAACCGGTTACCCGCACGGCGACGATTTCCTGCTTCCATGAAGGTGGGACACGGAAGCAAGGGGCGCCCGCGAGTGTTCCCCGAACAGGGCGCCGAAAGGGAAATCTCGATGGCCAATCTTCGTCTCTTCCTGGCAACCCTGATCGCGGTGACCTGTGTCGGCTACGCCGGTACCTTCTCCCGGGCCGACGCCGGCGGTTCCAGCGACCGCGCCCTCGCCCCGGCGACGGGTACCGTGGAGGTCGACGGCGCCCACGTGACCGGGCAACTCGTCCGTACCGGTGGCCGACCCGAGATCGTCATCACCGCCCATAACCCCACGGATCGAGCGGTGGAGGTCAAGTTCCAGTACGCGGCCTTCTACACGGCTCCGGCGCCGATGTACTCCCGGATGGGGGCGATGCCCCAGCAGATCGCCGGGGAGGAGTGTCTGCTCGTGGCCGAGGCGGGAGCGACGGTCCACAAGCGCGTTGCGCTGACCCAGGGCCTGCCCCCGGGGGCCGGCGACCAGAAGCCCGAGGAGGGGTGGTCCGAGGAGATGTGGAGTCTGCTCGTGGCCCGCGAGTCCATCGGCCCCGAGGGGCTGTGGGGTGCCGTACCGCCGTCCGCGGACGAAGAGGCCGTGGAGCTGGAGTCCCAGCAGATCGTCCTGGCCTCCAGCACGTTCCGCCAGCCCGAGGTGGGTTGAGTCCGATGCTGCACAGGCTGGCGTGGGCGGCGGGTGGGGCGCTCACGGGGGTGCTGGTCGTGGCCTTCAGCGCCGCCCCCGTGGATCTGACGGCCGTGCTCCAGGGCCACCCCGAGCTGGTCTCGGACGTGGACGGCGAGCTGGCGGAGGTCGAGGTCCAGTACGTCCGCTCCTTCCACGATCAGGCCTTTCCGACCCTCGCCGACTTCCTGGGTGCGCTCCCCGAGAGCACGGCGGTGCGGGTCGTGGTCGCGGACGCCGAGGAGTTCGACTTCCTGATGGCGGAGATGGAGCGGGCGGGCGTACGGACCCCCGCCGAGGTCACCGCCGTGGTGACCGGCTTTCCGGTCACACCCTGGGCCAAGGACCGCTTCGGGACGCTGCGCAGGGGAAGGACCGCCGTGCTCGCGGTGCCCCCGGAGCGCAGCCGCGTGGGGGGCGCTCGGGGCAACGACGAGCGGGTTCCCGACGTGCTGTGCGACCACCTGGACGGCGTCGAGTGCCAGGCACTCCCGTTTCGATTCGAGGGGGGCGACCTGCTCTCCGACGACGAGCGGGTCTACGTGGCGGCCACCCTCCTGGGCCGCAACCCCGCGCTGGACGAGGACGAGCTGATGTCCCGGATCCGGGACACCTTCGGCAAGGAGATCGTGAGGCTCGGCCACTCGCCCGCGGATGTCCCGGACCATCACATCGGGATGGTGGTCACCCCCCTGGGCGACGGCGTCGTGGCCGTCGCGGATCCCGATCTCGGCCGCGACCTGATCCGGGCCCTGACTCCGGTCGGCTCGGAACCCGTCGACGGCGGGGCAACGGTGGTGGCGATCGAGGAGACCGACGAGGCCTACCTACCCTTCCGTCGGGTGATCGCGGACCTGGAGGAGCAGGGACTCCGCGTCGTCCGCGTGCCCATGCTGTTGACCGACACCCCCCGGGTCTACGTCACCTACAACAACGCGGTTCTGGAGACCCGGCGGGACGGCGGGCACGTCTACCTTCCGGTCTACGGCCTCGAGGAGCTGGACGCCCTGGCCATGGCCGCCTTCGAGGGCGAGGGCTGGACGGTCCACCCGGTCCGGGTCGCCGACCTCTACCGGCACACCGGCTCCCTGCGCTGCCAGGTGGGTGTGATCCGCCGCATCTGAGCCCCCCCCGACCCCGTAGAAACGCACGACATCGCGGACGTTCACTCCTCGTTTCACCGCTTCCCGGGGGCCCCCCGTAGTCTGGGAACATGGCGTGGGCGACGGAGGCGATGATGAGGCACTGGACGACGTTTCTGGCGATGACCCTCGGATGCGGGCTGCTCTCGGTGGCCGCGCCGGCCGCGGCCTTCGAGGTCGAGATCCTCACCCCGGGCGACGGCGAAGTCCTGCAGATGGACGACTCCGGGGTCAGCTTCCAGCTGGGCGTCGAGCCCGCTCCCGGCCTCTCCTCCCTTTGGATCGCCCAGGTCCGCTGGCACTTCGGCGATGGGACCGTGGAGGTCGACGACGTCCCCTACAAGACCTTCGGCGCCATCCGCACCTTCACCCACCCGTACGGTCACTGCGGCGCCTACCCCGTCGAGGTGACCGTGACCGACTCGGCAGGGACCCAGCAGACCGACGCGATCACGGTCCTGCTCGATGGTTGCCCCGCGGACTGGTACTCCTCGTACCAGACCACCGAGTACCCCAAGGACCGGGAGAACGGCTGGTCCCACAACGTGCAGGGGGTGACCCACGACCACGCCAACTGGTTCGTCACGCGCAACTACGAGGACGACGGACCCCAGAAGGGCATGCTGTGGAAGTTCCCGGTCACCCACGACCTGCACGACGAGATCACCGAGCCCGATCCGGCCGCCGGCATCCTGCGGTCGCTCCAGCCCGCCGAGCTGGTCGAGGGCGGATGGCACCACTACGGCGACCTCGCCTACTACGATGGACACGTGTACGTGGCCGTGGAGGGCGGGGACGGGCCCGTCGTGGCGGTGTTCCGCGCGGACGACCTGGAGTACGTCGGCTACGCGTACCTGGACGGGGCCGGGCAGGACGGACACGCCCCCTGGTGCGCCATCGATCAGGACACGGGCCTGCTCTACTCGGGCTGTGACCGCATCGACGGGACCCACCCGATCGAGGTCTACGAGGTCCACTTCGACGCGGCCGGTCAGGTGGCCTTCGCCGACAACCTGGACCCGTTCGTCCCCCTGGACGAGGCGGGCAACCCGATCGTGTTCGATGCGACCGACGACGGCATCTACGTCCAGGGCGGCGACATCAATCCCCTGGGCGACCTGTTCCTGGTGGAGGCGGATGGAATCTCCGTGTTCGACCTGTGGACCGGGATCCGCAAGCACACCATCCCGGTGGCGTACGAGACCCACTGGGCCTGGTACGAGGAACTCGAGGGGGTCACCTGGTGGGATCTGGACGCGAACGACAGCGCTCCGGGCATCGGCGGACAGCTCCACCTGCTGATGCTCGACAACGACTGGCCCGCGCCCAGTGACCTCTACTTCAAGCACTTCGTGGTCGGCTACGGCTACTTCGGCGAGGTGACCTGCGTGGACCCGGACGGCGACGGGGTGTGTGCCACCGACGACAGCTGTCTGACGGTGGCGGATCCGACCCAGACCGACACGGACGGCGACGGGGTCGGCGACGCCTGCGACAACTGCCCCGGGGACTGGGATCCCTCCCAGTGGGACAACGACCTGGACGGCGCCGGCGACGAGTGCGACCCCTGCCCCAGCGATCCGTACGACGACGCCGACGGGGATGGGTACTGCTTCTTCGCCGACACCTGCCCCTGGGATGCCGATCTGACCCAGACGGACTCCGACGGCGACGGCGTGGGCGATCCCTGCGACATCTGTCCCGCCCACGCGGACGCCGGTCAAGCCGACACGGACGGCGACGGCCTGGGAGACGCCTGTGACGGGGACGACGACGGGGACGGCGTGGACGACGCCGAGGACGACTGCCCCGCCGACCCGGATCCCTTCCAGCTCGACCTGGACATGGACGGCATCGGCGACGCCTGCGATCCCTGCGTGCCCGAGAACCTGTGGGCCTTCGTCCACCTCTGCCCGGCCGACAGCGCTCCGGTGGGCATGGACGACGGCGAGGTCCGGACCCAGCCCGGCGACGAGGGCGACTGGGCCCCCTACCGGTTCGACCTGAACACCCTGGTGGTGGAGGCGGGCCTGATGTTCGTGCCCTGCTTCGACCTGAGCGACTCCGACCTCCTGGACGACCTGGCCCTGTACCAGGAAAACGGCGACATGGACGGCGACGGCATCTGCGACCCCCTGGACGGCGACGACGACGGGGACGGCGTGGACGACGAGGACGACCACTGCGTGGGTGAGGGCTCGATCGTGGGTGTGGACTGCCGGGAGGGAGCCTTCCACGAGGCCCCCGAGTTCCGCTTCATCGATCCCCGGCCCCCGGTGGATCCGGTGCTGATGATGCTCCCGACCGCCCGCCTGCCCCTGGCCCGCGACACCCGCTCGATCTCCACCCGGACCCACGAGATCTCGATGGCCCTCGAGCTGCACTCCCGCTCCGACCTGGAGCGTCTGATGGACCGCGCGAGGCGCTGATGGGACGGAGGGCCGGCTCGGGTCAGAGGGCGAGCTCGGCGTGGATGGTGCGCACGTAGCCGTCCTGCCCGGTGGATGTCCGGACCTCGTAGAACGCGTACGAGTCGTCGAAACCGTGATAGTCGAACGTCGCCGTGGGGCCGAAGGTCTCCAGCACGGCCGACGTGGCGTCCGGGGCTGCGTACACGGATGCGGAGTCGCCGCGGACCTTCAGCTGGCCGCGGCTTGCGGCCACGGGCGCGGACGGGGTCGGTGGCGCGGCCGCCGGCACCGCGGTCCCCGCAGACACCTCCCCGGGACCGCGGGAGAGGGTCCCCCACAGGACTCCCGAGCCCGCGAGACAGGACACCGCCAGCACGGCCGTCCCGAGCAGCCCGATCGCCACGAGCCCGAGCACCAGGGGGGCCCGGGAGCGCCTCGGGGGTGCGGCAGCCTCGCCGCGAACGCCAGCCGAGGTCACGTCGGAGGTCGCCGCCGGGGTGTCCGCGGCCGTGACCCTCGACGGCGCCGGCGGTGGGGGCACCTCGCCGGGCCGGGTGGATCCGCAGGCCCTGGAGAGCTGCTGCGCAAAGGCGCGGCAGTCGGGGATGCGGTCGTCGCGCTCCACCGCCAGGGCCTGGACGATGCAGGCTTCCAGCCCGGCGTTCGCCTCCGGCAGCAGCCGCCCCGGGGGCACGAACCGCCCCTGGATGATGCGCTGCATCGTGGCGTAGTCACTGTCCTCGGCAAAGGGCAGCTGGCCGGTGGCCATCTCGTAGAGGATCGCGCCGAGGGCGAACACGTCGGCCCGGGCGTCCACGTCCTTGGCGTTACGCACCTGCTCGGGGGCCATGTAGGACAGCGTTCCCATGCGCGAGCCGAGACGGGTGGACTGGCGCGGCGCGTGGTTCACCGCCCCCCCGGAGGCCAGCTTGGCCACGCCGAAGTCCATGATCACCGGATCGATGGCTTCCCCGGTCTCCGCCCGCAGGATGATGTTCTCGGGCTTCAGATCCCGGTGCACCACCCCCTTGCGGTGGGCGTAGCCGACCGCGTCGAGCACCGGCAGCAGGATGGCCGCGATCTCGTCCGGCGGCAGGGGCCGTCCCCGGGTCACCAGGTGGTCGTGGAGGCTGGGGCCCTCGATGTACTCCAGCACCAGGCCCGCCACCCGGTCGGTGGCCACCACGTCCACCACCGAGGCGATGTGGGCGTGGCGTAGCTGGGCCTGGATCCGTCCCTCGGCCAGGAAGCGGTCGCGGATCTCGGGGTCGGCGGCCAGGGTCGCGTCCAGCACCTTGAGCGCGAAGCTGGACCCCAGCACCTCGTGGCGCACCTGGTACACGGCCGCCATCCCCCCCGCGCCCACCAGGCGCTCCACGCGATAGCGGTCGATGGCGTCTCCGGGTCTCATCGGTAGCAGGGGGTCTCCAGGTCGTCGCACGTCTCGGTTCGGAGTTTCTTGTCTCGGGTCGAATAGAAGGTGTTCGCAGTGACTTGGTTCGCGGCGTCACGTTCGACCACCATCCGGGCGGCCCCCTCCCATTCGACCTCTTCGTAAACCATGCTCGAGCCCGCCAGCCCGCCAGTCGTACTCTGGCACTCCTGCGCTTCGAAACGGTGTTTCTCGTCGTACGTGCCTACGACCACCGCGCAACCGACGGTCGACTTCATCAGGTTCCCGTCCCGATCGACGAAACGCAGCTGCACCCGTGCGCCGAGGGTGTCGTAGCGCTCCTCGAAACCCCAGACACCAAGTCCCTTCGCGGAAGCTCCCGACTCGTCTTGCCAATACAGGCGCGAAACCCGACCGTCCGAGCCATACTCCGTGAGTTCGGCATGGGGGTAGTAGCGGTTCATACGGGTCGGACGTTCGTCCTTCGTGAACGACCGCGTCGATACCAGCCTTCCACGCTCGTCATAGGTCCGGCGGAGGATCGGCCCGCCACCCTCGCCCATGTGCAAGCAGGTTCGATGGCGGCCGCCTGTCCCGTAGCACTCCTCCCGCGATACCAATCCCTCCTCGTTGCGCTCGTAGACGACCTTGGCTCCCTTCCAGGAACTCGGCTGTCGGAACCCTCCCTTGCGATCGTGGTGCGACTCCTCCAACACTCCACATCGAGGGTCGTTGATGTAGTGGTCTTCCGCGATCCGAGCTCGCTCGGATGGATCTCCACTGGTGGTCACGTACTTCCGGACGGCCAAACAACCGTTCGAGTCGTATTGCGCCGTCCATCCTGCATGCCGGGAATTCGCGATCTCCGTTGCTAGCCCCCCGGCGTCGAGGCAGGTCCCGGCCACCTGCAGCCCCCGTTCGTCCACCCCCGTCCGCCAGCGGGCGCAACCGTCCGAAGCGCGGCCCAGAGGCTGCGCAGACGAATCGAAGAAGGCGCGCTCGACTTCGAGTCCCCTTTCATCCACCCGGTAGGTCGTCTTGTGCACCCCCTGGGCGTCCAGCACCGCCGTCCCGTACTCGTCGAAGCAGGCGGACTCCTGAAGGTTCCCCTCCTCACTCCACCGGTAGTGCACGCTCTGGCAGCCGTTCTCGTCGATCACCGCGCGGCCGTCCGGGTCGCGGCAGCTCTCCATGGCCAGCAGGCCGTCCTTGAAGAAGGTCGGTCCCAGGGAGGAGCAGCCCCGGTGGGTGCGGATCCCCGATCGCATCTCCCGCGTGTACGTGCCGTCGGCCGAGATGTCCTCGGTCCGGTCGAGCACCCCGTACGCGTTGAGCCAGACGTACCGGACGCCCCCGGTCTCCGGGTACTCCACGTGGATGGTCTCGGCCGCCCCACCGAGGGCTCGGTGACGGACCACGGAGGTGATCCGACCACCTCGCCAGGTCACGGCGGAGTAGGGCCGGTCGGTGGGGATCGTGTCCAGGGGGCGGAAGGTCGTCGGAGTGGCGACGAAGTGGACGACCCCGTGGTAGGTCACCCCGTCGGGGTGGGCCGCCTGCAGAGCCACCGCGGACTCAGCTTCGCGGTCTCCACCCGCGCCGTCGCTCCCACCACATCCGGTGCTGACCAGCAACAGGACCGACCCGACGAGGATGGCGTTTCGCGACATCGATGGGACCTCCCCCGCGTACTCGCGCGGCAAATCGTAGCACGGGCGCGCCTCTCGCTCGGGACAACCTCCCCCACCCGGGTTGCTCACAGAATCCCTTGACACCCCGCCGTTCCCTCCCGTAGAACCCCACTGACTGACCGGTCAGTCAGCGAGGACGCCGATGCCCAAGGGGACCCTGGACAACATCGCTCCGGAGAAGCGCGAACGGGTGCTGCGGCAGGCGGCCAAGCTCTTCGCCGAGCGGGGTTTCGCCCACACCGACATGGCCCAGCTGGCCCAGCGCTGCGGGATCTCCAAGGGCTCGATCTACACCTACTTCGACAGCAAGGACGAGCTGTACCTCTACGTCTGCCGGGACGGACTGGAGCGGTCACGCGCCCACGTCTGGAGCGGCCTCGAACCCGGAGCCGACATCTACTCGATCGTCGACCACGTGTTCCGCCGCGGCGTGGAGTTCGCCCACACCCATCCCGAGTACGTGACCCTGTACCTGGCCGTGGGTTCGGCGGGCATGGAGCGCTTCGCCGACGAGCTCTCCCTGTCCGTGGAGAAGCCCACCGCCGACGCCCTCAAGGACGCGCTGCGGCGGGGGATCGACGCGGGCACCGTCCGCGCCGACCTGGACGTGGAGCGAGCCGCGTTGCTGATCAACGACACCTACATCCTGCTGGCCGCCTCGCTGGTCTCGCGACACTTCGGGACGCGGGCGGCCGAGTACCTCCAGACCGACGGCCCGCTGGAGGGGCCGGTCCTGGACCAACACCTGGAGCGCACGATCGGGATGCTCCACGAGTTCCTGCGCCCCCACGGGCGAGGAGGGTGACGAGATGACCATCGAAGGTGGCGGACACTACGTGGCCAGCGTGCTGCGCGAGGAGGGCGTCGACACGGTCTTCGGCATCGTGGACGGGTCCTACCTGCAGCTGTGCAAGGGCATCGCGGGCCGGGGCATCCGCCTCATCACCCCGCGCCACGAGGCCTCGGGAGCCCACATGGCCGGGGCCTACGCACGCATGACCGGGCGCCTCGGGGTGTGCATCGCCTCCAACGGCCCGGGGGTGGCCAACATGCTCTCGGGCGCCGCGGTGGAGGAGGTGGAGGGCAACCGGGTTCTGCTGATCACGTCCTGCCGGCGCACCGGCATCCAGTACCCCGACCGCGGGGGTACGTACCAGCGCTTCGACCAGGTGGGCGCCCTGGGCGCCATCGGCAAGTGGTCCGACCACGTCCCCTCCTCCGGTCAGCTCGGGGAGGTGATGCGCAAGGCCCTGCGGGCCTGCTGGGAGGGTCGACCGGGCCTGGTCCACGTGGACGTGCCCGAGGACATCATCAACGGCAAGGCCGAGGTGGAGGATCCCTGGCCGGCGAGCCAGTACCGCCGTCAGGGTGACCTGTACCCGGACCCGGCGATGGTGGAGCGGGCCGCCGAGATGCTGGTCGACGCGAAGCTGCCCCTGATCCAGGCCGGCGGCGGGATCGTGCACGCCGGCGCCTTCGGCGAGCTGGCCCGGGTCGCCGAGCTGCTCCACGCCCCGGTGACCACGTCGTGGAGCGCCCGCGGCGCCCTCAAGGAATCCCATCCTCTGGCCTGGCCGATGCCGCACGTCAAGCCGGTCAATCAGGTGCGCAATGCCGCCGATCTGGTGCTCTGCCTGGGGTCCCGCCTCGGCGAGACCGACTGGTGGGGCAAGGCCCCGTACTGGGCGCGGCCGGACGGGCAGAAGCTGATCTGGGTCGACCTGGACGAGGCCACCCTCGGTCGCACCCGCAGGGCCGATCTGCCCATCCAGTCCGACGTGAGGGTCTTCTTGCGTCTGCTGATCGCCGAACTCGAACGGCGGGCCGACCGGATCGCGCTGGAGCCACGCAAGAAGGCGGTCGCCAGGCTCGCCAGGGCCCGGGACAAGGACCGCATCAGCCTGGACGCCAAGCTGTCCGACCGCTCGGATCCCATGCTCACGGCCCACGTACCCACCATCTGCCGCCAGGTCTTCGACGAGGACGCGGTGGTGGTGCTCGACGGCGGGGCCACCGCGGTCTGGGGCCACTTCTACCACCGGATCCGGGTCCCCAACACCCTGCTGCAGACCTCCCACATGGGCCACCTGGGCGCCGGCGTGGGCCAGGCCCTGGGGGCCGCCGCGGCGCGCCCCGACGCCCAGGTCTACTGCATCATCGGCGACGGGGCCTTCGGCATGCACCCCATGGAGATCGAGACCGCGATCCGCGAGGATCTGCGGGTCGTGTTCCTCGTGGTCAGCGACGAGCAGTGGGGGATGGTCAAGATGACCCAGAGCATCGCCTTTCACCCCATGGAGATGATGCTGCGCAAGCAGCTGGACCCGGACAAGACCATCAACTCGGGGTTCGCCCCCACCGCGTACGACGAGCTCGCCCGGTCCATGGGTGGCCACGGGGAGCGGGTGTCGTCCCCCGACGAGCTGGCACCGGCGCTGAAGCGGGCCATCGACTCCGGGCGCTGCGCGGTGATCCACGTGCACGTGGACCCGGCCAAGCACCTGTGGGCACCGGCGCTGATGCACTTCAAGGCCATGCACCAGGAGCCCGGGGGGTAGGGAGATGGACGCCGTCGTCGTCGACGGGATCGAGCTGAACTTCAACGAGACCGGTCTGCTCGCCATCAACGCGGTGATCGGGCTGATGATGTTCGGCGTGGCGCTGGACATGCGGGCCCGGGACTTCACCCGGATCCTCGCGGCGCCCAGGGCCCCGCTGATCGGGCTGGCGGCCCAGTTCGTCCTGCTGCCGGCGTTCACCTTCGCCCTCATCTGGTGCCTGGGCCACGTGCCCGCGCTGGCGCCCATCCCCTCCATCGCCCTGGGCATGATGCTCGTGGCCGCCTGTCCCGGCGGGAACCTGTCCAACCTGATGACCTACCTCTCGGGGGGCAACGCCGCGGTCTCGGTGAGCATGACCGCGGTCTCCACCCTGGCCGCCATCGCCATGACGCCGCTGAACCTGTGGCTGTGGGGCAGCCTGAATCCGGACACCGCCGAGATCCTGCGGAAGGTGCAGCTGAGCCCCGTGAACGTCTTCGTGACCGTCTTCGTGATCCTGGGCATCCCCCTGGCCCTCGGCCTGCTGGTGGCCCGCTGGAAGCCCAGGCTGGTGGAGAAGGTCCGCAAGCCGTTCAAGGTGCTCACGGTGGTGATCTTCATCGGCGTGGTGGGCGCCGCGCTGGGCGCCAACGGCAAGATCTTCGTCCAGGTCATCGGCCTGGTGGCCGTGGCCGTGCTGCTGCACAACGCGCTGGCCCTGACCCTGGGCTACACCGCCGGCAGGATCGCCCGTCTCCCCCGCCGGGACGTGCGCGCCGTGACCGTGGAGGTGGGGATCCAGAACTCCGCCCTGGGTCTGGTGCTGGTGTTCTCCTTCTTCGAGGAGCTGGGGGGCATGGCGATCGTGGTGGCCTGGTGGGGCATCTGGCACATCGTGTCCGGATTGACGGTGGCCGCGATCTGGTCGCGGATCCCGCTCCCGACGTCGGAGAGGAAGGTGACGACATGACCCGGACGACCCGTGGGGTGCTGGTCACCGGTGCCGGGGGCTACCTGGGCCGGCGGGTGGTCTCCGCCCTGGCCGCCGAGGAGGCCTGGGGAGGTGCCCTGATCGCCTGTGACGTGCGCGAGCCCGACGAGCGCATCGAGGGGGTCACCTACGAGGTGGCCGACGTGCGCGAGCCGGAGATGGCCGAGCTGATGGCCCGGCACGACGTGGAGGTGGTGGTCCACCTGGCGGCGGTGGTGACGCCGGGGCGCAACCCGGACCGGGAGTTCGAGTACTCGGTGGACGTGCTGGGGACGCGCAACGTGCTGCAGTGCTGTCTGAGCAGCGGCGCTCGCAAGGTGGTGATCTCGTCGAGCGGTGCGGCGTACGGCTACCACGCCGACAACCCGCCCTGGCTGTGCGAGGACGACGCCCTGCGGGGCAACGTGGAGTTCGCCTACTCGGACCACAAGCGCCAGGTGGAGGAGATGCTGGCGCGCTGGCGGGCGGCCCACCCCGAGCTCCAGCAGCTGATCTTCCGCCCGGGCACCATCCTCGGCGCCACGACCCGCAACCAGATCACCGATCTCTTCGACGGCAGGGTCGTGATGGGGCTGCAGGGGGCGGACATCCCCTTCGTCCTGATCTGGGACGAGGACGTGGCCGCCTGCATCGTGCGCGGCGCCCTCGAGGACCGCACCGGGATCTACAACCTGGCGGGCGACGGCGCGCTGCCCATGCGGGAGATGGCGCGGATGATGGGCAAGCCCTACGTCAACGTCCCCGTGGAGACCGTGCGCGACGCGCTGAAGGTGCTCAAGGCCCTGGGACGGACCCAGTACGGCCCCGAACAGGTGGATTTTCTGCGCTACCGCCCGGTGCTGAGCAATCACCGGCTGAGGGCGGAGTTCGGCTACACACCGCACAAGACCACCCGCGAGGTCTTCGAGTACTTCCTCGCGGCCAGGGAGGAGAGCCATGTTCGGTAGGGATCGTCTGCGGGGCAAGGTCGTGGTGCTCAGCGGCGCCGCCGGCGGGCTCGGCCGGGCACTGGCTCGTCACCTGGCCGGCCGCGGAGCGAGCCTGGGCCTCACGGACCTGGATCCGGTCGCCCTGGACTCCCTGGGCGCCGAGCTGTCGGTCCTGGGGAGCCGGTTTGCCCTGCGCAGCTGCGACGTGACCGACGAGGGCGCCTGCGACCGCGCCATCGGGGAGCTGGTGTCCGAGCTCGGCGGCGTGGACGTGCTGATCAACAACGCCGGCATCACCCAGCGCAGCCCGTTCGCGACCACGAGCACCGAGGTCTACCGCAGGGTGATGGACGTCAACTTCTTCGGCTCACTGCACTGCACCCGCGCCGCCCTGCCCCACCTGGTCGAGCGACGGGGCCAGATCGGCGTGATCAGCTCGGTGGCCGGACTGGCACCCCTGCTGGGCCGCACCGGGTATTCGGCGGCCAAGCACGCCCTCCGGGGCTTCTTCGGCTCCCTGCAGGCCGAGCTGCGCGCCGACGGGGTCGGCGTGACGATGGTCTACCCGGCCTTCATCGACACCGGGCTCGAGCACCGGGCCCTGGGCGGGGACGGGGGCACCACCGACCACCCCCAGTCCCGGGTGGGCCGGGTGATGACCGCCGACCAGGCCGCCGCGGCGATCACCGACGCCATCGTGCGGCGGAAGCGCCACGTCGTGCTGGGACGGGTGGGTCACGTGACCCGAATGCTCAACGCCCACTGGCCGGGAATCTACGAGGGGATCATGGCTCGCGCCCTGCGCGACGAGCTGGACCGTCCCTGAAGCGGTGATTCCGGGACCGGAGGCGCCAGGCGTCAGGCGTCAGGCGTCAGGCGTCAGGCGTCAGAAGCAGAAGACACGGTTTTCAGGGAGGATGTCGAGCGCCAGCGAGACGACCACCTGCCTGAAGCCTGAAGATTGAGGCCCGAAGCCTCTGGAGGGACACGGACATGGTGAAGATGACCTCGAGCGAGGCCCTGGTCGAGACGATGGTGGCCGAGGGTGTGGAGACGGTGTTCGGCATCGTCGGTTCGGCCTTCATGGACGCCCTGGACCTCTTCCCCGACGCCGGCATCCGCTTCGTGTCGGTGGCCCACGAGCAGGCGGCCTGCCACGCCGCCGACGGGCTGGCCCGGGTGACGGGTCGTCCCCAGTGCTGCATCGCCCAGAACGGCCCGGGAGCGGCCAACTTCGTCTCCGCCCTCACCGCGGCCTACTGGGCCCACTCCCCCGTAGTGGCCCTCACCCCGGAGACCGGCTCGATGGGCATCGGGACCGGCGGCTTCCAGGAGCTGGACCAGATGCCGATGTTCCAGGCCCAGACCGTCTACCAGGTCCGGGTCAACCATCCCCAGCGGATGGCCGAGCTCACCCGCCGCGCGTTCTACATGGCCAAGACCGAGTGCGGCCCGACCCAGCTCAACATCCCGCGGGACCACTTCTACGGGGACTGCGACGACGAGATCTACAGGACGCTGGACATCTCCCGCGGCTGCGGCTCGCTGCCCGCGCTGGAGGACGCCGCCCGGCTGCTCGCCGGCGCGCGCAAGCCGGTGATCCTCTCCGGCGGCGGCGTGTCCCAGTCCGGGGCCATCGAGGAGGTCGCGGCCCTGGCCGAATACCTGACCGCACCGGTGGTCAACAGCTACCTCCACAACGACACCTTCCCGGCGGGTCACCCCCTGGCCATGGGCCCCATCGGGTACTGCGGCTCCAAGGCGGCCATGCGCACCCTCGCCGACGCCGACGTGGTCCTGGCCCTGGGATGCCGGCTGGGCCCCTTCGGCACCCTGCCCCAGTACGACATGGACTACTGGCCGGCCGACGCCCGATTGATCCAGGTGGACATCGACCCCTCGGTGCTGGGCCTGAGCAAGCGGGTGGACGTGGCCAGCCTGGCCGACGCCCGGGAGTTCGCGGCCGAGCTGCTGCGGAGGCTGAAGGCCTTGAGCCCGGATCGCCAGGCTGACCCGGGCAGGCTCGCCGAGGCCGAGGCCCAGCGGCGCCGCTGGGAGGAGGAGCTGCGGGGCTGGTCGTCGGCCACCACCGAGCCCATGCACCCCCGGGCCTTGCTCTGGGAGCTGTCCCGGGCGATGCCCGAAGGCGCCCTGGTCGCCACGGACATCGGCAACAACTCGTCCATGTGCAACGCCTACCTGCGCTTCTCCGGGGCCCGCCAGCACATCTCCGCACTGAGCTGGGGCAACTGCGGCTTCGCCTACGGGGCGGCCATGGGTGCCCAGATCGGCCAGCCCGACGCCACCGTGTTCGCCTTCCAGGGCGACGGCGCGTGGGGCATCAGCGGCCTGTCCGAGGTGATGACGGCGGTCCGGGAGCAGCTGCCGGTGATCGCCGTGGTGGCCAACAACCACGAGTGGGGCGCCGAGAAGAAGAACCAGATCGACTACTACGACGACCGCTTCGTGGGGACCGACCTGCCCACCAACCCCGACTTCGCCCAGCTGGCCCGGGACATGGGTGCCCTGGGCTTCCGTGTCGAGCGTCCCGGGGACGTGGCGGAGGTGGTCCGCGAGGCCGTCGCCTCCCGCCGCCCCTGCGTCATCGACGGGGTGATCCAGGGGGGCGAGGAGGTGCTGGCCGAGCCCTTCCGCCGGGACGCGCTGAAGAAGGCGTACCGCAGGCTGCCCAAGTACCGCCACCTGAACGTGGAGTGAGGCCCGGATGGGGATCCTGACGATCAACTGCGGGAGTTCCTCGCTGAAGGTCCGGCTGTTCGCCGGTGAGGAGCTCGAGCCTGTGGTCGGCGTTCTCGTGGAACGGATCGGCGAGGAGGGAGCGAGCTTCGTCCACCGGGTTCCCGGCCGGGAACCCCTGTCCGGCGAGTTGGACATCGAGGACCACGAGGCGGCCCTCGCCCTCGCCCTGGAGATCGTCAAGGATCCCGACCTGGGTGGTCTCGGGGAGGGGGAGGAGATCGAGGCGGTCGGCCACCGCGTCGTGCACGGCGGGGAGCGCTTCGCCGCCTCGACGGTGATCGACCTCGACGTGATGGAGGCGATCGCGGCCCTCGGCGACCTGGCACCGCTGCACAACCCGGTCAACCTGCTGGGCATCGCCGCCGCCCAGACCTTGCTGCCGGGTGTCCCCCACTGCGCGATCTTCGACACCGCCTGGCACCAGAGCATGCCCCCCGAGGCCTACCGCTACGCGGTCCCCAACGACTGGTACGTCGACCACGGCATCCGGCGCTACGGATTCCACGGCACGTCCTTCCTCTACGTCGCCCGGAGGGCAGCCGTCCTCCTGGGCCGCGACCCTGCCGACGTGGACCTGATCCTGTTCCACATCGGCAACGGGGCCAGCGCAAACGCGGTCCGCGGGGGGATGTCCGTGGACACCTCCATGGGTCTCACCCCCCTGGAGGGCCTGGTCATGGGGACCCGGGCCGGGGACCACGACGGGGCCATCACCCACCACCTCATCCGTCACCTGGGGCTGACCCGGGCTGAGGTGGAGCACGCGCTGAACCACGAGAGTGGCCTCAAGGGGGTGTCGGGGTTGACCGGGGACCGGCGGGATCTG
The DNA here is from genome assembly GCA_964542165.1 of uncultured Rickettsiales bacterium. Lineage (GTDB taxonomy): Bacteria > Myxococcota_A > UBA796 > UBA9615 > CAYRNR01 > CAYTBN01. The sequence goes on from CAZITQ010000101.1 coordinate 25,691, forward strand.
GAGACCGCGGCAGCCGGAGGCGATTCCCTGGCCGAGCTGGCCCTGGAGCTGGAGACCTACCGCATCCGCAAGTACCTGGGCGCCTACCTGGCCGTCCTGGGACGCGCGGACGCGGTGGTGTTCACCGGCGGCGCCGGTGAGCGCAGCCCCGGTCTACGAATGCGGGCGCTGAGCGGGTTCGAAGCTCTGGGCATCACGCTGGATCCGATCCGCAACGAAGGGGCAGGGGAGGGCGCTGGCGAGGCGGCCGTCTCCGAGGCTGGTTCCCGCGTTGCGGTGTTCGTGATCCCCACGGACGAGGAGCGGGTGATGGCCGAGGACACCCGGGCCCTGATCCGCGGGACCCACGCCCCCCCCGATGGCATGCACTACGATTTCCAGGAGCCCGCCTACCGACCCGGGGACGGGTTCTGAGGACCGGGGCGCTTCCGGACCCTCCCGTTCTCACCCCGATCTGTGCCACCATCGGAGAAGGAGAGCGATCGGCTGCGATGTCCAAGCGACCCTCGACCCCCCTCCTGCTGTTCCTCGCCGCCGTCGTCGGCTGCGGGCCGGGATCCATCAACCCCGGTGGCGACGACGACACGACCGCCGGCGACGACGACACCACGGTCATTGACGACGACGACACCACCACGCCCGACGACGACGACGACACGACGGGCGACGACGACTCCACCGGAGACGACGACACCACCGGAGACGACGACACCACCGGAGACGACGACGACTCCTACGACTGCGACAACCTGCCCCAGGGGCCCCTGCCCTACGAGGTCCTCTACGGCCCCCGGGCCACCGAGGACCTGGCCTTCGACCACGAGGGGTACCTGATCGGTGCCGACGCCGGGAACCTCTTCCGCTCCCCCTACGGCGCCGAGAGCCAGCTGTGGGTTCCGGGGCAGTGGGCCGACATCACTGGCCTGCGGGCGCTGCCCGACGGCGACATCGTGTACTGCGACACCAGCGCCGGGTCCATCGTCCGGGTCGATCGGGCCACCCTGACCCGCACCACGGTGCTCGCCGGCCTGAGCAACCCCGACGGCCTGGAGGTGGACCTCAACGGGTTCGTGTACGTGGCCGAGCAGGCCAGCGGAGGCGTCCGGCGTGTGGACCCGGACACCGGCGATTTCGTCATGCTCGCCGAGGGGCTGCACGAGCCCAACGGGCTCAGCTTCGACCCGACCTACTCGATCCTCTACGTGGACAGCTACGGCGGGGGAGTGGTCTACCAGATCCCGGTGGCGCCGGACGGCACGCCCGGCGAGGTGTCGATCTTCGCCGGCCTCGTGGGCACCGGCTACCACGACGGCATGGGAGTCGACGCCTGCGGCAACGTCTACATCTGCGACTACGGAATGACGACCGTGCTGCGGGTGAAGCCGGACGGGGTCACCATCGAGGTCGTGGCCGACCTGGGCGCCGACTCCACCTGGATCCCCAACCTGCAGTGGGGATCGGGGGTCGGCGGCTGGGACGAGATGAGCCTCTACGTCAACGACATCATGCCCCTGCTGAGCTACGAGGTGCCGCTGGGCGTGCCCTCGAAGCCGCGAGCCTACCCCTGAGCGAGATCCGCGCCCCGGGCGAGCGCCTGCTGTTCGTCGGCGGGCTCCACCACAGCGGGACCACCCTGTTGACCCGGTTGCTGCGCCAGCATCCGGAGGTGAGCGGGTTCTTCCGCACCGGGGTCCCCGAGGACGAGGGGCAACACCTGCAGGACGTCTACCCCCCGGCATCGGCCCTCGGCGGGCCGGGACGCTTCGGTCTGCACCCGGCCGGACCGATGGACGAGACACACGGTGATGCGACCGCCGACGCCGCGGCGCGCCTCCTGAGCGCGTGGGCTCCCCACTGGAACCTGGAGCGCAAGGTGTGGATGGAGAAGTCCCCGCCCAACCTGATCCGCACGCGCTTCTTCCAGCGGCTGTTCCCGGGGGCCCGGTTCCTGCTGATCACCCGCCACCCGGTGGCCGTGGCCTACGGAACGCGGGGGATCCGAGGCCCGTCGCTGCGGGCGCTGATGACCCACTGGGCGGCCTGCCACCGGCGGGCGCTGGACGATCTCCCCTACCTGGAGCGGGCGCGCCTGATTCGCTTCGAGGACCTGGTGGCCCGGCCCGGCGACGTGCTCGCAGACCTCCAGCGCTGGCTGGATCTCCCGCGCGTGGAGAACGTGATCCAGGTCCGAGGGGATGCCAACCTGCGCCATCTGGATCGCTGGTCGAGGCTCCGGCGATCGCCCCTGACCCGCAGCCTCGCGTCGAGGCTGGCCCGGGAGTTCGGAGAAGACGCCTCGGCGCTGGACTACACGCTGGACTGAGTCACTCGCCCGCGATGCGCCCGACGAAGGCGGCGCGGTCGACCCCGCCGACCCGGTCGGCGGTGAACATCAGGGCGGGCAGGGGATCTCCCAGGGGGAAGCTCAGGGTGCCCAGCCTGCGACGCTCCGGATCCTCGAAGGGCGGGGCGGTGAGCACCCGGCGCCAGGGCCCGTCCTCGGTGCCGACCCACAGCTCCACGCCGTCCGAGCCCACCCCCTCGATCTCGGTGGCCACCAGGAGGCGGCCGTCGGCCAGCACCGCGGAGTGGAACACCGGTCCCCCCAGCTCGGCGATCTGCTCGGTCGCACCCGTGCCCCGATCCCAGCGAAAGACGCCGCAGGGCTCCCGGAGGGCGTCGGTCCCCCACAGCACCGAGCGCTCGGTGAACATCAGGCTCACCGCCGTCCAATGGCGGCTCCCGGTGCCCGCCGTGGTGAAGCCCCCCTCGCCGCCCAGCCAGCCGATGCGGCTCTCGTCGGGACGGTCGCCGGTGACCGCCCAGATCCGGCCCGTGTAGGGATCGACCTGGACGCCGTGCACGTGCCGGACACCGCCCGGTCGCCCGCTCCTGGGGAAGGTGTAGGCGACCTCCCAGCGGGTACCGTCCTCCCGACCGACCAGGACCCGGGAATCGGTAGCCCGGTCCACCCCGTACTCCCCGAACCAGACCTGCCCGGTCGCGTCCTCGCCCCACCCGCGGAAGATCTTCTTCCACTCGGGATCCGTTCGCTGCCGGTACACCACCTCGAAGTCCGGACTGTCGCTGCCCTTGCGGTAGACCCGGTCGCCGGCCGCGGCCAGAAGCGTCCCCGATCGAAGCACCAGCAGGGTCTCGATCCCCCCGGGGGGGCGGAGCATCCGGGCGGTGTGCGACGCACCGAGGGCATGGCGGAGCGCGGCGGCAGGGCCGGACTCCCGAGGGCAGAGCCGCGCCACGTGGGACCAGCTCTCCCCCTGATCGGAGCTGGAGAAGACGTCGGCCGCCCGGGATGCCCACAGGGTCCCGTCCCGCTGGAATTGAAGCGTGAGCCCAGGGATCTGGCGCCACAGCTCCAGCGAGGCGTCCACGGACCAGTCATCGATCCGCGGGGTCGCGGACCCCGGGGACAGCGGCGACGCCTCGACGATCAGCAGCGCGGCACCGCCCACCACCGCCAGGGCGATCGGCACGATCCATCGCCGCCGTCTCGGGGAACTCGCTGGCGCCGTCTTGCCGTTCACCCCGGCCCTCCCCCGCCCCGCGGGCGCGAGGCAGGCCGGCCCATGATACCGCGCGAGGCCCCGGGTCCACGCGCGAAGGTCCGCTGGGGTGTAGGCTGTGCGTCGAGTGAAGCAACGGCTGCCCCGCTGGGCCCGCCTCGCGGGACTGATGCTCGTCGCGGCCGGGATCACCGCCCTGGGCTACCGGCGGATCGCCGGAGCCCCCGTGGGCCTGGTCCTGGACGACGGCCTGTTCTACGCCCGCATCGCGATGAACCTGGTGACCACGGGTCAGCCCACCTTCGACGGGATCCACACCACCAGCGGCTTCCACCTGCTGTGGGAAGGGATCCTGGCGTCGCTGTCGTGGACGCTCGTCGGGTGGTCCGCCGATCCCCACCATCACATGGCGGCCTTCCTCACGCTGTCGCTGTTCCTGGTCCTCGCGCTGTCCAGCGAATTCGCGGACCGGCCCCACCATCGGCTCGCGCTCGCCACCCTCGCCCTCAGCGGCCACCTCCTGCTGGAGACCGGGCTGCTGGTGTTGCTGCTGCTGGGCATGACACGGACGCTGGAGCGGATCGCCTCCGGCGACGGCCGCCGGGTCGACCGGGCCGTCCTGTTCGCCTGCGCCGCCCTGATCCCGCTGACCAGGATCGACGCGCTGCCGGTGGTTCTCGTGCTGCTGGCGGCACCCGCGGTCGCCGGAAGGTGGCGCGTCGTCGGTCTGGGACTGGTGGCCGCGGCGGCGGGCACCGCGACCCAGCTCGGGGTGATGTTCGCCCTGTTCGGCGAACCCTGGTCCGTCTCCTCGATGCTGCGCGGACACGCCCTCGTCCGCCACGGCGCGTCTCCCCTGTGGTTCAACTTCTTCACCTACGGCGCCGGTCTCTCGGCGCGCTCCCTGCTGGTGACCGGAATGGGCAGCGCCGCCATCGCCCTGGCCTGGCTGCACCGGGATCGCGCCCGCAATCTCCCCCTGTTGTGGCTCGGGGTCGGCCTGGCGACGTTCACCGCCGGTCACCTGCTGCTGAGCCACATGCGCTACTGGTACTTCGTGCCCGGGCTCGTGGGATTCGGGTACGTGCTCGCCCGGCTCGACCTACCCGTGGGCACGTCCCGGGGGATCCGCGCGCTGGTCCTCGTGGGTCTGGCGCTGCTGAGCGTGCTGTACCTGGGCAACAAGGCCCGGCGGATGGTGGCTCTGGCCGACGCCCAGGACGCCACGTGGAGTTTCCTCGAGGAGATCGGTGAGCACGTACCGGCCGGGGAGGCGATCTACCAGGAGGACGGCAGCGGTCGTACCGGCGTCTACTCCGGGCGGGCCGTGGTCAACGGCGACGGCCTGGTCAACGACTATCGATACGCCCGTCGTCTCATGGGTGGTGACCTGGCCGGGTACCTGGACGAGGAGGGGATCTGCTACCTGATCGTCAATCGAGCGTCTCACCCGGCTCCCGGGGAGCCGCTGGTCGACCAGGGCGGGCTGGTCGTCCTCCCGGACCAGGTGGTGGAGCTGACCCGGAGCGGGGCACACGGCCGGACCGGTCAGGTCAACTACACCCTCTACCGGCGCCTCGACCCCGACTGCCGCGCGCGGGCCGGGGTCCCGGAAGTCCCTTGATCCACGGGCCTTTCCGGGCAACGATCCTGCCCCAAGGCCTGCTCGACAAGCCGCCCGGAGGAAAGCCGTGACCGACATACGAACCCAGGTCCTGTTCATCGCCTTGCTCTCCGCGTCCCTCACCCTCGGATGTGTCCCCGGTGGGGTTCTCATCACCGACGACGACACGGCGGACGACGACGACGCCTCGGGTGACGACGACACAGGGGACGAC
>CAZITQ010000102.1:0-3810 GCA_964542165.1 uncultured Rickettsiales bacterium
CAACCCGGGCATGGCCGAGGACTGCGGCAACCAGATCGACGACGACTGCGACGGCCTCATCGACGGAGACGACGACGAGTGCGCCGCCTGCGCCGACGCGGATGGCGACGGCTACGAGGACGAGGCCTGCGGCGGGCTGGACTGCGACGACGGCAACATCGACGTCAACCCGGCCATGGCCGAGGACTGTGGCAACCAGATCGACGACGACTGCGACGGCTTCATCGACGGCGCCGACGACGAGTGCGTGATCCTGCTGACCATCGCCGACGTCCAGCCGATCTTCACCTCGGCCTGCATCTCGTGCCACGACGCCGGTCACTTCACCGGTCTCGACCTGTCGGACGGGGTGGCCTACTCCACCACGGTGGGCGTGGCGTCGCTGCAGCTGCCGCAGATGAACCGCGTGCAGGAGACCAACGTGGGGCAGAGCTACCTGTACCACAAGATCAACGGCACCCAGGGTAACGTGGGTGGCGCAGGCGTTCAGATGCCGATTGGCGGCGCCCTGAACGCCAACGAGATCGGCCTGATCGAGGACTGGATCATCGACGGCGCCCTGCCGTAGAGCTCAGCCGGTCGGCCGTCCTCCGGGGCGGCCCCCCCCGGGGGCGGGGGCGCGGGCGCGGGGGCGGGGGCCCCCGCGGGGCCCCCCCCCCCCCCGCGGGTCCTCCCCCCCTCCCCTCCCCTCTCCCCCTAGGGCCGGCCACCAGACGCGGCCACCAGTGCGTCCTGGTACATCAGCGTTTCGTCCCTCAAGACCAGGCGAAGGGCGTCGTAGACCGGCTGTCCGTCCCGCTCGGCCTCGAGGAAGAACTGGAAGACGACCGTGTCGGACAGCTCCCACTCGCCCGAGCCGAAGGCGCGAACGTCCAGGTTGGGGAAGGCGACGGCGAGCTGGACCGGTTCGAAGGGGTACTCCCAACCGCCGTCGACCGGGGCGACCTCCCCCTGGTCGAGGACCTGACCGGGCATGATCACCCCGTAGTGCAGGTGCACGTCCTCGAGGTCCGCGGGCCAGCTCAAGGGGATCCGGATGCCCGTCCGCGGGTCGACCTGCGTCAGGCCCGGGAGCTCGCTGGTCAACAGGGGAATCCGCCCGGGTTCCACCGCGCAGTGCCACCACCCGCCGTCGGCGGTCCCGACCACGTCGCCCCGCAGCTCCCCGTGGCGCACCTCCACCTGGACCCGGTACAGGCCCGGACGGTCCACCGGGATCGCGTGGGGGGCGCGGGCGATGCCCAGGCGATTGGCGGTGGTCCGGAGCTCCTGGGTCAGACCGTCGGGGGTGGTCACGGTCCAGCTCACCTCGGCCTCCACCGAGGGGAACACCATGCCTCCCAGACCGATCCGCTCCCCCACCTCGAGGGTGTCGTGGGAGTCCAGGGCCAGGAACAGCTCGTGGGCTCTCCCGCCCAGGGTCACCAGGGGCCGCTCGCCCGGGGGGAGGATCGCCAGGGTCGAGCCGGTGGGCTCGGACACGGCTATGGCCGCGGAGTAGGCGTCGTAGAGGTTGCGGCCCGTCTCCCGGTCCTTGAGCACGGCTCCACCGAGCACCCGGTAGACATCGCCGGGCAGGTCCGCGTTGGCGCCGGTGTTGTAGTGGAATCCGTAGCGGTTGGGGCTGGTCAGCCAGTACATCCCGATGGCGTCCCGCTGGTAGACCGTGGTCATCACCGGGAAGCCCGGGCGGACGGTGCCCAGGTAGGTGTAGGCCTCGAAGCGGTTGCGCTCGGGGAAGGTGAAGGGGTGCCATGACGATCCGCCACCCACCGGAAGGATCGGCAGCTCGTCGGCGTGGGCCTCGTCCGCCGGGAACCAGCCCCCGCTGTCGGTGGACAGCTGGACCACGTCCTCGAGGAACAGCCACTCGCCGCTCACCCGCTGGTACATCGGCGGCACCGGGAACAGGGGCTGACGGTAGGCCTCCTGCAGGGTGGACCGCAGCGTCGGGTCCTCCAGCGCCATGGAGAAGTGGGGCTCCACCAGGCTCTGGTGAAAGGCGTGGGTCGGCACGAAGAGGGTGTCCCGGGGGTCGTAGGGCACGTAGGGATCGGGGAGCATCGCGGGTGTGAAGGGCAGGAAGGACGACTTCATGTCCTGCCGCTCCTCCACCCGGGCCAGGCCCCCGTGGTAGTCGTCGCCGCCCCGGAGACCGTAGGGGAACGACCGGGTCCCGTGGAGCCGCAGCTCGCTCTGCACCGGAGCGATCACCGACGCGGAGAGCTGCTCCCCCATCCACAGCTGCCCCCGGCTGTCCACGTAGCGGGCCGTGACACGGCTCAGGTACTCCCCGGGTTCGTCGAACACCAGCGGCGGCGTGAGGTAGTCGGTGAAGTGTCCGTAGTCGTTCGCCGTCCCCGACCCCAGCCAGTCCACCCTCCGCGCCGGGTCCGAGTCGGGCAGGTAGGCGACCTCGACGCTGACCTCGGCCGGGAAGGGCGGGCTCACGTTGACCTTGCTGGGGTACTTGTCCCCCACCAGGAAGGGATTCCCCGGCTTGCACGAGGTCGAGAAGGTCAGCGGGTGAGCGACGTGGACCACGTAGGTCCCCCCGCCCTCGAATCTCCGGCTGTGGCCGTCCAGCACGTGCCCCCGCAGGTCGATCTCGTAGCGGCCGGTCTGCTCGAGGGAAACCGGGAAGGGCCCACCCACGAGCAACGGACCTTCGTCGCCCTCGCCGGCGAAGGCCTTGACCCCCAGGTCCCGGCGGGTGCCGTCGGGCGCGGTCACCGCGCAGCTCACCTGACCGCTGGCCAGGTCCAGGTAGCTGGGGATCCGATCCGGCACCACCTCGTCGCCGCCGTCCACGGATGCAATGGCTGACCGGGGAAAGATCGTGGGGAAGCTGGGCGCGACGTCGTAGACGCCCGGGCGCAGGATCAACGTCCCGCCGAAGCCCGCGCGACCCACCAGGGCGATCCTCCCCCGCTCCTCCTCGGGCAGCGCGCCGGTGCGTCCCATCTGCTGGGCTGCGGCGAGGATCGACCACGGGAGGCGCGGCGTCGCCGGATCCCCCACCCGGACCAGGGGCAGCACCGGGTAGGGCTTCTCGTTCCAGTTGTCCGAATAGGCGCCCAGGTGGACCGGGGTGTCCTCCCCCTCCAGCCGAGCGAACACGTAGATCCGCGGCTGGTAGTAGCCCTCGGGGGTGTCCGCGGACAGCGCCACGTCCAGGCGCCCCTCCAGGTGGTGGACCCGGGCCAGGGGACCGAGCCCTTCGGCGTCGAAGACCTGGGTCGCCTCGAAGGGGCTGCCCTCCGCACCGTGGAGCTCGCCGACCTTGGGCCATCCGCCGAAGTACTCGATGGGCAGGCCGGTGGGGGTCAGGTTCGAGGACACGGCGTTGGAACGGCTGGCGGCGCGGTAGCCGCCGTCGCCGTCGTAGCGCCACTCGCCCCCCACGGCCACCACGATCTCGCGGATGGCCCCGTGCCGGGGTTCGAGGGCGGTGAGATCCAGATCCAGGGCGTAATCCAGGGACCAGGTCCCCCCGGGCGCGAGTCCCTGTCCCGGATCGAAATCCGAGACCCGCACCGACCAGGGGAAGGGCGGGAGCTCCCAGATCAGGTCGATGTCCCCGGGTCCCGGGCGCCCCCGATCCGCTCCGGGCCCGGCCGCGTCCGGGGCGCCACAGCCGAGCACCGCCAACACCGACCCCAGCGCGGCCAGCCGGACGGGTGCGCGGCCTACCACGGCAGATCCCCCTCGGTGGCCGGCAGGTCGTGGGGCAGGAGCCGCTCGCGCAACGCCGGGTCCGCCAGCAGGGCCTCGTAGGCCTGGTCCAGCGCCTCCAGTTCGGCGCTGGAC
>CAZITQ010000102.1:3820-31035 GCA_964542165.1 uncultured Rickettsiales bacterium
GGGGCGGGGCGCTGTCCCGCTTCCGCAACCCGTGGATGGCGCCGCTGGCCAAGGGCGGGTGCGGCCTGCTGGCGGGGTTTGGCGTGTCCCCGCGCGTCCTGTGGGGGGGTGGACCAGGGCGGATCCCGCTTGTCCGCCATGCGCAGCAGCAGCTCCCACCGCGACTCGGGAGTCAGCGCGGCGGCCCGCTCCGCCGCGCGGCCCAGGGAGTGGCAGGTCGAGCAGGCCCGGTCCAGGTCGGTGTACGCACGGTATTCCTCCCCGGACAGCCCGAGGGTCGCGTCCTCGTCGCCCCGCGTTCGGACCAGGTGGTCCACGATCTGGCGCCTCACGGGCTCGCCATAGTAGTGGGGAGACCAGCGGGCCATCCGATCCACCACCCGATCCCAGTCCTCCTCCGGACGGTCTTCCCACCCGCGGGATCCACCCCGATGACAGCGCTGGCAGCGGGTCCGGGTGGTCCAGGCGTCCGAGTACGACCGCATCCCGCACAGGAAATCGCCCACCGCCTCGCCCTGATCCTCGTCGATGGGGGCGCCCTCGAAGGTCCGCATCCGGTCCACGGTGGTGCGCCACTCCGCGGGTGTCTTGACGAAGAACAGGGGACGGGAACGAAGGTGGCACTGACCGCAGGTGTCCTCGAACACCCCCAGGCCGCGGGCCGTGCCGATGCGGGAGCCGTGGAGGACGAAGATTCCCCACGCCGGTGCAGAGCTCAGGGCGACCCCCAGGACCACGCAGCTCCACGCGGCTCGCCCGATCCACCGCCGCGGCGACGGTTCACCGCCCCCGGAGGGCTGCCCGGGGCGACGCAGGGCGAACAGAGCCAGCGCAGCCCCCAGGACGATCAGCGCCGGAAGGACCACCCCCGGGGCCCGCGTGCGCAGATCGTCCATCACCACCGGAACGTGGTCCGCCCACTGGATCCAGGGGTAGGCCTCCACCTGGGCCCACATGGCCAGAGCGTGGGAGGCGGGCATGGCGAACACCGCCCAGGTCCCCAGCGCGAGGGCGAACATCCCCGTCCGCGGGAGCCAGCCCGCGCCGGACAGGGGGTTGTCCAGTCCGAGGCGCCGGGTGATCCGGTAGATCAGCGACGCGAACAGGAGGAGCGCCAGCGGCGCGGCGCCCAGCTCGATCCAGCCCATGCCCACGGCGATCGCCCCGCTGTCCAGTCGCGCGGGGTACCCCTCGGCCAGGTTGGCGAACAGCGCCTCGTAGTCCAGGGCCAGGGCGCGGGTGAGCCGGTGGGGAACCACCAGGAACACCGCCCCGGCGGCAAGCCACACCGCCCCATGACCTGCCAGCCTCGAGGGGATCCCGCCCCGCCCGGCGCCCGTCATCGCGGGCCTCCGACCGGCGCTCTGCCCGGCCACACCCAGACGGCCACCGCCAGGTAGCCGGCGAAGTACCCCAGCTCCCCGAGGGTGAACCCCGTGTCGTCCACGGCCACAAACCGGTCCTGCACCCGGGGGGTTAGCAGTTACAGGCCGCGGCCGCCGGCGGCCCCGATCCATGCCCGACGGAGCGGCCGAGCGACGAGGCGACCCACCACCGCCGCCAGGGCCAGCAGGGCCAGCAGGTCGAGGGCGACCATCGCCGCAGCCAGCCCCTCCCCCGCCGCCGTCAGGGGGGACATCACGGTGAACCACACCGCGGGGGTGAGCAGGAGCACGACAACCGGCGCGGCGATCCGGGCCGCACGCGGCCCGGCTGGCGCCCGACCCGCGGCCGCGGCGACGAACCACGCGGCCACCGCGAGGCGGCTGACGAGCCAGATCCCATCGGCGAGCCCCTCGCCCCAGGGCGGCGGATTCGGCACGAACTCGAGGGCCGCACAGAGCAGCTCACCGACGACCAGAAGCCCAACCGCCGCCAGCAGCAGCCCCGCAGTCCCCCGGCGGGAAGCGGCGAACGTCCACGCGGCGGCCGCCAGCGCCGCCCCGCCCACCAGGAGCATGTTGGCGTTGACGAAGATCAGGAACGGGCGCTCGGGATCGTCCGCCGGGGCCGGGATCCAGCCGCCCGACCAGGCCAGGAGGAAGGCCGCCGACACGATCAGGTCGGCGGCGGCCAGCCCCACGCGGAGCCGGGAGGCACGCTCGCCCGCCGGGATCGCCGCTTCGACCATGACCTACCGCTGCGCCCCGGCGCCGGGGGGATGGCCGCCCTCGGGGCGGGGCGGCGGCTGAGGGTGCTGCCCCGCGGACGGTGGGGGGCCCGGGTGGCCGCCCGGGTGCCCGCCAGGATGGCCCGTGCCGTGGCCCCCGGCGGGACCCGACGCCTCGAACACCCCCCGCGGATTGAACAACCGGTTGCCCCGCAGGATCACGCGCACCGCGTCCCGCACCGCCTCGCCGTTGCGGGTGCCCTCCACCAGGAAGGTGAACACGATCGTGTCGGCGTACACCGGCTCGCCCGTCGCGTAGTCCACCGTGTCCACGAAGGGGTACTGGATCGACGCCTCCACCGGATCGAAGGGGAAGGCCAGCCCCCCCTCGGCGTTGCGGATCACGCCCTCGTCCAGCACGTTCCCGGGCATCATCACCGAGTAGGTGACCCGGGCGCCGCGCACGTCCCCGTCCCAGCGCAGGGGGATCTCGAGGGACTTGCCGTGCTCGACGCGGGTCATCGGGCCCAGCTCGACCCGGACGAACTCCGGATCGTCCTCGGGGATCGCGAAGTGGTAGAACTCGCCGTCCCCGGTCCCGGGGATGTCCCCCTCCTTGCCGTCGCGCTCGATGTGACAGCGAATCCGGTAGGCGCCGGCCTGATCTGCGGTGACCGGCCTGGGAGGCGCGAAGCCCCCCAGGCGGTTGCTCCATCCCTCCAGGACCTCCTCGGTCCCGTCGGGTTTGGTCACCGTCAGCGTCACGTAAGCCCGGGTGGGGGGCATCACCGTGCCCCCCAGCATCATGTCCTCGCCGACCACGAACACGTCGGACGTGTCCAGGCCCAGGTAGAAGGGGAACTCGCGGCCGTTGACCGTCATCAGCGGTCGCTCCCCCGGCGCCGACACCGAGCTCGAGTACGACCCGGGCGGCAGGGCCGCGATGGCCGCGGCGTAGGCGTCGTAGTGGACCTCTCCCGTGGCGTGGTCCTTGACCACCAGCCCGGCCATCACCCGGTACACGTCGCCGGGCAGATCCCCGTTGGGGCTGGCGTTGATCTGCCCGCCGTAGGGGTTGGGGGACACGATCCAGCAGGGGCCCATGAAGGAGCCCGAGTAGGCCAAGCCCAGGACCAGGAACCCCGGCCGGACCACCGAGAGGTAGGTGTAGGCCTCCAGGCCGCCGTCGTCCCCGAACACCTGGGGCGCGAGCCCGTCCCGGGACGCCGACAGGATCGGCAGGTGGTCCGGGTGTTCGGCAGACACCCGGTAGTACCCGAAGTTGTCCTCCCCCAGCTTGACCACGTCGGGCAGCAACACCGGCTCCCGCCAGCGGGGGGTCGTGGGGTAGCCGAAGGGCTCGCCGGTGGGGTTGTAGGCGTCCACCACGCGCTCGGCCAGCGCCCCGTCCCGCGCCTCCATCGACAGCACGATCCCCACCACACTCTCGAAGGGGTAGGTGGTCGCCACGTGGAGGGTGTCCCCGCTGTGGTACGGGAACACGTGGTCGAACTGGGAGAGCAGCTCTTCGTCCAGATAGGAGGACCCGCCCTCGAAGTCCAGCTGGTACCGATCCCAGCCGCCGTAGTCCTCCCGGTCCGGGTGGGGCGGGGAGATGTAGGTCCGGCCGCCGTGCAGGACCAGCGAGGGCTCGAGCTCCGCCACCACCCCCGCCGATGCCTGGCTGCCCATCCACAGGTTGCCCCCCTGGTCGGTGTAGCGCGCCGTGACCAGGGAGCGGTACTCCCCCGGCTCGAGCATCGCCAGCGGTGCCCCCTCCGGCTTGAAGTGACCGTAGCGGTTCGCCGAGCCCGCGTACTCGGCGTGCTGGGCCCGCGCGGGGTCCGAGGCCGGCAGGTAGGTCACCTCGACGCTGACGTCCGCGGGCACCGGTGGGTTCACGTGAGCCGACGCCGGGAAACGCGCGCCCTCGATGAAGTTGGTGCCGGGTTTGACCGGGGTGGAGAACGACAGGGGGTAGGCGACGGAGAACTCGTAGGTGCCCCCCGCCTCGTAGCTACGGCCCAGCTGGTCGACCATGGTGCCGGTGAGCTCCAGGCGATAGTCACCGGTCCGCGACAGGTCCAGCCGGAAACCGCCGCCGCTCAGCCGCGGGCCCTCGTTCGAATCGCCGGCGAACTGCAGGGTCCCCAGGTCGGACACCTCGCCGTCGGGATCGCGGAGTTGGGCCCGGGCCTGGCCCTGGTACAGATCCAGGTAGTGGGGCAGCGTCGGGGTGACGGTCTCGCCGCCGATGAACAGCCCCGCGAGCCCCTGTTCGGGGTAGAGGGTGGGGATGGACGGCTGGACCTGGACCTGGCCGGGGGGCAGCACCATCGGCGTGGGGAAGCGGACCCGGTTCACCAGCCCCACCCGCTCCACGTCCTCGATGGGTAGCAGCCCCGACTGCCCGTAAGCCTGGGACCCGTGGAAGACGGTCCAGGGGATCCGCGGCGTGGACGGCTCGCCCACTCGCACCTCGGGCAGCACCTGGGGGCAGCGCATGAACTCCATGGGCTCGGGCGCGTAGATCCCGGTGACCGCCGCGTCGCGGCCCGCGGGCCCGGCCAGCTCGAGGTTGGTCTCCAGCCACTGACCCAGCTGGTAGGGCAGGTGGCCCAGATCCACCGGGGTGTTGGAGCCGGCGATGCGGGCGAAGACCTCGATCTGTGGGCGGTACATCCCGGCCGGCATGTCCGGCGGGAGGGGGGCGGACAGGGTGCCGGCCACGTGGGCGACACCCCCGTCCTCCCAGCCGTCGGCGGGGAAGTGGACCACCGCCTCGAAGGGGCTCCCGCGCGTGCTGCCGAGCGCCCGCACCGGCATGGTCCCCTCGTAGTAGGACAGGGGGACGCCGGTGGAGGTGAACGACGACGTGACGGTCACCGCGCTCAACCCGGTGGGGGTGCCGTCTGCGCCGTAGGTGGGTTCCCCCACCAGCGCCACGGTCAGCCGATCCACGATGCCCGGGTAGTCCGCCAGGCGGCTCAGGTCGATCTCGAGATCGAACTGGGCACTCCAGGTGTCGCCCGGGGCCACCTGGAAGCCGCTGGGGAGCACCCAGCCGCCCCAGGGGTAGTAGGACTCGTCCACGCCGACGGCGTAGGCTCCGGAGGGTAGGGGGGTCTCACCGTCGGCCCCGCCGCAGCCGAGCCCGGCGACCGTGACGGCCAGGCCCGCGGCCAGGACGACCCGCGCGATGGTCGGCAGAGCAGCCCTCACCAGTCCACCTCCACCAGGTGGTCGTGGGGGAAGGCGGTCGCCCACTCGCCGTCGGCCGGCCGGTGCTCCCTCAGGTAGCGGACGATCCCCACGACCTCCTCGTCACTCATCCGGCCCGGGACCTTGTCCGCCATCTCCCGCACGACGCGGTCGAACTCGGCGGTGGGCGTGGACGCGGCGGTGTCCAGGTAGTGACAGGGGCCGCAGTGTCGCTCGAAGGTCAGCTTGCTCTCGGTGAGGTCCCCCAGGGGGGGCGGATCCACGGGTACGGCCAGCTCCTCGACGGCGTGGCGTTTGACCTGCTCGAGCCAGTCCTGACGGTAGGCGTAGGGCGAGAGCCGGGCGGCCCGGTCGGCGATGGCCTCCCACTCCCCGCCGGACCGCGGTCTGGCCTCCAGGGTCTGCCGGTCGTGGCAGCGCAGACACTTGGCCCGGAACATCCAGGCGTCGGTGTAGGAGCAGCGGGACGAGAGGTAACGGGCGATCCGCTCCTGCTCCTCCTCGTCGATGGGGGCCCCCTCCAGGGTCCGCATCCGGTGGACGGTGCGGTCCCACTGCTCGGGGGGGCGGAAGAAGTGGAAGGGGCGGTAGGGGCTGTGGCAATGGCTGCACGACGCCCGCTGGAGGCGCTTGCCGCCCGTGGTGTGGTACCCCGGGCCGAAGGCCAGCGCGGGCAGCAGCAGGGCGGCGGCCAGGGCCACGCCGCTGGGCAGGGCCACGGCGCCCAGCACGATGCGGCCGGTCCAGATCCCCACCCTCAGCAGTCCCCGGGCGCCCCCGGGCCGCCATCCGCGCATCCCCCGCGCCGCGAGCCATCGCAGACCCCAGAACGTGCCGAGGAATGCGAACGGCAGGGGCGCCAGGGTGGCCCAGCGCTGGAAGTCCTCGGCGAAGTGCCAGTAGGCCTCGTACCAGACGAACCAGGCGAAGAGGGCGCGGCAGGCCGCCACGGCCAGCACGTAGGTAGCCGGCGAGTAGACGGCGTAGGTCAGCATCGCTGCGAGCGCGAGCGCGAGCAGGGTCAGGGGCCAGGGGTACAGCCGTCTCGGCGCGGCGTCAGACCGGGGAGCGTCGTCCACGGATTCTCAGTATAGAGACCGTCAGGCCGGTCAGCCACACAAGGAACGCCACCGCGGACACGCACAGGCTGGCGAGCACGGGCCTGGGCGCGTACGTGAGGCGTGCCCGGTGGTGCCCGGGTTCGAGGTTGACCGCCAGCAGCCCCCGGTGTGCGGACACCCGCCCGCTGTTCGTCCGGAATCCCGGCAGCGAGTTCTGGTTGATCACGATCTTGGCCGGGCGGGTCACGTGGACGTCGAGGTCGACGGTGTTGGGACGGATGTGGACGGATCGTATCTCCGCCTGACCGGAGTCGACCCACGCCTCGCCGTGGTAGTGGGGGTTGCGCAGGCTCTCGCCGTCCGGGGTGATGAACTCCCTGGGTGCCGCCGCCTCGGCGGCGATCACCGTCCCGTACCAGTCCACGGTGCCCACGCCCCGACGGATGTTGTGGTACTCCTGCGCCGCCTCCGGCCGCCGCAGGTCCCTCAGCGTGGTGTGGGCGGCCCGCCGCTTCTCGTCCCTGTCGGGATGATGGATCCAGGCGGCGTCTTCGATCATGGCCACCTGGTGGAAGTCGTGCACCGGTCGCGGGGCGGGCCGCGCTTCGGCGAACCTCTCGGCCAGGATCGGCCCGTTCTGCGCCAGGGGTGCGGCGAGGACCAGGCCCGCCGCCAGCGCGCCGATCCCCCGGACGCGGCCGCGGGGCAGGCGGCGCAGCAACGCCTGCACACCCATGCCCGCCAGCATCACGGCGGCCAGCAGGACGAAGAAGTTGAAGTACTTCACGGGCTGGCTCATGCGGTCGAGCCAGGGCAGTCCTCGCGCGTAGAGGAAGTGGAGGTCCGGCGGCAGGAACCAACCGAGACAGACCGCCGTGTACAGGGTGCCCGAGACCACAAGGCCGCCGGCACGTCGCCGCCAGAGGGCGATTCCGCCGCCCACGATCGCCAGCGCGAACCCCGGCACGGTGAGCCCGAGGAAGCCGTACTCGGGGTCCAGGTTCGAGCCCGGACGGCCGTGGGCGTCGGTCTCGTAGTCCGCCACGGCGGGGACCCGCCCCAGGACCCCCTCCAGCAGGGCACGCGGTCCCTCGTAGAACCGCTCGATCCAGAACGACTTCGGGGACTCCCCTCCGGAGTACAACCCCATGAGCTCCAGACCCCCGTCGTACTCGCCCTCGGACGCCAGCTGAGCCAGCCCCAGCACCCGCGGTGCTCCCAGGATCGCCGCGATGCCCACCGCGATGAGCAGACGACCTCCCCAGGGCGCGAACGACCTCGCCTGGGCCCACATCGGTCTCCACGCGAGGGACGCGAGGGCGGCCATCGGGCCGGCGATCACGATCCAGCTCGGGAATCCCACGGCAGCGAAGGCCAGGGGGGCCGTGATCAACGCCGGGACGGCCAGCACGGCAACGGTCCAGCCCGCCGCCCGCGCCCTGCCCAGCGGCGCCGCCCGCCCGGCGGCGCACCGGAACCACAGGGCGAAGCCCAGGAAGTGCAGGGAAGCCGGAAGGGCATGCCCCCCCTGCTGGAGCACGACGAAGAGGAGGAACCCGGCCAGCAGCAGGCGGTGGGGACGGCCGGGGGAGGTCAGCAGCAGCCAGAGCACTGCGGGGATCGGCAGATAGAACGCCTGGTGGTAGAAGCCCACCAGCATCATGGAGGGCATCCAGCCGCTGAAGGCGAACAGCAGGGCTGCGAAGGCCGCCGGGAAGCGGGCCAATCGGGCCCAGCGACGGGCCAGCCCGTAGACCCCGAGCGCCCCGACCACCAGCAACAGGGTCAGGTTGACCTTGACCCCCAGCACGTCCCCCAGCAGCAGGACCGCGGGGAGGGTGGGCGCCCAGGAGCTGTCGGAGGGATGGATGATTGTCGGGAACCCTCCCCCCACCAGGTGAGAACGCAGGGGGAACTGCCCGTCCTCGCGGAGCGCGCGGGTGGCGAGGAGGTCGAAGGAGCGGCAGTTCAGCCAGTCGTTGTCGCGGAACGCATCGCCCGACGCGATGCCCTCAGGGTGGAGGAACATCGGTGCCGAGAATGCGATGGTCCCGATCACGACCAGCAGCACCCACCCGCTCGCGATGCGGCGCGGCTGGTTCATCTCACCTCGGAGGGTACCCCCTCAGTCGATGGCGGTCGCTTCTAGCTCGAACAGCAGGTCGTCCCGGCACACGTCGCCGAACACGGCGATCGCGGGGATCTCTGGCACATCGCCGGACGCCAGGAGCCCCTTCCACGCGGTGTGGATCGCCGGGTTCTTGAAGAACAGAACCCCGGTGGTCACCGACGACCAGTCCGAACCCTGGGCGTCCCACAGGGCCTGCACGGCGTCGAAGGTCTCACGAACCTGGCCTGCGGGATCGTCCGGATGGACCGTGCGGCCTCCGGCGTCGATGCTCGCCGTCCCCGAGGCCAGCAGCAACCGAGCGTCCCCCAGCGGGACCACCATGCCCCGGGAGAAGGCCGAACCGTAGTCGAAGGCCCCGCACTGGTGTGCGGTGCGCATGGGTTCGAAGGCCTCCCCGTCGGTCCGGGTGACGGCCAGCAGCTCGAGCAGCCCGCCGTGCCCGTCCGGGTGGGTGCCCTGGATGCCGGTGCTGGCCGGGAGCCGGGGTTCCTTCCCGGGGGTCACGAGCCCGACGTGCTGGAAGAAGGCATTGCGAACCCGGTTGAGCTCGTCGTACCAGGGGAGCAGGCAGTCCACGTGGATCCAGGTCCGCGCCACATCCTGGAAGCTCAGACCCAGGGATTCCAGACGCAGCTTCGCGAGCTCGAACATGCCCTCGAACTGCTCGGCGGGCCCGGCGTCCGGCTGGCCGCCGTGGATGTCGGTGATCAGCACCAGCCGCTCGCCGGGGAGCTCCAGCTCCCGCCCCACGGGCGCGTCCCCGTCGCGCAAGGTCCTCAGGGTCCCGTCGGTGCGGCTGGACACGGCCAGTAGCTGGACTCCGGCGATCTCGCCGCCGACACAGGGGGTGTTGCCCACCACGGTGAGCGGCGTGTCGGCCGGCAGTCCGGCGTGGGCCCAGGCGCGGTCCCGGGCGCGCCGGAACTCCCGGGCGCCGGCGGCCTCGCCGTACACCTTCTCGTGCAGGGGGCTGGCGTCCAGCTCCCGCAGCGACTCGGCCAAACTCTCGAAGAGGGAACCGAGCGCCTTCGGCCCGCGCAGGGGTCGGTCCGCGATCGCCGTGAGCTGGATCAGGCGCGGTTCCCCGCGGTGGATCCGGCGTACGATCTGGAAGGGGGTCTCCTGGGTCATGGGTCGATGCCCAACTTAGTGCCGACGTCGGCGGATCACAACCCCGCAGCGCGTCCCGCGGGGCCGGGGACCCCGTCCGCGCGCACCTCGCCCGAGCGCGCCCAACCGGACAGGTCGAGCCGGAACAGCCCGCACTGGCTCCAGAAGTAGGCCCGATCCCGGACCTCGTCGACGGCGATGTCCTTGATGTGACCGCCCACCGGCAGGGTCGCCAGGGTGGTTCCCGAGGAGGGGTCGCAGACCCGCAGGGTGCCGTCGTAGACCGACGAGGCCAGCAGCAGGTGGGGATCGGCGGAGAGGGCCAGCGCGCGCGTACCGAACCCCGCCCGGATGCTCGGACGGCGTCGGAAGTCCCCGCCGTCGACGACGTGGACGCGCGAACCGTAGAACGACGACGCGAAGACCCGCCCGCTGGTCGCGTCGGTGACCACGTCGTAATGGGAGCCTCCGATGATGGTCTGTCGGGTCACCTCCAGGTCGTCCCGGGACAGCTCGGTCAGGTTGGGTGTCTTCCACAGCGAGACCGTGTACAGGGTGGGATCCGTCGGATGGAGGGCGATCTTCTGGACGTCGCCGATGGGACGGGCGTGGGTGCCGTCGCGGAAGGCCCGGGCGGCGGGATCGTAGCGGTGGACCCCCGGCCGGTCCTCGCACCCGACGTAGAGCAGGCCCTCGGCCTCGGACCAGCGCAGGGTGTTGACCCAGCACAGCCCGGGCGCCTCGAGGGCCTCGATCACCCGGGCGCCGTCTCCGGCGATGACGAGGATCAGGTTGGTCACCGTGTCCGTGGGGTAGGGCCCGGGATCGAAGGGCACCCGCGTGGGGCTGCCGACGATGCCGGGTTCCGGGGTGATCGTGGCGAAGAACAGGTCGTGGGATGGGGCGTACACCAGCTCTTCGGGGACGCCGGCCAGGGCGCCCGGCTGGGCCAGGGGATCCCCGGCGGGCCATCCGGCGGGGCCGGGATCGCTGGACTGCAGGGGGCCGGCCTCGGGCCACACCGTCAGCCACCCCAGGCGGCTGTCCGTCCGCAGCGTCAGCGCGGCGACGCGGGCGTCCCGAGAGAGGGTCACGCGGAACACCTCACCCGGGCTGGCCACCCGTTCCAGGCCGGGCATCGCCGCCGCCGGACCACAGCGGAAGACGCGCGCGGCGTAGGTGTGGCCGATGAGCAGGGGCGCGAGCAGACAGGGCAGGAGGAGGAGCCGCGGGAGCGCGCGGACCGAGGGGGGGGCTGTCCCGGCGGTGGGGCTCCAGCCCGCGGCGAACAGGGCCACGCCGACCCCCACCACCAGGGGGGTGGGTCCCAGGGGTGTCGGCTGCCCAGCCAGGCGGTGACCGATCCAGGCGACCGCCGTACCGGCTCCCCAGGCGACGGCCAGGCGCGCGGCCCGCCCACCGCGACCCGAGCCGGCCGCCAGTACCGCGGCCAGCAGCGCGACCAGCAGCGCGCCGAGCCCGACGCACAAGGGGGTGAGCAGGTCCGCCCCGTGCTCCCGGACCCGGGCGCCGGCCCAGCGCAGCAGGGCGTAGCCCTCGCCGTAGGTCATGAACAACGCGTAGACGTAGTAGCAGGCCACAGCCCCGACGGAACCCACGAGGAGCGCCAGCGCCCAGCGGGGCAGGCGCGCGAGGGGAGCCCGGTGCAGGACCCCGAGCGCCGCCGCGACGCCGATGCCCGCCAGCAGACCGGCCGCCAGCGCCCGTTCCATGAGCACGGCGAGGGCGATCACCAGGAGCTGGGCGCCGGCCACCAGCAGCGCCCCGCCGGGGACGATCACCCGCCGGGTGGGTCGCAGGGTGGCCGCGAGCAGCGCCAGCGCGACCGTCCCGCCCAGGGCGATCCGCAGCCGGGTCCCCTCCCCCTCGGTCAGCCACTCCAGGGGGCCCACGAGGGCCCGAAACGCCTGGTGGGCCAGCCACGCCGCGCCCGGGAGATCGACGCGCAGGTACAGATCGGCGAACACGTACAACGGGGGCAGGAGGAGCACGGCCAGCGCGGCCCTCCGCGGGAAAGCCCCGCGGGCTCGTCGCCGCTCTTCCGTCATCGGCCGGTCATCCTGGCCCACCCCCGTCGCGCGGCGTGGGCCGCGGCCATGCGCCCGAGATCCCAGTAGATCCAGCCGCTGCGTACCGCCGCCGCCCGCCGCGCCACGTAGCCGGGGCGGAAGTAGAACCGGCTGTAGGCCTGGTCCACCAGGTGCATCAGGCGGTCGGTCTCCACGGGGTACGCCGGTGAGGGGGCACGGAAGGCCGGGAACTCGGGATCCCAACCCAGGCGGTACTGGCGGGTCAGTTCCGCCCCCTGGTAGGGGCAGAAGGGGAAGAAGATCGCGTACTCGGCGTCCAGCTGAAGCGCCAGCTGGACGGTCTGCTCGATCTCGTCTTCGGTCTCGGTGGGGAATCCGAGGATGAAGTTCGCGATGGTCTCGATGCCCGCGGCGCGGGTGCGCCGGACCGCGTCCTCGGCCCGGGCCACGTCGAACCCCTTGTCGGTCATCGCCAGGATGCGATCGCAGCCGCTCTCGATGCCGTACTCCACCCGGTAGCAGCCCGCCCGGCGCATGTCCCGCAGCAGGTCGTCGTCCACCAGGTCGATGCGTCCCGTGCAGAGCCACGAGAATCGCTCGCCGGAACTCAGAATCCGCTCCACGAGATCCCGCAGCACCCGGCGATTGGAGATCAGCACATCGTCGATGAAGCGGATGTCGTGGATGCCGTGATCGCGGCGGATCCGCTGGATCTCGTCGAAGATGCTCTCGGCGGACCGGAACCGCACACGGCCCGCATGGACCCCTTGCTCGCAGAAGGTACAGCGGTAGGGGCAGCCGCGGTGGGTGAAGACGCTCGCGGTGTATTGACCCCGCTTGTAGGCCGGCCCGCCGCGGTAGCGGCGCAGGGGGAGCAGGTGGCGCGCCGGGAACGGGGCGTCGTCGGGCACGATCCGCGCGGGCTGGGTGCAGCTGTGCTCACCGGCGGGGATCACCCCGGGGATCCGGGGGACGTCGGGCCACGCGTCGCAGAGCTCCACCAGGGTCTGCTCCGCCTCGCCCACCAGCACGGCGTCGAACAACCCGCTCTCGGTGTACAGCGAGGTCCGGGTCGTGGCGTCCGCGCCGCCGCAGATCAGCCGCGTCCTGGGCGAGAGGCCCGGACGAAGCCGACGCGCCAGGTCCTCCACCACCGGATGGCAGGGGGCCAGGGTGCCGATCCCGACCACGTGGGGATTCGCCCTCGAGATGCTGCGCAGGATCCGGTCCACGCGGACCGGGAGGTTGAGGTCGTGCACGGTGACGCGGTGGCCGGCGGCCTCCAGAGACGCGGCCAGGTAGAGCAGGCCCAGGGGGGGCAGGTCCGAGCGGCCCAGTCGCTCGAAGGGCCCGTCGGCCGGCGCGTGCGGCTGGATCAGGACCACGTGGAGGCCGCGTCGGGTCATCGGCCTAGCCTAGCAACCCTCTCGCTCGAAAACCCACGAGCGGTAGGCTTCGTCGATGGCCTCGGTGTGGGCCAGGGTCCACCCCCGCCGGGCCAGGTGGCCCGGCAGATCGAAGCGCAGGTAGCGGCCGAGCTTGCCCTTCTCCAGGAGTCCCTCGCGAATCCGGAGCCACCCCCCCAGGCCCGGGTCGTAGTCGGCCACGATCACCCGTCGGCGGGCCTGGTCGATCGCGACGTCGAGCACCGCGTCCCGGTCGGTCAGCTCGTGCACGGCCAGGCAGAACAGCACCGCGTCGAACTCGCCGGGGACCGGTCCTTGCGTGCGGAGATTCCAGGCCATGAACTCCCGCTGCGGGTGCGCGCGCCGGGCGATCTCCACCGAGGGCAGCTCGGTGTCGATGCCCAGGTAACCGGCGGCGCAGGACGGCGCGTTGTCCCCGTACCCGCTGCCCACCTCGAGCACCCGGTCGTCCCCTACCAGCTCTGCCACCCGCCGACGGAGGATCCTCGTCCCCGCCGAGCGCTCGTGGGCCCGGTGCAGGGCGAGGCGAAAGCGCAGCGGGGTCCGGATGGGCACGTTCGCGGACGTCCTCGGTCGCGGGCGGTTGGTTGACGCTCGCACCGACAGGGGCCATCGTAACACCACGTCCCGGAGTCGGCCGCCGCCGAGGCCGGGGAGCCAGTCTCAGGCAGCGAGGTGTTCCGCCGGTGAAGAACCCCAGCGACATCCTGTTCCGGATCCCCAAGTTCGCGGGGTTCCTGGTCAAGAAGCCCGACTTCGCCCGCAAGGTCGTGGACCACCACGTGCGCGCCAAGCTCACCGGCCGCCCGATGATCCGGGCCATCGAGTACGGCATCACCTACCACTGCCAGGCGACGTGCGACAAATGCTCGGCGGTCAAGATGCTCCAGCCGGGCCGGGACGTGCTGACCCACGGCCAGGTCCGGGATCTCGCGGACGACTGCTACCGCCTGGGCAACTACGAGACCAACATCACCGGCGGGGAGCCGCTGCTGGCCCGGGAGCTCGAGGACCTGATCACCTACTTCCATCCCGGGTCGACCTTCATCGGCATCAACACCAACGGGGCGCTCCTGGATCGAACGCGGATCCTGTCCCTACGGGAAGCCGGCGCCGACCTGCTCAAGATCAGCATGGATTCGCCGGTGGGGTGCGAGCACGACGCCAGCCGGGGCATCGACGGCCTCCACGACCACGTCATCGACGTGCTGCGCATGGTGCGGGAGATCCGGGGGATCCGGGCCCACATCTGCATGGTCGCGACCCGGGAGGCCGTGGAGTCGGGCAAGGTGGTCCGCACCCTGGAGACCTGCAAGGGGCACGACGCGACCATGGGCATCGTGTTCCCCGCGGCCACCGGCGGCTGGACCCGCAAGCACGAGGTGCTCCTGGGCCCCGAGCAGCGGGCCGAGCTGGATCGGATCGGCCGCGATCCCGACGTCTTCGTCCAGGGCAACCTGGGCAAGGGCGACTTCCTCTGCCCCTGCGGCACCTCGGAGATCTACATCTCCTGCTACGGCGACGTGATCCCCTGCCCCTTCATCCAGATCGCCTTCGGCAACGTGGCCGACGAGGCCTTCTCGTCCGTCTACAACCGCATGGTGTCGTGGAAGTCCACCACCCGCCAGGACGTCTGCTCCTCCGCCGAGGATCCGGCCTTCGTCAAGGAATTCGTCGACCCCACCCTCGACGCCGACCACACACCCATCCCCTACGACGAGCACCCCGCCATCCGCGACCTCTGATCCCCCCTCCCCAGCCCAGGCGCCGCCGATGTAGCCCCTCCCGGAAGCGAATCGATGACGCCGGGGAGGGGGTGGGTCGCGGTCGCCGTGGGTAGCACGTAGACTCCGAAGCTCTGGGGAGCCGATGAACGGGACGACGTCGAGCACCGCGAAGGAATGGCTGCACCGGTGGGGGCCGGTGGGTGTGGTCGTGATCGCGGCGGCGGGGCTGTGCTCGGCGATGTTCATCGAGCCGTGGGGCATCCGATCCGGGGACGCGTACCGGGACAACGACTGGCTGAGCATCCTGTTCTTCTCGGCGTGGCTGCACCAGGCGGTGACGGAGCTGGGGGAGTTCCCGCTGTGGTGTCCGTACGTGGGGGGCGGCTACCCGACGGTGCTGCATCCCTCGGACACGTCCCTCACGCCGCTGGCGATCCCCGTCCTGCTGCTGGGACCGGTGTGGGGGACCAAGCTGAACCTGCTGGGGCTCACCGTGGCCGGGGGGCTCGGGGTGTGGGGGCTGGCGCGGGAACACCTGGGACAGGGGCGCTGGCCGGCGACGGTCTCGGCCGTGGCCTACGTGGCCGCCGGCTGGTTCCCGTCGATGATGCTGGTGGGCTTCTACAACCTGGCGATCTACCACCTGGTCCCGCCGATGTTGCTCTTCCTGGTACGGGGCTCGGAGAGGCTCAGATATGCGATCCCCGCCGGATTGCTGCTGGGGTGGATCGCCTTTCTCGGGGGAACCGGAAGCCTGACCGTGGCCCTCTTCACCAGCCTGCTCACCCTGGGGCTGGCCGCGTCGAGGCTGGTTGGAACTCCCCGGACCGCGTGGCGCCCGCTGGCGGTGCTGGGGATCGCCGGGGGGATCGCGCTGGGCGTCGCCGCCGTGAAGATCGACGGGGTCGCGACCCTGCTGGAGCGGGGGGAGTACAGCCACGCCGCCGAGCGCGGGGAGATGGCCTACGGCGACATCGACTGGGAGGCGTGGACCGACCACGTGTACCCCGACCTGGCCACCTTCCTGCGGTCCGCGGTCACCCACGTGCCCCTGGAAGCGACGTACGGGGAGGACGGCTGGCCCACCACCCTCGAGTACGCCCACCTGGGTCTGCCCTTGGCGGTGATAGTCCTGCTGATCCCGGCCTGGGTGGCCGCCGGGCGGCGGATGGCGCCCTGGCTCCTGGCCGGCGGCGCGTTCCTGCTGCTGTGCTTCGGGCCCAACTCCCCGCTGGACCTCTACCGGCTCTTGATCTGGAACGTGGAACCGCTGCGGGCCATCTCCCAGTTCTACAAGTACGGCAACTACTTCGTGATGCTGGTGGCGGTACTCGGGGCGGGCGCGGGGCTGGAGCCCCTGCTGCGACGGATCGGCCAGCCCCGGGGTCGAGCCCTGTTGATCGGGGTGGCGCTGGGCGGGCTCCTGGTGTCGCTGGTGGGTAACGCGCTCCCCCTGGCCACGCTGTGCCGGCTCCCCGTCCCCGCGACGCGGCCCGACGACAACTTCCTCCAGGTCGCCGCCTCTCACAATCCCCTCCCCGAGCTGGGCGAGAACGTCTACCGAGAGCGAGCGCGCCGCCAGGAGCTGGTCGAGCTGTACAACCTCCGCCTGGGACTCGGCACCATCGATTGGTACGCGGACATCTATCTGCCCGAGAATGCGGTGGCCGCGATCCACATCGATCCGAGGACCGGAGAAGCCCAGCCGAACCGGGCCCACGCGGGAGAGGTCACGGTCGTCGCCGGTAATGGGACGGTGCGTAGCTGGGACATCGGGGCCAACCGGGTGGACCTGACGCTGGCGCTGGACGGACCGGCCACGGTGGTGATCAACCAGAACCACGACCCGGCCTGGACCAGTGACGTGGGAGAGGTGGTGAACGCGGAAGGCCGGCTGGGGCTCCAGCTCGAGGGCACGGGGACCCAGGGGGTACGGCTGCGGTACCGTCCGACCCGGTTCTTCCGGGGGCTCGCGATCAGCGGCCTGGTCCTGGCAGGATCGCTGGGGGGGTGGTTCGCGCTGGGGTTGCGGGAGCGCAGGCGACGCGAAGAGAGGACGGATGGCCCGGAGTAGACGAGTTCCGCGGACACTGGCGATCGCGGTGCTGCTGACCGCGATGGTGGCCGCGTTCCTCTACTGGGTGAAGCCCGGACCGGTCTACTGGGTCGACCTGTACTGGACCCGCCAGATCGAGAGCGGGAAGGTCGATCCCACCCGGGACCAGCTTCCCTGGACCGTGGCGGTGGACTGGTCGTCCAACGGACGGTTCCTGGTCTCGGGGGGCTACCACCGAGACGTCCTGGTGTGGGACGCCTCCGACGGGCGCCTGATCCGCCGCTTCCAGGGGCACGAGCAGTGGGTCCAGGAGGTGATCGTCTCGCCCGACGGCGCCCACATCGCATCCGCGGACTGGGGGGGCAACGTCATCGTCTGGGACACCCTGTCGGGGAGGGCCCTGGGCACCCTGCAGGTCCACGGCGACGTGTTCGGACTGTCCTTCCACCCCGCCAGCGACCACCTGGCCGTCGGCACCTACAGCGGTCAGGTCACGATCTTCCACCTGGGGACCGGCACCTCGCTGACCTCCTTCGAGGGCAATCCGGGCGGCACCATGTTCGTGGCCTACTCCCCGGACGGCCAGCTGCTGGCGTGTGCGGGCGAGGACGCGACGATCCACCTGCACGAGACCGGTGGATACGCGCGTGTCGCCTCCCTGAAGGGCCACACCGCCGGCATCTCCTCCCTGTCGTTCTCCCAGGACACCCGCTGGATGATCTCCAGCGGGGACGACGGGACCGTGCGTCTGTGGGACGTGGCCCAGCGTTTCTGCGCCCGCTCCTGGGATGTCTCCCGGGCCTGGGTCAACTTCTGCACCTTCCTGAGGGACGGCAACACCTTCGCCACCGCCGGCAGCGACGGGCGGATCCGGCTGTGGCAGAAGGACCGGGACGACGCCCTGTCCTCCCACCGCCTCCACGACGACTGGGCCCAGTGCGTGCGACCCAGCCGGGACGGACGCTACCTGGCGTCCACCGGCAAGGAGGGCACGATCCAGATCTTCGACCTGTCCAGCGAAGAGACCGTGCTGTCCATCGACGTGTCCAAGGCCCTCGGCGGGGGGAGTTGAGGTGGCCGACCTCTACTTCTTCGCCCTCGAGGTGCTCTTCTACTACGCCGCCTCCAACGAGGCGCTGCTGGTCATCAGCGCCGCGGTCCTCGGGCTGACCGCGGCGGTTCCCCTGGCCGGGCGGATCCCGGGCAAGGCCGGCGGCGTCGCCCGCAGCCTGCTGGCCAACCTGGTCGCGCTGCCGGTCCTGCTGGCCCAGGCCTACCTGGTGGCCTTCGCCCTGCGGACCCAGGCGGTCTACGCGGTCGCGGTGATCGTCGCCGGTGCGGTCGGAACCTGGGTGCTCGCCCACCGCCTGCCCCCTCCGGAGGGCCCCCGGCCGACGCTGGATCGCGCCCCCCTCCCCTTCTCCCTGTTCCTGGTGGGCACCTACCTCTTCCTCGGGCTGGTGATGGGCCACCTGGCCACGCCGGTGGTCCACGGGGTGGCCGCGTTCATGGCCGGGCTGTCCCTGAAGGCCTGGCCGGTGCACCACCTGCTGGTGGCGCTGCTGCTCCTGCTGCCGGTGGCCCCCTGGATCCCCGCCCTGATCCGGGCGCCCTCGTGGCTCGGCCGGATCGCCCTGTTCGCCTCCGTGGGTTCCGCCCTGACCCTGTTCCCCGGGGCGGCGGGGTTCTACCTCTCGGGGATCTTGGCCGCGGTGGCCACCGTCGCCGCGGCGGCAGCGGGGGGGCTCCTACCCCTGCGGCGCGTGCACCCGGCCCCCCGGGCCGTGGCCGCCCAGCTCCTGCTCCTGTCCCTGCTGGCGACCAACGCGGTCATCGTTCACTACGCTGCGTGCATGTGGCGCTGCCCGCGGGGCGAGGTGGAGGGCGTGCGCCGGATCTCCGACTGGCCCGGGACCTTCGACCTGGCGCCCCTGGCCGGCGGCGAGCGACTGCTGGTCTCCCTGCGCGAGCCCCGCCGGATCGTCGAGCTGGACACCTCCACCGGCGAGGCGCTCTGGGTCACCGACAGCGCCACGTTGATGGAGGGGACCGGCCACCTGTTCTCCTGGGTCGAGCCAGAGACGATCCTGCCGCTGGCCGGCGGACAGCGGGCCCTGCTGCTGCTGGCGGTGTCCGACGACGAGGGGGCCAACCGGGTGGTGCTGGTCGCCAGCGGGCGCGGGGTCGACCGCTTCTTGGACGACCTCCCGCGGACCTCGATCTCGGACCTGGTGGACGACGGTCGCGGGAATCCGCTGGTGTCCACCGAGTTCGACGGGGAGGTGATCGCCCTGGACCCCGCCACGCTGCGGGTCACCCACCGGGTGAGCTGGCCCGAGGCCGAGACCAACAAGATCCTCGCTCCACCCGGTGGTGGACGCCTCTACTCCCTGGGTCTGTGGAACGACCCCTTCCTGCGAGCGCTGGACCTGGCAAGCGGCCGCGAGACGGCCTCCCTGGAGGTGGGCACGCGCAGCTGGGACCTGGCGCTGGACCCGGAGACCGACCGGCTCTTCATCCCCCGGCTGGTGGACGGCGAGCTCCTGGTGGTGGACTCCGACTCCCTCACCCTGACCGATCGCTGGCCCCTGCGCTTCGGCGCCCGGCCGGTGGAGGTGGATCCGGATGCCCGGCGGCTGGTGGTGGGCAACATGTACCGCGGCAGCGTCCGCATCTTCGACCTGGACAGCGGCGCCGAGCTGGCCCGGCCCCACCTCGGTGGGTACATCAAGGGCCTGAGCGTCGACCCGACCGCGCACCGGGCCTACACCGGCTGCGCCTGCGGAATCTACGAGATCGACCTGCAGGCATTCTGACTCCCGCGGGGAGGTTGCTATCCTGAGGGTTTGTGCAACGGCGACCTGCCTGAGGAGCGGAAGGGCACCTTGAGCGAGCGGACCGAACGCCCGACCTGGGCCACGGCGCACGCGGTGATCTGGGGCACCTCCGCCCTCGTGACCCTGGGCATCCAGTGGGCCCTGCTCAAGGTCGTCGCCCTGGACTTCGAGACCCTGGCGGTCAACCTCTTCTACCAGGACTTCGCCCCCCCCTGGTGGATGCCCCTGGGCCGCGCGGCCGTGCTCCTCGGCGCCCTCCCGATCCTGGTGGTGGGGCTGGCGCGGATCGGGTACCGGATCGCCGCGCGGATCCGGCCCGTGGCCGATCCGGTCGACGAACTCGGCCTGGGTGGGCGGTTCCTTCTTGCCGCCGGTCTCGCCCTGCCCGCGGTGTTCTTCGTGCCAGCCTTCGCCGCCGGCCTCCTGGTCTGGCTGCTGGCCGAGGCGGCCTGGTGGGTCCAGTGGTACCAGCACGAGTACCCCGCGATGCACCAGCTCATGTCGGCGGGCATGCCGTACCTGACGGCGGCGACCGGCATCCTCTGCGCGGTGGGTGTCTGGTGGGCCGCGACTGCCCGTCGGAGCGGGGACCGGCGACGAAGCACCCTCGGAGTCGTGGCGCTCGCCCTCGTCCTCGCACTGGCCGCCGTCGGGATTGCCCCGATGGCTGGTCTCGGCGCCCTCCACGGCTCCCGCGCCGTCCCCGCCGGGGGGCGGGGATTGTTCGAGGACCGCTGCGGCGAGTGCCACGTGCGCACGCGCGCCCTGTTCTTCGTCAAGACCCCCGACGAGTGGCGGCGGACCGTGACCCGGATGCGGGAGTTCGAGGGGGCGGACCTGGACGTGGACGAGCAGGAGCGGGTGATCGGCTTCCTCGAGGGTATGCGCTCGTTCTCCGACGCCTGGACCTACCGGACCCGCTGCGAGCGCTGCCACCTCCCCGGAGGGCTGCACGCGGGCCAGCACCCCCGCGACCCCTCGGAGTGGCCCGGGATCGTCGAGGGTTTCGAGCGCACCTCGCCGTACTACTACCGCGAGGACGTGCGCAATCAGATCGTCCGGCACCTGGAGCGGACCGCCTCCGAACCCGGCGCCACCCAGGGGCTCGATCCCGCCGATCACACCCGTTTCCGCGCCGTGGGGGAGACCTGCGGCGTCTGCCACTCCGTGTCCCGCGCCGCGGACCGGTACAGGGACAGCCCCATCGATCGGGTCGAGGATCTGGTCGCGCGGATGAACACCAAGATGGCCCGGCCGCCGGGGGAGGCGGACCAGCTCCGCGTCGCCCGGGACTACCGGGACCTGATCGCCCACCCGGCGGCGCTGCCCCTGCTCTACCCCCACGACCTGCCCGTGACCGAGGACCCCCTCCTGTGGTGATCGTCGACCCGGTGGGGCGTGGACGCGCGGTATTCGCCGCGGTTGCCGGCCTCTGCGCGGCGGCCGCCGGCTGTGGCGGCGACTCCGCCCTCCAGCTCCCCAATGGCGACTACCTGGCCGTGGTCGGCAACGATCTGGAGCCCTTCACCTGGACCGCCGGGGTCACCGAGTTCGACCCGGGGCTCGAGGCGCGACCCGGCCGGGAGTGGACCGTGGCCTTCGATCTCGAGGTCGACCTGGACCGCTACGACGAGCGCTACGGCCGCTTCGAGGAGCTGGTGGTGGGTGTCCAGGGGGAGCTGCGGTACGACGAGGAGGGGTACTACCGCTCCGGGTCCTCCACCTTCGCCCTGTCCACCAACCTCACCACCACCGGCGCACCCATCGAGCGCTTCGACGGCTGGCCCCACTTCCGGCTGCTCCACGGCAAGGACGGAAGCCCCTTCGAGGGGATCGCCCGCTTTCCCCTACCCGAGCCCGGGGACATCCGCGGCGTCCACTCCCTCAGCGGCCAGGTCCGCGTGGAGATCCCGCCCGACACCCCCGAGGGTTTCTACGAGCCCCGGCTCTACGTGCTGGCCCAGGTCGAGGGACAGCAGGTACCCCAGCACCTGACCTTCTACAGCGCGGACTGGAACGACGAGCTCACCCCGCCGATCCTCCCCCTGGTCGAGGTGGGCGATCCCGAGCCGCCGTACATGCCCTGGACCCTCTTCGGCCAGTACCCCTACCGGGGGCAGGTGGGCACCCTGCCCGAGGAGTACCGCGGGCGGCTGGAGCTGGCGGCGCGGTCGGGCTTCCCCTCGGACCTGATCCTCCAGCCCGGTCACTACGACGTCGTGCCCGGGCTCCCCTCCGAATATCCCCGGGCCAGCGTCCCGCCGGTGGACGGTGGCATCGAGGTGGTCCCGGTGGAGATGCCCAACTACCTGGACTACTCGAGCGGGGAGGTCTCCTGCTCCATCCGCGGTCCCGCCGGCGAACAGGACCTCGGCAAACGCTGGATGACCGAGCAGGGCGAACTCGGGCCCGCCCTGGATGGAGCTCCCTTCCAGGCCGACCTGACCCGCACGGGCCACTACGAGATCATCGTCGACGGGTGGATCAGCGACCGCTTCGGGCGGAGCTTCCGGGGTGGGGGGACCTACGTCGTCGAGTCCGCGATGCCCCTGACCTTCTCCACCTCGTGCAAGCCAGGGACGAGCTTCCTGGTGGGCAACAGCTACCCGGGCAAGGTCAACGTCCTGCCCCCCTTCCCGGCCACGGTGGAGCTGGACGTCGCCTACTACCCGAACTCGGATCCGGCGCGCCTGCGCCGCTGGACCGTGACCGGCGAGGCCAACCGCTTCGGCCACTCCGTACCCCACGGGGTCGAGGGGCTCACCTTCGACGAGCCCGGGGAGTACCGCAGCGAGATCAACGCGACCTACGTGGACGCCACCGGCCAGCTCTGGCGGGGCCAGCAGGTCTCGGTGGGGGTCGTGGCCCCCGAGGAGGGGGTCCTGGACCTCCACGGCACCCGGACCTTCCCCTACGCCAACCGGATGGACGAGGAGGCCTGGGGGGCGGTGGAGCGCTTCGAGGACCGGCCAAGCGCGCGGCCGTCCTTCCTGCCCATGACGCCCTACGTGTTCCAGGACCCCTACTGCCCGTACAACGTCGAGGACACCCTGTTCATCTCCTCCAACGGCTCCGAGGAGAACATCATCGAGCCCCACCTCTCGATGACGGTCCGCGATCCCCTGCTGGCCCAGCGCCTGATCGAGGACTACCGGGAGCCCACCGTGGTGCTTCCGGCCTTCGACCAGCCCTTCGAGGGCGACTGGCACTACGTACAGGACGTGATGCAGATCTCCACCGACAGCTTCGCCTGGTTCGCGGCCGAGACGCCGGGGCTGGACGAGCTGCCGGTGCTGCCGGTGGGCGAGGACGGCTGGCACCCCGCGGTGTTCCCCGACAAACAGCTGGTCCAGGCCTACACCACCATGGGCATCGTCCGCCCCGGATTCCCGGTCATGACGCTGGCCTTCCAGACCGAGGCGCCTGGCATGTACTGGCTGGCGAGCCCCAACCGGGCGGGGTTCCACTACAACGCAGGGATCAACGGGGACCTGCCCGGGGACGTCTACCGGATCCAGGCCGGTGCCGTGCTGATGGACCGGGAGACCGGACAGAACCACTACGACGCCTACGCCGCGTCCATCGCCGTGCACGCCGCGGACGGCGAGAAGGACTCGATCTCGATCCTCGGTCCGGGGGAGCGTCCCCTCGTGCGTTTCGGCGACCGGGAGTACCCGATCTTCCTGGCCCTGGACAGCCACGACACCGAGGAGGTGGGCGCCAGCCTGGGGCTCGGGGGGATGGTGTTCCCGGCCATACCCGCGGATGCGCGGTGGGTCGTCACCAAGCCCGACGGCGATGTGATCGAGGTCACCGGCACCGCCAACCGCCTGGGCCTGGTCCGGGGCAGCCCGGCGGTGCCGGTGGACCAGCCGGGCATCTACCGGATCCGGGCTTCGGTGGAACACGACGGCCTCCAGGGGGACGTCGTGGGCACCGTGGACGGCACGTTCTGGCACTGCGCCGTGCCCACCGACAGCAGGCCCCTCTTCGTGACCTCCCTGCCCGGGGTGGCCCAGGTCGATCCCCTCGAGGGCGTACGCATCCCGGTCAGCTGGCCCGACGACCTGAAGGACGTCCGCCTCTACCTGGGCGTGATGATGCCCGGCCAGGTGCTGGACCAGGTGGAGTTGCGGCCCCAGGGCAACCGCTTCGAGTACCCCTTCGAGCCCCTGGAGGTGGCCAAGCAGTTCCCCAACTTCGACGTGCGCCACTTCGGCACCGGCGGCTGGATGCTGGCGGACACGGTGGTGTTCCAGTTCTTCCTCGAGGCCCGGGACGGGGAGGAGACGGTCTACGACTCGCTCCGCCTCTTCCTGCGCGGAGACAAGCTGTACAACTACCGCGCGTTGATGACCCCGGACGGCGGGACGGGCCACGCCGCGTACACCCATGGGCCCAGCCGTGGCGCGGAGGCTCCAGTGCGCCTCGAGGGCGCCTGGTTCGTGCGCTACCTCTCGGATTCCCGGCCCTACCTGGACGTGGCCTTCGACCCCGACGACGATCCACGCGTCGAACGGGTGGTCGCCGACCTGACGGGCCCGGAAGCCACCTACCCGGACCTGGAGCTGGCCTTCAACCCCGACGACCGCGAATGGCAGATCGTCTGTGACTTCCTGCCCCAGCCACTGGCCGCTGGGAACTGGTGGATCTCGCGGCTGCGGGTCCTCCACGACGGGGACCAGTGGGTCGAGTTCGCCGCGCCCGATCCCCGTCACGGATACCACTGGAAGAGGACCAGCGGAGGGCCCCTGGCGACCGGTGAATCCGACGCCTGGCAGGGCCCCTTCCACGTCCCGAAGCAGGGACGGATCAACGCCCAGGTCGCCACCTTCCGCCTCCAGGACCTAGCCGATATCGACACGGCTGTCTCGGTGTACCACCCCAACCACCTGGACCGCTGGATCGCCTTCGGGGACGATCCGGACGTGGAGGATCCCTCGGCCAAGGTGACCCTGCCCGTCGAACCGGGGGAGACCTACCTGGTCGCCGTGGACGGCGTCGGCGAGCGCGGCGAGTACGGGATCGCGGTGACCCTGGGCGGCCCGCTGGAGGCGGGGGTCCTCGCCCCCCTGCGCACGTCCCCCGACGCCCCCGAGGTGGCCCGGGACGCCACCACCCTCCTGGTGGGCGTGCCCCAGCGACACCGGATCGGGGACGGCCCCGACCCGGGGTCCGACCGGGACTGGTTCCGTTTCACGGTGCCCCGGGACGCGCAAGGGGCCGACGCCCCGTGACCACGCCGGCCCGGGAACCCAGGGCGGGTGTGGCCGCCGCCGTCGCCGGGGCGGCCTGGCTCGCCGCGCTGCTGTCCTACCTGCTGGTCGGCCACCGGTTCGCCGCGGTCCTGGCCCTGGACCTGGAGGCGCTGGTCTTCAACCTCTCCCAGGACTGGGCACCCGGGTACCCGCCCCCGTGGTGGGCCCGGCGGGACTGGCTGGCCGCGGGCCAGGCGGTCCTCACCCTCGGCGCCGCCCCGCTGTGGTGTCTGGGCGTCGCGGCCCTGCTGCAGCGCGTCGCGGGGCGCTGGGTCGCGCCGTCGCGCCTGACCACGGCCCACATGTCCAGCCGACTCCGGGGGGGGATCGCGCTGCTGTGCATCCTGCCGTTCGCGGCGTTCTGCCTCCCGGCGGGGCTGGCCCTGTCGGTGTGGGTCTGCGTGGAGGCCTTCGTCTGGATCCAGTGGTACGGGAACGTGGATCCGGCCATGGAGTGGATCCGGACCTGGGTCCCCCTGTCCTTCCCCCCCGTGGCCCTGATGGCGGGGATCGCCCTGGCGCGCTGGGCACTCCCTGGCCCGAAGAAGGGCCGTAGATGGCTCCGAAGGCTCGGCTGGGGGATCGCGCTGCTGCCCACCGCGGCCGTCCTGCTCCCCCTGGGCCTGGTGGCCGGGCTGCACGGCAGCCGGGCGGCCGCCGCCCCCGGTCGCGGCGAGTTCGTGGAGCACTGCGGCGACTGCCACGAGCTCGGCCTCACCCTCTACTATGTCAAGACCCCCGCCGAGTGGGAGCGCACGATGCGGGTCCAGGTGGAGGTGGAGGGAGTCGCGCTGGAGCCGGACGAGCGGGAGGAGCTGACCGCGTTCGTGCTGGGCATGCGCTCCTTCCCGGACCGCTGGACCTTCCGCACCCGCTGCCAGCGCTGCCACGGGCTGGGGACCCGATCCTGGGACCATCGCACGGAGCAGGAGTGGGGGCGGATCGTGGACCGGATCGCCCGGACCTCCCCCTACTACTACCGGCCCGACGTGAAGGCCCAGATCGTCGGGCACCTGGGGACCGCCCACGGGACCGCGTCGGCCACGGTACCCGAGGGTGTGGCCGAGCTGGACCGGGTCTGCGGCGCCTGTCACCCGGTCGGCCACGCCGCCGAGCGGATCCGGGAGGCCGGCGGGGAGAGGGCCGTGGTCCGCCGGATGAGCACCAAGATGGCGGAGCCGCTGCCCCTCGCGGACCAGGATCGGCTGACCGACGAGTACGCCGCCCTCCTCGCCGATCCCGAGGGGATGGCCCGCTGGCTGCCCCACGACACCCCCGCGGCGGACGGTTGGATCCGATGGTAGGCCGCCGGTCCCTGCCCAGGATCTGCGCGGTCGCCGCCGCGATCGCCCTGTTCGCCGGGTGCGGCGGCACCCCGCCCCTGGAAGCCGGCGACGGCGAATACGCCCTGGCCTCGGACATCCGGCCCTACACCTGGAGCGCCGTGGTCCGCGAGATCTCGCCCGGTCTCCAGCTGGACCCCGGGGGGAGCTGGAGCGCGACCTTCGATCTGGAGGCCGACCTGCGGGACCACGACGAGCGCCACGGCCGCTTCACGGCCCTGCTGGTCGCCCTGCACGCCCAGCGGCGCCACGACGAGGACGGCCACTACGAGGCGGGGGACCGCACCGCCGCGTTGACCTCGCGCTTCTCGACCACCGGCATGCCCATCGAGCGCTTCGACGGCTGGCCCGCCCTCCGCCTGGTCCACGGCCGCGGGGGAAGCCCCTTCGAGGGCGTGGCCCGCTTCGACCTCTCTGCGGACGATGTGGCCGACCTGCACCGGATCTCCGGCACCCTGGAGGTCCAGCTGCCCCCGGACACGCCCGAGGGCCACTACGAGCCGCGCCTGCTGGTGTACGTGGAGCTGGAGGGGGCCGCCGAGCCCGTGCTGCTGGAGAACTTCGGCGACAACTCCAACACCCCCGACGAGCAGGTCCTGCCCCTGGTCCGGGTGGGCGACCCCGCGGTCCCCCGCCTGCCGATGACCCTCTTCGGGGACCGGCAGTACCGGGGCCAGTCGGGGCTGCTGCCGCGAGAGGATCGGGGCCACGTGTCCCTGGCCGCCCGCTCGGGTTTCCCCCACGTCCACGTCCTGCCCCCGGGTAGCTACGACCTCACGCCCGATCTGCCCAGCCTGTTCCCGGAGCGGGCGATGGCCGCGGTGGACGGCGGGCTCGAGGTCTTCCCGCCGTCGGTCCGCCACCACCTGGACCTGGCCTCCA
>CAZITQ010000103.1:0-11327 GCA_964542165.1 uncultured Rickettsiales bacterium
CCCCCCCCCCCCCCCCCCCCCCCCCCCCCCCCCCCCCCCCCCCCCCCCCACCCAGGTAGTGGCCCGGGTACACCTGTCTAGCACCCGGTGTGCCGCTGCTACAATCGCGAGCAGGGATCCAACCCATGCGAGGTGTCTTTCTCCCCACCGCGATCCCCGTCGCCGTCACGGCACTGATCGGCCTGGGCTGCCCGGGAACCGAGGACGTCGACGACCCCATGGACGATCCCTGTCAACGGGAGGACCTGTGGGGCAACTTCGCCCTGTGGACCGACGGGGCGCAGGGCGGTTTCGAGGGCGTCTATCGCGACGGTGTGTCTCCGCTGCTCCAGGAGCAGTTGCTGGACGACGGAGCCTGCGTACTCCACGGCTTCGATCCCATGCCCCACTGCGAGCCGGGCTGTGACCCGCCCCAGGTCTGCGGCGCGGGTAGCCAGTGCCTGGACTGGCCCGCGACCCTGGACGCGGGAAGCCTGTGGGTGACCGGGACCTCACCTTCGCTCGACCTCTCCCCGGGCTGGGACAACGCCTACTACACCGACTCACCCGTCGCTGGCCTGGTCCAGGCAGGCACCGAGTACACCCTCGGCACGTCGGGGTCGCCCGACGTCGATCCCTTCGAACTCACCGCCCTGGGCGTGGACGCCTTCGGGGCAGCCACGGAGTCCGCCGTAGCCCGCCGCGGCGAGCCCCTCCCCGTCACCTGGACCCCGGGGGAGGTGGACGCGGTCGTGGTCTTCGAGCTCGGCGCCGACCACCACGCCGGCACCAACGCCTACGTCCGCTGCGAGGTGCCCGACGCCGACGGCGCCCTGGAGGTCGCGGCGCCCCTGGTGGACGCCCTGCTGGACGCCAGCTCCAGCGCCCTGGGCACCACCCTCGGATCCGCCGCCCTCTATCGCCACCACGGCACCACGACCCGCACGAATCGCGGGTGCGCGGCGTTCGTGACCTACACCAAGTGGCGGGTGGAGGTGGGGGTGGAGTAGGGGACGACTCGGTCTGGGACTCGAGGCCGCCCCTACCGCGTCAACAACTGCGTCCGCATCAACCGGATCCGCTGGTTCAGCTCGTCGGTGTCGACCTCCTTGTAGACCGGGGGCAGGAGCCGCCGGGAGGAGCACTCGAACACCGCCAGCATGGCCATGTAGTCCAGCATCACCGTGTCGCGGCTGGGGATGTAGTCCTCGATGGCGTCGCGGACGTACTTCTCGGTGATCTTGGCCTTGCCGTCCTCCTCGGCCCGGCCGATGGCCGACAGCAGGATGGCTTCGATCTCGGCCCCGCTCATGCCCTCGGTGGCCGCGCCGACCTTCTTGAAGCTGCGGATGCCGTGATCGATCCCGTTCTTGTGGGTCAGGGCCTTGGCGATGTTCGCCCGCTCGTCCGCGGTGTGTGGGAAGAAGAAGGGCAGCTTGAGGTCGAAGCGACCCGGGCGCTTCATGTCGGCGTCCAGCTTGTCGGGCCGGTTGGTCATCATGATGAAGATGATCGAGCCCCGGTGGCTGGTGTCGGACATGAACTCCTTGAGCCGCGCGGTGACCCGGGACGAGGTTCCGCCGTCGGTCTCCCCGCCACCCCCGCCCAGGGACCGGTCCCCCTCGTCGATCATCACCAGCACGTAGCCCATGGCCTTGATCACGTTGAGGATGCGCTCCAGGTTGCCCTCGGTGGAGCCGACCCACTTCTCACGGAAGTTCTTGAACTTGATGCAGGTCAGCTCGCACTCGTTGGCGAACGCCTCGGCCACGAAGGTCTTGCCGGTGCCCATCGGCCCCACGAAGAGGATGCCCATGGGGACCCGGTCACCCCGGCCCTTCTTGACGTTGTCCGCCACCCGGTTGAGGGCGCGCTTGTTCTCATCGAGGCCACCCACGGCCTGGAAGTCGTGGTCCGACCGCACGAACTCGATGAGTCCGAAGCACTCCTGCTCGATGATCCGGCGCTTGGCCTCGCTGATCACGTCGAAGGTGATCTTGCCGCCGCCCTGGCGGACCGAGCGGAAGATGCCCTCGATCTGGACCAGGGTCAGCCCGGCGGTGATCTGGGCCAGCATCTCGGCCCGGATGCCCGGGGCCGGGTACTCGTCGCGCAGGTGGCGGATGAAGGCCAGCCGCTCCTCCTGGTCCGGCATCGAGACCTCGATGGTGGACAGCTGGGGGCAGTGGAGGACCTTTCGGTTGACGTCGGTCATGCTCTCGGTGAGCAGGATGATCAGGTTGTCGCTGCCCAGGATCGCGGGATCGGCCGTCCAGCGCTGCAGCGTGACCAGCGAGCTGCGATCCTCGGCGCCCATGAAGGAGATGTCGCCGGCGGGCACCACGGTCTCGATGTAGTCCATCACCAGGGCGCCGTGGGCCGACGGATCGGTGACGAAGCCCTCGAGGATCGGGAACAGCCGCAACGGGTCCTTGGGGAAGTCTTCGTCGATCTCCGGCTGGCCTTGCAGGATCCGCCGGGTATTGGCGGTCAGTACGAACTTCTCCTTCATCCCCCGCCGGGAGAAGCGCAGGCCGCGGCTG
Source organism: uncultured Rickettsiales bacterium (assembly GCA_964542165.1). GTDB lineage: Bacteria > Myxococcota_A > UBA796 > UBA9615 > CAYRNR01 > CAYTBN01. Next base: position 2,523 of record CAZITQ010000103.1, read on the forward strand.
TAGTCGTAGAAGCAGACCACCTCCTTGGTTCGCGCCAGGAGCCGCTCGAGGTACTCCTCGAGGGTCACGTACCCGCCCTCGACGGGTACCAGGTCCCGCACGTTGCCGTGGAGCAGGAAGAGGCTCGCCTCCTCGGCCAGGTAACGTTCGCGGAGGGTGTCGGCCCACTCCGGCGTGGGCGCCTCGTGCTTGGATTCGGATGCCATGGGCTCACCCCTCGGGTCGAGGATCGCGGCGTCTCCCGCGGACGCCTATCGCTTCAGAATGATGCGCAGCAGATCGTTCCACGTGACGAACACGAACACCAGCAGAAGGAAGCCGAGCCCCGCCCAGAGCAGCGCTCCCTGGACCTGTTCGTTCATCCGCCGTCCGCGGATCTTCTCGTACATCAGGAACACGAAGTGGCCGCCGTCGGTGATCGGGATCGGCAGGAAGTTGACGATCGCCAGGTTCACCGAGATCAACGCCAGCAGGATCAGCAGGTCGCCGAACCCCTGGGAGGCCGCCGAGTAGGTGATCGAGAGGATCCCAAGCGGCCCGGAGATGGTCTTGGGGCTGACCCGCCCCATGAACATCGCCCGCAAGCCCTTGAGGAACTCGTCGAACAGCTGGAACGGCTTGAACAGCGACGGCTTGATCGCCTGGATCGGGCCCAGCCGGACCCGCTCTTGCTTCAACCCGCCGTAGACACCGACCATGCCCCGGCGCTTGCCCCCCGGGTCGGGCGCCACCGCCACGCTCTTGACGAGGGACCGCCCTCCCCGCTGGACCTCCACCCGCAGCCGCCCGCCGTCCAGGTTGTCGTGGGCCAGGATGGCGTAGACGTGGTTCCAGCTGCGCAGCTCGATGGCCTGGTCCTCGCCGTCGTCGCCGGTGCGGGTGATCTTGACCAGCGTGTCCCACTGCTGGAGGCCCGCCTCGGCCGAGGGGCCCTCGGGATCGATCCAGCCGATCCGCAACTCCTCCGGGGCCCGATGGACGACGCCGATCACCGGCAGCCCCCACATGCCGATACCCCAGTGCTGGGCGGCCTGGGGCAGGACGGACAGCTCCAGCGTCTCGCCGTCTCGGGCCACGGTCAGGGGGAGGGGGACGCCGGGTTCGGCGAACTCGATGGCCATCCAGACGTCCCGCCAGCGGGGCGTGGACTCGCCATTCACCGCCTCGATCCGGTCGGCGGGCCGAAGCCCGGCCGCGGCGGCCGGGGAACCGTCCAGCACGGCGTCCACCACCGGCGCCTCCCCCGGGCCGATGCCCAGGGTACGGGTGGGGGCGTAGGAGTCGTCGGCCTCGTCGAGCACGAGGGTGTAGGTCTCCCGTTCGGGGACCTCGCCGCCCTGGGCCACGTGCTCCACCTCGAGGGTGACCTGCTCCCCGGGGCGGGCGTACACCAGGGAGCTGAAGTGGTTCCAGCTCTCCAGGTTCGTCCCGTCCAGGCTCAACAGGCGGTCGCCGCCCTCCATCCCCGCCTCCTCGGCGGGGGAGCCGGCGACGATGCCGGCGACGTGCAGGTCGATGGAGCGCTCGAAGTCCGGGAAATTGATGGGGTCGTCGGGGTCCCGCAGCACCGGAATCTGGAGGGTCACCTCCTCGCCGTCCCGGTCGACCACCATCTCGACGTCTTCGCCCGCCTCCTGCAGGGCGTAGGCCATGAAGAGCTCGGTCCAGGACTCCACGTGGTCCCCGGCCACGCTCTTGACCACGTCCCCCGGCCGCAGGCCGGCCTGTAGCGACTCGAACCCCACCGTGCCCACCTCGGGCTGGTAGCGGTGGTAGCCCACCAGGTAGGCGCCGTAGCACAGGAAGAACGCGAGCAGGAAGTTGGCGATCACGCCGGCGGAGATGATCTGTGTGCGGGCCCACACCGACCGGGACAGGTAGTGCCCCTCGGGCAGCACCGGGGTGACCTCGCCGTCTCCGGGCAGGTCCTCCTGGCCCAGCATCTTGACGTAACCGCCCAGGGGGAAGGCGCCGATGACGTACTCGGTCTCGCCGACGGTCTTCTTGAACAGGCGGATGCCCCAGAAGTCGAATCCGATGGCGAACTTGAGGACCTTGACCCCGTTGGCCTTGGCCGCCAGGAAATGCCCCAGCTCGTGAACGAAGATCAGCGCGCCGAAACCCAGCACGACCTCGACCCAGTACAGCACCTTCACCAGCAAGGATGTGCGTCCCTTCCGTCAGCCGTTCCGTTCGCCGGACCACTATGGTCATCGAACGCCCGGGGGTCAAACCCGCGCGCGTCCTTCGGCTTTGGGCGGAGGCCGGGGTAGCATGGTCCGCGCCTCGTCCACAGCCCGGTGGAGGTCCGTATGCGCGCACCGTCGATGTTGTTGGTCCTGTCGAGCGCCCTGTCCCTGGCGACCCCCGGGGCCGCCGACGTGTTCCGTCCCGACCACGTATGCGGCCCGGCCGTGATCGAGGAGGCCCGGCTCGCCCCCGACGGATCGGCCGTGGTCTACACCCTGCGGACCTGCTCCCTGGAGTCCAACGAGATACAGCGCGATCTGTGGTACGTGTCGACGGACCCCGCGGTGTCGGAGCCCCGCCGGTTGACCACCTCCGCGGCCCGCGATCAGGTTCCCCGCTGGTCCCCGGATGGATCGTCCCTGGCCTTTCTGTCCACCCGGGCCGGCGGGATGCAGATCTGGCGTTTCGACCGCTTCTTCGGCGAGCCGCGGCAGGTGACCCACCAGCCCGGCGGCGCCTGGAGCCCGGCCTGGACGCCGGACGGCGAGCACCTGCTCTACCTCTCCCGGGGTGCGCCGGCGCCGGAGCCCGACGAGCTGGCCGGCGAGGACGTGGCCGTGCACTCGGACCTGCTCTACCGCAAGGGGGCGAACCGGGCGCAGGGCCGCTTCGCCCACGTCTACCGCGTCGACGCCGACGGCGGCGAGGGGGTCCGGATCACCTACGGCGATCGGGACCACGCCGAGTTCGCGGTCAGCCCCGACGGCGCCACCGTGGCCATGGTGCGCGAGGCGGAGCACCGGGGGGAGTACTCCATCGACACCGGCGTGTGGCTAGTGCCCACCGGGGGTGGGACCCTCGAGCTCCTCGCCGATCAGCCGGGCCCGGACCACCACCCGGCCTGGTCTCCGGACGGCGGCGTGGTCTACACACGCTCGATCCTCGAGCCCGGGTACGAGAGCGGACGCCGCCGCATCCTGGCCTGGCCCGTCGCCGGCGGAGAGCCCACCGAGGTCACCGACAACCTCGACCACCACGTGTTCCGCTACCAGGTGGCGGAGGACGGGACCCTGCTCGCGCTGGTGGACCACGAGGGCACCTGGCAGATGGGCCGGCTGTTCCCCGACGCGCCCGGGACGATGGTGGCCCTGACGGTGGGGGCCGGCTGGCTGTGGGGATTTCACAGCGCCGGGGGCAAGACCGTGGGACTGGCCACGGCGGCCGATCACGTGTCCCAGCTGTGGGAACTCGACCTCTCGCCCGGCGCGGAGATCGTGACGCTGACATGGGCCGAGACCCGGGGGAAGCGGGCGCTGACCGCCCACAACGCCGCCTTCGAGGGCCAGGTGGAGCGCTCGACGCCGCGCAGGGGCTGGGTCGACAGCACCTCGGGGGCGCGGGTCCACGTCTGGTACTACCCGCCGACCCGCAGGACCCAGGGTCCGCGGACCCCCCTGATCGTGACCCTGCACGGCGGACCCCAGTGGTGTGTCGGTGAGCGCTGGGATCCGGAGATCCAGGCCCTGGCGGGTGCCGGCTACGGGGTGCTGGCCGTGAACTTCACCGGCTCGCTGGGCTACGGTCAGGCCTTCATCGACGCCATCGCCGGCGACTGGGGCGGAGCGCCCTACCAGGACCTGATGTCGTCGGTGGACTGGGCCATCGCGGAGAAGCTGGCGGATCCCTCGCGGATCGGCGTCACCGGAGGCAGCTACGGCGGCTTCCTGGCCGGCTTCGCCATCGGTCAGACCGACCGCTTCGGCGCGGCCGTCCTGGCCCGGGCGGTGACCGAGCAGGTGAGCGAGTACGGCACCACCGACGAGCAGTTCTTCGCCGAACAGGACCTGGGCGGCACCCCCTGGTCCCACCCCGAGGAGTACGCCCGCTGGTCGCCGCTGACCTACGCGCCTAGGATCACCACCCCCACGATGTTGATCCACAGCGAGGACGACCACCGGGTCCCACTGAACCAGGCCGAGCAGATGTTCACGGCGCTGATCAAGCACGGGGTCGAGGCCGAGCTCGTGGTCTTTCCCGACGAGGGCCACGGGCTCTCCCGCAGCGGCACACCGGTCCACAGGCGGGAGCGGCTGGAGCACATCATCCGCTGGTTCGACCAGCACCTGCGCTGAACCCGACCGGGTGGGTGGCGCGCGGTGCAGCGGCCGCGCGCGGGCTCGCACGCGGGAGTTGACTCCTGGCCTCGCCTGGTTGATCGTGCAAACGAGGCGGTAATCTTCCCCGCCGGACCGGGATTCGACATGTGTCGAACGAAGCTGACCTGGCTCTTGGCCCTCCCCCTCGGTCTGCTCGTGGTGGCCTGTACCGACGGGATCCACATCGGCGACGACGACGCCGGGGATGACGACGCCGGCGACGACGACGCGGGTGACGACGACACCTTCGGTGACGACGACACCTTCGGCGACGACGACACCACCGCGGCACCTCCGGACACGATCCAGTTCGAGGAGTTGAGTGGGGGTCAGGGAGGCCCGGCCTTCTCCCTGGGTGGTGAGCTCTTCGTGGTGTTCGGCGGCCACATCCTGCGCCGGGTGTCCGACGCCGACTGGGAGCTGAGGCTCGACACCTCCCCCGACGGCCTCAACTGCCGCAAGTCCTTCAACATCGAGGTGCTGGGCGGCAAGGCCTACATCATCGGGGGGCACTACCAGCCCGACGAGAACTGCACCGCCCAGGAGATGGGCGCCTCGAATCGGGTGTGGATCTTCGATCCGGAGGCCAACACGGTGGTCGAGGGCACGCCCATGCTGCACGCCCGCGAGGTGCTGGCGTCGGGGGTAGCCGGAGGAGCGATCTACGTGCTGGGCGGCTGGAACCCGGTCGGGAACGTGTCGGGCGCCAACAACGACGTGGTCGAGCGCTTCGACGGCACGTCGTGGAACACCGTCACCTACAGCGGTGAGCACGTCCCCGTTCGGAGCCCGGCCTACGCCACCGTGGGGGACCAGATCTACCTGTTCGGGGGCTGTGAGCCCGGTCACGAGAGTGATCTGGAGTGCCCCTGCAACTCCCAGCGGGTCCAGGTGTTCGACACGGTCACCTCCACCTTCGACCAGCTCCCGGATTCCCCGCTGTACGGGCGTCACTACTCGGGGCAGCGCGCCCAGGCGCGGGGCCAGTACGTGTACGTGTTCGGCGGAGCCACCGGATTCAGCTGCGTGATGTTCGACGACGTGGGCCGGTTCGACTCCACCGACCACAGCTGGGAGATCCTGCCCGACCTGATGACCACCGAGCGCAAGAGCGTCGGGTCCACGATGCACGGCGACAAGCTGTACATCTTCGGCGGCATCAGCTGCCCCGTGCAGGGCTGCGACGGCGACGCCTGCGACCACCCCGGCACCATCCCCAACTGCCCCTTCGAAGGGGCGGGCACCAACGAGGTCGGTACCTTCGTGGCCGAGTAGGGGCCACGCCCGCGCCCGCGGGCACGGCAGCCCCTGGATTGCGGTAGACTGCCGGCCATGGGTCTGTTCCGCCAGGTCATCAAGACCACCCGCGGCCTGCGCCGCGCCCTGGTCGACATCAACCGGCTCCGGGAGATCGTCCAGGTGCTGGTGCGGCACGGCTTCGGACACCTGGTGGGGCACGTGATGCTCTCGGGGGCCATCGCCTACCAGGCCGGTCTGGTGGACACCGGCCGGGAGCGGTTCTTCACCCGCGCCCGGCGTTCGGCGGTGGTGTTCATCGGCAGCGCGGCGGACCTGATCACCTCCGTCCTCTCTACCTTCGGGCTGTGGAAGCGCAAGGAGAGGGAGGAGGAGAGCTTGCCCATGAGGGCCCGGGCGCGGGACACCCTGGTGGACCTGGGGCCGACCTTCGTCAAGATCGGCCAGATCCTGTCCACCCGCCCCGACCTGATCCCCGACGACTGGTGCGAGGAGTTCTCGTCCCTGCAGGACCGGGTCGATCCCCTGCCGCTGGAGACCATCGAGAAGCAGGTCGAGAAGAGCCTGGGCAAGCCGGGTGGCGAGCTCTTCGAGTCCGTGGACCCGGAACCCCTGGCCAGCGCCTCCATCGCGCAGGTGCACGCAGCGACCCTGCACGGGGGGCAGCGGGTCGTGATCAAGGTTCGCCGCCCCGGAGTTCGCCGCCGGATCACCACCGACATCTCGATCCTCGCCTTCCTGGCGCGCTCCGTGGAGTCCCAGTTCCCCGAGGCCCGGATGGTCGACCTGCCCGGCATCCTCACCGAGATCGACAAGTCGGTGCGGGCCGAGACCGACTTCACCATCGAGGCCGGCAATCTGCGGCGCATTCGCGAGAACTTCGAGGGCGAGGAGGACGTCCACATCCCCGAGGTGGTGGACGAGCTCACCGCCCAGGGCGTGCTGACCATGGAGCGGCTGGACGGGGTCCCGATCCGCGACGCACGGGAGCAGGGCTACGACATGGCCCTCGTGGGCCGGGCCTACCTCCAGGCGGCCTTCAAGATGCTGTTCGACGACGGCTTCTTCCACGGGGACCTGCACCCGGGCAACGTGCTGGTGATGAAGGACGGCGGGCTCGGCATGCTGGACTTCGGCATGATCGGGCGCCTCTCCGAGGAGATGACCGACCAGGTCGTGGCCATCGTCTTCGCCCTGCAGCGGCGCGACTTCCGGACCATCTCGCGGATCTTCTACGAGATCGGGATCAAGGAGGTTCCGGTCAACTACGCCGCGTTCGAGGGCGACGTCATGGAGGTGATGGACAAGTTCTTCGTCGGCAAGGCGATGAAGGACATCCAGCTGGGTGGGTTCATGCGGGAGCTGGCCAGCGGCTGCATCCGGTACCGGATCCGCATGCCCTCGGGTTTCACCATGCTGATGAAGGCCCTGGTGACCACCGAGGGGCTCGCCAAGACCCTGCTGCAGGAGCTCAATCCGGTCGAGGAGATGTACCCCTACATCCAGAAGCTCGCCGCCCGCCGCTTCGCCCCCGAGCGGATCCGGCGCGACCTGCTGGGGATGTTCGCCTCGTTCTCGACGATCATGGACCGCCTCCCCGGGCTCGCGAACCAGGCCATGGACGACTACCAGGCCGGCCGGATGAAGCTGCCGGTGGTGATGCAGACTCCCCCGGAGGAGCTGGACCTGCGGGAGCGTTCGGTGAACCGCATCATCCTCGCGCTGGTGGTGGTGGGGTTGGTGCTGGGCTCCTCGGTGGCGCTGCTGGACCAGAGCCTGCGGATCTGGAACATCCCGCTGCTGTCGATCTTCGGGTTCGGACTGGCCTTCTCCACCTGGTGCATCCTGCTGTGGGGAATCTGGCGCTCGGGACGGGTCTGACGTGACTGGGGAACGCCCCGACGAGGGGAAGAACGACCAGCCCGGGGGCGTTGTGGAACCCGTGGCGAAACCCCCCACCCCGCCCCGCAAGGGCCCCGGCCCGATCCGCCGGATCTTCCGGATCTTCGGCTACCTGGTGCTCGTCGGGTTCGCGGCGTGGATCCTCGTCGACCTGGACCAGCGCGCCGGGGAGATGGCCCACGCCTCCATGCACCTCTCCTCGGGGTTCGCGCCTCCTCCGGTGGCCGTCCCCAGCGGCGTCGCAGTGCCGGGGGGGTTCACCGACGCCTTCCCATCCCCCGCCCGCTCGTTCAACGTGCAGGTGACCTCGCCCACCAACGTCCCCTCGCCGGAGGTGAGGGTGTTCCGCGACCGCCAGATCTGCGGGGACACGGTGTGGCCCTACAGCTCCGGTGGCGGGCCCACCGGCGTGCCGGACGCCCTGGTCTGGCTCGAAGGGGTCTCGTCCGGGATGTCGACCTACGCCACCTCGGTCTCCCTGTCCAACGGGGGCTGCTCCCTGTGGCCCCACGTGTCGGTGGCCGGGGTGGGCTCGACCCTGACGGTCGAGAACTACCTCTACTCCCCCGAGGTCCTGCGGATCACCTTGCTGGATGCCGGTCAGCAGACCGTCCTCGAGCACGTCTCGCTCGAGGCCATGAACACCTACCAGTACACGGCAGCGACCCACACCGTGACCCTCGACAAGGCCGGCCTGGTCCGCGTCCAGTCGATGCTCCGCCCCTGGGAGGTCGCCTTCATCCTGGTGTGCGAACACGGGTACTGCGGGGTCACCGACTGGGAGGGCAAGTTCTACCTCTCCGGCGTCCCCGACGGCACCTACACCGTCCACGCATGGCACCACCTCTCCGGCGAGGTCACCGCCCCGCTGAAGGTCCACGCGGGGGTGGAAATGCAGGATATGCCGGTGACGTTTCCGTAGGGACCGAAGGCCGAGGCGGATGGCCGCCCCACCGCGACCGCGACCGAGTCCAAGACCGAGACCGAGACCGAGTAGTCGGGACCCTGTAGTAGCACCGGGGCGTGGGGGCGCTTCGGGGCGGCGAGTGGCAGCGGCCGAGTGACCGTCATTTTGGGCGCTTCGGGGCGCCTCCTCGTCGGTCCCGGCGTTCCGGGGTGGACTCCGGGGGTTTGGGATCAGCTGTACGAGTAGCGTCGAAGGCGGCCTTCGGACTCGGCATCGGCTCCCTCCAGTCGGGGCCTTCGGTCGAAGCTCCGGGGTCAGGGGGGCGGTTTGGGGGGCGACGAGTGGCAGCGGCCGAGTGACCGTCATTTTGGGCGCTTCGGGGCGCCTCCTCGT
>CAZITQ010000103.1:11427-21891 GCA_964542165.1 uncultured Rickettsiales bacterium
GGGTGGACTCCGGGGGTTTGGGATCAGCTGTACGAGTAGCGTCGAAGGCGGCCTTGAGTCCGGTTCCGAGCTACCCGTATTTCTCCGGCGCAAACCTCTCGTACAGCCCCCCGAACACCCCGTCCGGATCCAGCCTCGCCTTGGCAGCCTCGTACCTCGGCTTGCTGTAGATCGACCAGAAGGTGTCCTCGTCGTAGTGGTTGCGCGAGATGAGGGTCTTGGTGCCCGCCAGCTCGTGGACCTTGCGTTCGAGGACCTCGGAGAAGTCCACGTTCGGATCCCGGTTGGCCTTGCCGTAGATCGCCGCGTCGATGACGAAGGTCTCCCCGACCCGGTCGACGTGCTCGTCCGCCACCCACGGGTACACCTCGGGCATCCGGTAGGGGACGATCCACAGGGGGTAGAAGCGGAACTCGTGGGCGTACCAGTCGAAGAACTCGGCGAAACGCTGGCTCGGGATGAACACGTCGACGACCACGTCCGGCCGCCGCTTGATCAGCCGCAGGGGGCGGCGCATGCGCTGGGACCAGCGGATCAGGTTGGTCGAGCCCAGGAACCAGCGTCCGAGCGCCTTGCGGAACAGCGGATTCTCGAAGCCGGGGGCGGTGCGGGTGAGCCAGTGGCACTCGGTGTCGTAGCGGAAGTAGTACTGGTCCGTGGTCATCACGTCCGTGGGCTTGACCGCGGTGCTCTTGTAGTAGATCTGGGTGCCCGTGTAGTCCGACGGCTCGTCGGCGTCGTCCACGAACTCGCCGAGGCACAGCACACACCTGTCGGGACCATGGATGATCCCGTCCACGAAGGTGTAGTCCCCGGTCTCGCAGCGCTCCAGGCAGTCGGCCCAGAAGGCCTCGAAGGAGTCGTGTAGCCGGTTCTCGACCCGCACGAAGGGCTTGCCCGGGTGGAGCTTGAAGGTCAGCTTCGTGAGGATCCCGAGGGTGCCGTAGCTCCCGTGCAACATGTGGAACAGGTCGCCGTCCTTCTCCGGGGAACAGATCAGCACGTCGCCCGTCCCGGTCACCACCTCGTACTCCAGGCAGGAGTCGTGGAATCCGCCGTAGCGGTAGGACTCGGACTCCACCGAGCAGCCGGACACCGCCCCACCGATGGTGATCTCGCGCAGCTCGGACACGGTGTAGGGCACCAGCCCGTGCTTCAGGGTCTCCTCCAGCAGTCGCTCGAAGGTGACCCCGGACTCGGCAGTACAGGTCATGGCCTCGGGATCGATGGACAGCACCCGCTCCAGGCCGCTCAGGTCGACCTTGGGGATCTCCCCCTCCTCCCGATAGGGATTGGGCACGAGGTGCGACACGGAACCCTTGGCGAACTCCACCGGCTTGCCGTGGCGATGGGCCGCCCGGACCTGGTCGGCGATGCGCTGAACGATGGCGTCGTGGTCCATGGAACCTCCGGTCGACGGCGGCCGGGCCACCGATCTCGGGGGTCCTGATCTCAAGACGGTGGGCACCTGTCAAGGGATGCGGGGTGGATTCGGCTCGCGCGGGACCGGCCTCCCGGCTACCCTGAATCGCCGATGCCCGCGCCGCCCGTCGACCCCCCGATCTCCGACACCCAGCGGGCGCTCGCCCGGAAGTTCACCAGCGTCTGGCTGCTGGGTCCCCCCCCGGGCGAGGGCGTCGACCGCCTGATCGCCCACCTGTTCACGTCAGCGGAGGCCGAGGTCGCCCTGCAGCTGCGGCCCTACCGCCAGCGCCCGGTGGAGGACGTGGCCCGCCGGCTGCACCGCGTCCCCGAGGCGGTCCAGCCCCTCCTGGACGGCATGGCCGACAAGGCCACGATCTACCGGGGTCGCACGGGGTACATGCTGCTGCCCATCGTCCCGGGTATGTTCGAGTACCTGCTCATGGGGGGCGGGGACGACGAGTGGTACCGGACCTACGCCGAGCTGTTCGAGGAGCTCTTCGGCACCGGGTACGCCAGGGCCTACACCAGCACACGGCTCTCGGCGTTGAGGTCCGTCCCCGCCACCGGCAGGAGCCCGCGGGAGATCCCCATCGGGCGGGATCTGGACACCCGCAGCCGGGTGCTGGACGACGACGCCCTGCTGGCCATGATGGATGCCCACGAGCAGTACGGCGTCCTCAACGTCTGCCAGTGCCGCCACTCCCGGCGCATGACCGGCCACCGCTGCCGGCGCGGCGAACCCGAGGACGGCTGCCTGATCTTCGGCGACTTCGCCCGGGCCTCCGTCGACCGGGGCCGCGGCCGGCGCATCACCCGGGACGAGATGTGCGACGTGATCGACCGGCGGCGCGAGCAGCGGCTGGTGTTCTTGACCGGCAACGTGGCTCCCGAGAGCCCCAACGTGATCTGCACCTGTTGCGAGTGTTGCTGCCACATGCTGGAGCTGGTCAACGAGTGGGAGGGGCAGCGATGGATCGCGCCGGCGCGCCACCTGCTGGCGGTCGACGAGCAGGGGTGCGACCACTGCGGCCTCTGCCGGCCCGCCTGCGGCACCCGCGCCCACCGGGTGGAGCGCAAGGTCCACAGCTTCCTCCCCCAGCGGTGCATCGGGTGCGGCAACTGCGTGGACGCCTGCCCCCAGGGAGCCCTGCAGCTGGCGCCCAACCCCCGCTACCGGCGGCCGGCGCCGACCTTCGAGAAGCTCGGCTGGCGCCTGGCTCCGGCGGCGGGGCTCGCCATGCTCCGCGCCCGCCTCACCCGAAGACGCTGAGCGACCGCGGGGGAGTGGACCGCGCGACAGCGCGGGGCTACCATCCTCGGAAGCGAACATGGCCGAGAACAAGCCCATCCCCTTCGTGATCGTGCACCGGGACCGCCAGGGTCGGGAGACGGTCTACCCGGTCCAGGGGGACTCGGTGGAGATCGGGCGCGCCAGCACCAGCGACGTGTGCATCGGCAGCCAGTTCGTGTCCCGCAAGCACGGGCGCATGCAGCGCTTCGGCAGCGGGTGGATCTACGAGGACCTCAAGAGCACCTCGGGCTCCTTCCTGGACGGCGCGAGCGTGGTCCGGACGGCCCTGCCCCTGGGCCACTGGGTCCATCTGGGGACGCCGACGGGGCACGCCCTGAAGCTCGAGCGGGTGGATCCCAGTGACGACTCGCTCGAACTCAAACCGACGGCGGGTACGGAGATCCTGCGCCGCCTGGACCTGGACCAGTCACGCTACGTGCTGGCAGACACGGCGACCCGGGGCGTGGACGCCGCGCCGGCCGGACGTCTGGCCAGCCTGTACGAGCTCGGCGCCACGCTGACCGCTTCGCGGCACAAGCAGGAGGTGTTCGAGCTGGTGCTGGACACCATCCTCGACCAGCTGCCCGCCGAACGTGCGGCGGTGATCATCCGCGAGCCGGGCCAGCGCAAGGCCCAGGCGCTCGCGACCCGGGTGGCGAGGGAACCCGATGGGACGTTCCAGCCCTCGAGGGTGCTCACCGGGCTGGTGATGAGGGACCAGGTGGGCCTGGTGAGCCGGGACGCCTCCACCGACCAGACCCTCCCCGAGTCCCAGACCCTGGCCTTCCAGGCCGTCCGGTCGGTGATGGTGGCGCCGGTGTCCTCCACCGAGCGCACCTGGGGGGCGATCTACCTGGACACCCTGACGATCCAGACCCCCTATGACCAGGAGTCCCTGGAGTTCCTGCTCGCGGTCGGACGGCAGGTGGGCCTGATCCTCGAGTCCCTGTACCTGCTCACCGAGCAGGAGCAGATGCTCGAGAGCCTGATGGAGGTGCTGGCGGCCAGCATCGACGCCCGGGACGGCCTGACCGCGGGCCACTCCTCGCGGGTCGCCGGCTACGCCCGGCGGGTGGCCGAGCGCCTGGGGTGGAGCGCCGAGGAGTGCAAGCGCATCTACTGGGCCGGGCTGCTCCACGACTACGGCAAGATCGGCATCGACGACGAGGTGCTGCGCAAGCCGGGCAAGCTCACCACGTCGGAGTTTCGCAACATCCGCACCCATCCCCGACTGACCCACGACATCCTCGAGCGGATCCATTTTCCCGAAGGCCTCGAGGACCTGGCCTTCATCGCCGCCACCCACCACGAGCGGCTGGACGGCAAGGGGTACCCCTTCGGCCTGGAGGGGGAGGATTTTCCGCGGAGCGGACAGCTGATCGGCATCGCCGACGTGTTCGACGCCCTGACCCAGGAGCGCCACTACCGCCAGCCCATGGGGCTCGAGGACGTGCTGGAGATCCTGCGTGAGGGCCGCGGGTGCCGCTGGTCGGCGGACATCGTGGACGCCTTCTTGGCCTTCATCGACGACGAGCTCCGCACGGAGCTGGGGACCGCCACCTTCGAGAGGCAGCCCGAGTGAGCCCGCCCGAAGACGCGCGGGCCATCGTCACCCACCCCTCGCCCGATCTGGATGCCCTGGTCAGCGTCTACCTCCTGCGGCGGTACGGCGGCGAGCTGTGCCCCGGGAGCGGCAGCTGTCCCCTCCGCTTCGAGACGCCGGCCGCGGTGGAGGCCGCCGGGGGCCCCGAGGCGCTGGAGGCCCTGGGCGACCTGGTCGTCGACCTGGGCGGTGGGCGATTCGACAACCACCCCCGGGCGGACGTTCCCGGCAGCGGAGACCTGGAGGCGTCGGCGTCCGAGCTGGTGGCGGAACACCTGGGGGTCCGGCAGCTGCCCGAGCTGGACAAGCTGCTGACCTTCTGTGCTCGCCAGGATCTCAAGGGCCAGTCCATCCGGTCCCGGGATCCGGTGGATCACGCCATGGCGATCCCGGCGATCATCGACGGCCTCAATCGTCTACACCCGGACGACGGCGAGGCGGTCTACCGGGCCATCGAGCCGGTCCTCGACGCCATCGTCGCCAGCGAGAAGGCCTGGTACGACGCCCTCGCCGACGCCGAGCAGGGGCTCCGGCACGAGGTGGGCGGGGCCCAGGTCCTGGCCATGGAGAGCTCCAGCTCCGCCGCCGCGAGGGCCGGCAGATACGTGGGCGCGGACCTGCTGGTCGTGCGCTACCTGCCCCAGGGGCACGTGGCCTTCACCCTCCGGCGGGACGGCCCCCTGGGTCGTCTGACGCTGGACGGCCTCGCGTCCCGGGTCCGCAGGGCGGAACTGGCGGCCCGGGGTCAACCCGCGGGCAAGACGATGCGGGAGGTGGGGATGCACGGCGGGTGGTTCCTCCACCAGTCGCACAAGATCCTCAACAAGGGATCTCCCAAGGCCCCGGACGTGGAGTCCACGGTGCTGACGCTGGCGGATCTGCACCGCCTAGCCGTGGACGAACTGAGTTCGCTGTGGGAGGCGCGGCGGAAGGGGAGGCGCTGACGACGCTCAGGGGGCCTGTTCCAGCTCCTCCAGCCGCTTGATCAGGGTCATCGAGAAGCGCAGGAAGTCGGCCTCGGTGAGGATCCCGACGAGCTTCTCTCCGTCCTCGACCACCGGGAGACAGCCGAAGCGATTCTCCAGCAGGATCGCCGCCGCCTTGTCCAGGGGCAGCGTCGGCGGGACCGTCCGGATCTCCCGGTTCATGATCTCCTTGACCTTGACCTGGGACAGCAGCTCCTGGCGTTCGTCCTCGCCGATGTCCGCCAGGGCGCTGATGGAGGCCCGCAGCAGATCCCGGTGGGTGACCAGGCCCACCAGCGACCCGCCGTCGGTCACCGGGAGGTGCCGCACGCGGCCCAGCCGCATCACCTGCTCCACCAGATCGAGGGTCTCCTCCTCGTCCAGGGTGATCAGATCGCTGCTCATCACGTCGCGCACACGCAGCTTCTCGGGCATGCCGTCACCTCCCTTTGCCTGATCCTGGGACGTCTCGGGTCCATTCTCCACCCTTTCGGATCAGGGGGGCAAGGTGAACGAGAACCCGGGATCGCCCGGATGGTCCGCCTCCCAGGCCACGAACTCCCCGTGGACCTGGCTCGCGGTGGCCCCGGTCGCCACCGGGGCGCCGTCCTCGGTGGAGGCCTCCAGGGCGACCGAATCCAGGTGGTCCAGGAACTCGGCGAGGTCGTCGCCGAGGGTGTCCCCCTGCTTGAGATTGTGGAGGACGCCGAAGACCCAGACCCGGTCGCCGTCGTCGCCCGTGAGAGCGGCGGCGTGGGCCTGCCAGCGGTCCAGCAGCAGGCCGAAGATGCGCTGGTAGTCCTCCACCGTGCTGGGGGTGCCGTGGGCGTCGCCGCGGCCCACCTGGGGTGCGTGACCGATGCTCACGTAGCCGGCCGTGGGATCCCCGGCGTACTCCTTGCCGTCCTCGGCCAGGTCCGCGGGGCGGAAGGGGTGGTGGGGGTGATGGCCCAGGTAGCCCCAGGCCACCGACTCGCGGGAGTTGCCGTCCTCGTGGTTCACCGCCACCGAGGCCAGGTCCACGTCGAAGCCGTGCTCGGCCATCAACCTCGGCATCTCCGCGGCGGGGGCGTACGCGCACACGCAGCGGTTGGCGTCCTCGCCGATGAGCTGATCGACCCAACCCGCGTGATCGGCCCACTCCCGGTCCGCCATGCCCGGTTCGAAGATGTTGCCCTGCTCCCAGTCCAGGTGCGCCTCGTGGTAGACGGGGAACACGTAGGTCCCCAGCTCGTGTCCCCGGGCCATCAGGTCGTCGTAGAACGCCTGGTCCTCCAGCCAGACCGCCCACTCGGCGTAGCCTCCGGAGATCAGGACGGTCAGGCTCAGGCCGTGGGCCTCGGCCAGCTCGGCGGTCTCAGCCAGCGTCTGGCGACGGTCCCAGTACCGGTCCTCGGTTCCCACGTCGTTCTCGGCGTGGACCACGACGAGGATCCGGATCGGCGGCTCACCGGCGCGATCCCCGGCGGACGGTTCCACCAGCCGCACCTGGTCCACCCGGAGCGCTCGGCCGTCGCCTGCGTCGTCCAGGATCCTGAGGCGGACGCCGTCCCGCGAGGCCATCAGATCGGCCTCCAGCTCGGCCCAGCGATCGCCGGGCGGGAGCTCCGCGACCAGCGGCTCGCCTCCGTCGTCGAGCCACAGCTCCAGGCGGCCGGCTCCCCCGCGGTGGCGCATGGAGAACCGCAGGGGCTCGTGGGGGGGGACGGGGACCAGGGTGACCGCGCCCGCCGGCTCGTCTCCGGAGGCTCGGATGCGGAGGTGTCCCTCGGCCGAGGGGACGGCCAGCTCCGCCTCGCCGTCCAGCCGCCACGCGTCGCCTTCGGTCGCGTCCCCCCCGGGCCAGCGGGCGAAACGTCCGTCGATCACGTGCTCGATGCCGGGTTCGACCGGGTCCTGGCAGCCCCCGGCCCCCGCCGCTGCGGCGAGCGAGAACAGCGCGATCACACGTACAATAGAGCCCTTGCGCACGTGGGGATGGTAGCCCAGGATTGTGTTCCATGCCTGGACTGGCTATACCTCCACGCGTCGTGAACGGAAGGACGAGACGATGAGCCCGCGGTCGCGTATGCCTGCCTTCGCCGCGGTGCTGGTGCTGATGGCGCTGGCCCCCACCACGGCCTCGGCGCGGTACTGGGCCATCCCGGGGATCAAGCCGCGTTCGGTGTCGGTCGAGGCTTTCGGGGGGTACCATATCTTCTTCCAGGAGGAGGAGAACTTCCGCAACAACGGGATCTTCGGCGGCGGCATAGGGTTCAATTTCAACGAGTTCGTCGGACTCGAGGCCGCCGTACGTTACGTGCCGACCCTGACCCACCAGCGCCAGCGTTCGGCCCACGTGCTGTTGCCCAAGATGGACCTCATCTTCCACCTGGGAAAATGGCCCGCCGTGCCCTACCTCTCTGCGGGGGTGGGCATGCGCTACCTGCAGATCAAGCGCACAGCCGAGGGGGCAGGCACCGAGGCCGACTTCCAGCCCAAGAATCCCGACACCGACTTCGCGTGGGACGCGGGTGGCGGAGTCAAGATCCTGTTCATCAGCCGCCTCGGCATGCGAATCGACGCCCGCTACACGATGATCATCGGCCCCGCGACCGCGGAGGAGGCGGTGGTCGTCGGTGACATGCTTCGAGACACCTGGGACAACCTGTCGATCACCGCCGGGATCTTCGCGCTGATCGGCGGTCCGCCCGACGATCCGGACGGCGACGGCATCCCGTCGAAGGTGGACGAGTGCCCCGACGTGCCCGAGGACTTCGACGACTTCGAGGACTGGGACGGCTGCCCGGAAGAGGACAACGACAACGACACCTTCCTGGACTGGGAGGACGACTGCCCCAACCTCCCCGAGGACTTCGACTACTACCACGACGACGACGGCTGTCCCGAGGAGGACAACGACCGGGACGGGGTGCCCGACAAGTACGATCGCTGCCCCGACACCCCCGAGGACCTGGACGACTTCGACGACGAGGACGGCTGCCCCGAGTTCGACAACGACCACGACGGATTCCCGGACGAGGACGACGACTGCCCCAACCACGCCGAGGACGAGGACGGGTTCCAGGACGTGGACGGATGTCCGGAGACCGACAACGACTTCGACGGCGTGCTGGACGGGGACGACGTCTGCCCCAACGACCCCGAGAACGCCAACGGCTACGAGGACGAGGACGGCTGCCCGGACGAGGTGCCGCGCAACCTCACCAAGATCGTGGGCGTGATCCGGGGCATCAACTTCAAGGTGGACAGCGACGAGCTCAAGCCGTCGAGCTACACGGTGCTCGACGACGCTGCCGCCACCCTCAACAAGTACGAGGACATCTGCCTCGAGATCCAGGGACACGCCAGCGCCGAAGGCGACGACGACTACAACCTGGATCTGAGCCAGCGGAGAGCCGAGTCGGTGATGAACTACCTCATCTCCCAGGGCATCTCCACGCGACGCCTGGTGGCCATCGGCTACGGCGAGACGCGACCCATCGAGGAGGACACCCCGGACGGTCGTGTGATCAACCGCCGGGTCGAGTTCCACCTCATCACCGGATCCGGTGGCTGAGCCCGACGCAACCCGATCCCTTCCCCGTGGAAGCAGGAGCGCACACGTGAGCGACGTAGACGAGCATCTTCCCACCGCCGCCGCCGACGAAGGCGGAGACACGGCGGACGATATCGAGGCCACGGAGTCCGGCGAGGTCTTCGACAGTGAGGTCGACTGGGCCGCCCTGGGGCTGTCCGAGCCCCTCCTGAAGGCTCTGGCCGAGATGGAGTACACCGACCCGACCCAGGTCCAGACCCAGGCGATCCCCAAGCTGCTGACCGGCAATCACCTGCTGGTGCGCAGCAAGACCGGAACCGGCAAGACGGCGGCCTTCGCGATCCCGATCCTCGAGCGCATCGAGGACGCCGCCCGCGAGGTGCGAGCGATCGTGCTGGCTCCCACGCGGGAGCTCGCCCTGCAGGTGGCCGCGGAGACCGAGAAGCTGGCGGCCCACCGGGACGTCAGCGTGGTCCCGGTCTACGGCGGTGTGGGTCTGGGCCCCCAGGCGGACGCCTTGCGCGACGGCGCCGAGATCGTCGTGGGCACGCCCGGCCGCGTGCTCGACCACATCCGGCGCGGCAACATGGACCTGTCGAAGTGCCAGATGGCCTGCCTCGACGAGGCGGACGAGATGCTCTCGATGGGCTTCCTCGAGGACGTGGGCAACATCCTGCAGAACGTGCCCGACGGCATGCAGATGCTGCTGTTCTCCGCCACCGTCGAGGAGGATCTCAAGCGGTTGATCGAGACCTTCGCCGGGGAGCCGGAGCAGATCTTCCTGTCCACCGACACCCGTACGGTCGAGGGCGTCGACCACGTGCTCTACGAGACCAGCGGCGACTACCCCAAGCCGCGGCAGCTGATGTCAATCCTGGAGATGGAGACCCCGGAGGCCGGGATCGTCTTCACCAACACCCGGGATGACGCCGCCATGCTCGGGGCGTTCCTGTCCCGCCAGGGCATCGACGCCGAGTTCATCAGCTCGGACCTGACCCAGAAGGCCCGGGAGCGGGTGATGGGGCGGATCAAGCGGGGCGAGATCCGCTTCCTGATCGCCACGGATATCGCAGCCCGCGGCATCGACGTCAGCGATCTGACCCACGTGATCAATTACTCGCTGCCCGAGGATCCGGCGATCTACCTCCACCGGGTCGGCCGCACCGCCCGCATCGGAAAGACCGGCACGGCCATCAGCTTGATGTCGGGCCGGGAGCTCAACTGCCGCGGGATCCTGGAGCGGACCTGGGGCATCGAGTTCGAGGTCAAGGAGCTGCCGTCGCTGGAGGACGCCAAGGCCCTGTGGGCCGAGCGCCACGTGGGCGAGCTCGAGGACGCCATGCAGCGGATGGCCTGGGAGAGCTACCTGGACATGGCGCGGGGCCTCAGGGACCGCAAGGACGGGGACCGCCTGATCGCCGCTGCGCTGAGGGGGTTCTTCATCTGGTCGCGGATGGACGCTCGCCGACGGGCTGCCGAGGCCCGGGGCGAGGAGTTCGACGAGTCCGACCAGCAGCGTCAGCCCCGGCGCGGAGGCGCGGCCTTCGGCGGGGGCCGGGGTGGGGGACGTGGACGGGGGCGGGGTCGCCGCGACGGCGGCCGGCGCGACGGCGGCCGGCGCGACCGCGGACGTGCCCCCCCC
>CAZITQ010000103.1:21901-30632 GCA_964542165.1 uncultured Rickettsiales bacterium
GTGAGGGGGGGTGGGGGGGGGGGGGGGGGCGGGCCCCCGGGGGGGGGGGGGGGGGGTTGCGGCTGTGGGATTTCCGACGGCCCGCGGGCGGCGCCGGGGCAGGGGCAAGGACGGTCAGGGAGGCGGAGGCGGCGAGGCGTGATGGGCTGGCCCGGGCAGTTGCGGGGAGTCGAGGTCAAGAACAGGGCCGAGATCGAGGCCATGCGCGAGGTCTGCTTGCTGGCGGCCGCGACGCTGGAGCACGCGGCGCCCCATGTGGTCCCGGGCACCGACACCGAGACCCTCAATCGGATCTGCCACGAGTTCATCCTCGGGCACGGGGCCTACCCCGCCCCGCTCAAGTACCGGGGATTCCCCAAGTCCATCTGCACCAGCATCAACGAGGTGGTCTGCCACGGCATCCCCAGCCGCAAGCAGGTGCTCAAGGACGGGGACATCGTCAACGTGGACGTGACCGCCCGCCTCGGCGGGTTTCACGGTGACACCAGCCGGACCTTTGCGGTGGGTCGGGTCTCGTCGGAGGCCAGTCGCCTGATGGAGGTCACCCGGGAGTGCCTGCGCCTGGGCATCGCCCAGTGCCGTCCCCGGGCCCGGTTCTCCGACATCGGCCGCGCGATCCAGCCCTACGCCGAGTCCCAGGGCTGCTCGGTGGTCCGCGAGTACTGCGGGCACGGCATCGGCCGCGAGTTCCACGCCGAGCCCCAGGTCGCGCACTACGATGCCGGGGACGACCACCGCCGCATGAAGCCCGGCATGACCTTCACCATCGAGCCGATGATCAACCTCGGCGTCTGGGAGACCCGCCGGCTCCGCGACGGCTGGACCGTCAAGACCCGCGACGGCAAGCTCTCCGCCCAGTACGAGCACACCATCCTGGTCACCAGGGACGGCGTGGACATCCTCACCGATCCGGAGAAGCTGGCGGGGACGAAGTACGTGGGCTAGGGAGGAAGCGGGGTCAGGCGTCAGGCGTCAGGCGTCAGGCGTCAGGCGTCAGGCGATAGGGACGTCTCGCTGGCGCTCGACATCCGATCCGGAACAGGAAGAGCCTCCGGCCAGGGCGCAAAGGCGCAAAGGTGAAGCAGAAGTAGGGTTTGCAGCGCGCAGGACGACGCTGTGGGGACGTTCGGACCTGCCGCCTGATGCCTACAGGTTCTTCTTCGCGGCACCCTCGGCCTGGGCGGCGCGGGCCTTCTTGATGGCTTCGAGCTGCTCGCGGGCGGCGGAGGTCGAGGCCTTGGCCTTGATCTTCTTGAGCTTGGAGTCCAGGGAGGAGTCGCCGAGCTCGGCGCCCATGTCGGCCTGGGCCTGCATCTTGCCGATGTGCTCGCGGACGTTCTCGAGCGCCTTGATGTCGGCGTCGGTGCTCATGCCCGACAGCGTCTCCTGGATCTTGATGCGGGCCTGGGCATTCTCCTTGCGGGCCAGCATCGCCTCCTTCTCTTTCTTGAGCTTGTCGATCTCCGCCTGGAAGGCGACCAGCGAGTTCTTGGCCTCCTCGGCCTCGCCCGCGGTCTTCTCCAGATCCGCCTGCAGCTGCTCGATCTCCCCGGTGAGGGTGTCCTTCTTCTCGATCAGATGCAGGGCGACCTCGTCCTCGCCCTCGTCCACCGCGATGGGGATCTGCTGGGTGATCTCCCTGAGCTCCTTCTGCTTGTCCTCGAGCTCCTTGGTGATCTTGTTGCGCAGATAGATGATGTTGGAGACCGCCTTCTTGAGCTGCTTGTACTGACGGACCCGTTCGTTGATCGCCGCCTCGTAGACCGCCTCGGGATTCTTCTTCTCGGCGCCGCCGATCCAAAGGCTCCAGAAGCCGCTCCAGAGGTTGCCCAGCCGGTCGAAGAAGCCACCGCCGTCGGATGCCATGTCGCGTCCTCTCCATCGCGGCCAGCGCCCGGAAAAATCGGGCGAGAGCTGTGCCGCGGTTGCGTCGGGATTTTCGTAAAGCGTCGGCAGTATACGACAGAACCCAGGACAGGCAAGGTGACCGCCGTGGCGCCAGGCGCCGGGCTGCGGATCGGATGATCGCAACCCGACGCCGAAGGCCCGACGCCTGACGCCGTGGGAAACGAGGAGGCTTCAGGCTTCAGGCGTCGGGCATCAGGCGAAGAGGTCGTCTCGCTGACGCTCGACATCCGATCCGGAAACCACCTTCCTCCAGTGACGACGCTGCCAGAGACAGCCCGCATTTGTCCGATGCCTGACGCCTGAAGCCAGCGTCCCGACGCGTCGGCGCCTGACGCCTAGTGTCCCGGAACTGAAGTCCGTTTGCAGTCCACAGCGAGGCATGGCGCCATCTGGCAAGGCGCGAAGAGGGAGCCTACTCCGATGTAGGTGACCGATGAGCAACGCCGCCAGAGGGTGTCAGGGCCGTTGTGGGTGTGAGGGGACTTCGGTTCCGGGGCACTAGATCGCCTTGGCCACCAGGGCCTGCTGCTGGCTCGCCGCGCGGGCCTTCTTGATGGCGGTGAGCTGGGCCCGCGCCGCGGCCGTGGAGGCCTTGCCGCGGATCTTGCGCAGCTTGGAGTCTAGGGAGGAGTCCCCCAGTTCGCTGCCCATGTCGGCCTGGGCCTGGAGCTTGCCGATGTGGGCGCGCACGTTGTCCAGGGCCTGGATGTCGGCGTCCATGCTCAGCCCGGACAGGGTCTCCTGGATCTTGATGCGGGCCTGGGCATTCTGTTGCCGCGCCAGCATCTGCTCCTTCTCCTGCTTGAGCTTCTCGATCTGGGACTGGAAGGCCAGCAGGGACTGCTTGGCGTCCTCGGCCTCGTTGGAGGTCTTCTCCAGCTCGGCCTGGATGCCCCCGATCTCGGCGTTGAGGGTGTCCTTGCGCTCGATGAGGTGGAGGGCAACGTCGTCCTCCCCCTCGTCCACCGCCACCGGGATCTGCTGGGAGACCTCCTTGAGCTCGGCCTGTTTGACCTCGAGCTCCTTGGTCAGCTTGTTGCGCAGGTAGATGATGTTGGCGACGGCCTTCTTGAGCTCCTTGTATTGCCGGACCCGGCCGTTGATCGCCGAGACGTACACCACCTCGGGGTTGCGGCGCTCGTGCCCGCCGATCCAGAGGCTCCAGAAGCCGGTCCACAGGTTCGCCAGTCGATCGAAGAATCCTCCACCGTTGGAAGCCATGGTGTGTTCCTTTCCGCTACTCATCGGGTTGCGATACCCGTCCCTACGCAGCGGCCCGGGGCGGCATTTCGCCCGGCGACCAAAAAAAAAGGGGGAACCAACCGGGGACCGTGCTGTCCGAGGTGTGCAGGAGGTGCCGCATGACCCGCGCATTCGTCCGCGCCCTGATCCCCGTCGCCCTGGCCCTCGGGGTCACCCTTCCGGCGCTCGCCGCCTCGGACAACGGACTGCGCGCCGAGGTGCTGGTCTGCGGCTCCCGGGCCACCGAGTACAGCCACCTGGGCACCACCTACGTCGAGGCGCGGGACGGCTGCGAGTATGCGATCCAGCTCACCAACGACTCGGGCTACCGCCTGGCGGTCCACCTGTCCGTGGACGGGCTGAACACCATCGACGCCAGCGACACCTCCCCCTCCCGCGGGCCGCGGTGGGTGCTGGAGCCCTACCAGCAGGCCACCATCTCGGGCTGGCAGACGGGGATGGACAGCTCGCGTCGCTTCTACTTCACCACCGCCGACCAGTCGTATTCGAGGTGGACGGGGGACACCTCGGACGCCGGCCGCATCCGGATCGTCGCCTATCGAGAGAAGCGCAGCTACAGCCCGCCGCCGGTGTACATCGAGCCCGGCTGGGATCGCCCCAGCCGAAAGAGCGGTGGTTGGGACGACTGGGACGGCTCGAGCGCCGAGGAGTCCGAGTCCCGGTCCAAGCGTGGCTCGTCGGCGGACGCCCCCGCGGCAGGTGCGGCGGAGGCCGACGCCCTGTCGTCCCGGGGCCGCGGCTACACCTACCGCGACGACCGCGCGGCCACCGGGATCGGCCGCGAGGTCGGCAGCCACGTCAACTACACGTCATTCGACGCGGAGACCCGGGCGACCGCGCGCATGACCCTGCGGTACGGGTTCCACGAGCAGCTGGTGAGCTGGGGGGTGCTCCCCCGGCCGTACTCGTGCCGGTGCTGCTACGACGGATTCGCGCCGGATCCGTACGACTGGCGCTGTCGATGAAGGCAGGCTCCTAGTACGCGTCGTAGCCGCCGCCACCTGCGGCGGGGCCCACGTACTGGGCGGAGCTGAACCCGAGGACCGGGTAGAAGATGTAGGGGAAGAACGCGAGCCCTATGCCAAAGCCCGCCCCCTTGCCGAAGGACTTGGCCATGTCGATGGCGACGATGATCGCCACGATGAGATTGCAGACCGGGATCATCATCAACACGATCCACCACAGGGGCCGGCCCACGATCTCCAGCAGCACGATGACGTTGTAGATCGGCACGATCACCGCCCAGCCGGGCTTTCCGGCCTTCCCGTAGATCTTGAACATCGCGATGATCGGAATCAGTGCGATGAGCAGGCCGACCAGTACGGCGACGATGCTCACCAACAGCATCACGATTCCCATTCCGGCAGCAGCGGCGTCTTCCATTTCAGATCCCTCCTGGCAAAGCCGGTGGGCAGCTGTCGATCAAGGTCCCCCACCGGGCGTGTTGGACGGACTACTGTAGGGGAAACAGGCCTCCCGTACAACCGGTTTGCGACGGTCCGGGGATCCGGATGTCCCCCCGCGCCCGCGCCACCTGATCTACCCTGGGTGGACCCATGGCCGAACCCCTGCTGGCGGTCCGCGGACTGCGGATCCAGTTCGACTCCCCCGGTGGACCGGCGAGGGCGGTGGACGGCGTGGACTTCCAGGTGGACGAGGGGGAGGCGGTGGGCCTGGTGGGCGAGTCCGGGTCGGGCAAGTCCGCGACGGCCCTGGCGCTGCTGCGCCTGGTGCCCGAGCCCCCGGGGCGCTACGTGGACGGAGAGGTGCGCCTCCGGGGCACGGACCTGCTGACCCTGTCGGAGAGGCAGCTGCGGCCGGTGCGCGGGGGGGAGATCGGCCTGGTGTTCCAGGAACCCGCGGCGGCCCTCGACCCGGTGTTCTCCGTCCTCGACCAGGTCGCCGAAGGCATCCGCGCCCACGCCCGTCTGACCCGACGTGAGGCCAGGGATCGGGCGGTGGAGTTGCTGGCCCGGGTGGGCTTCGCCGACGCCGAGCGGCGCGGCCGGGACTACCCCCATCAGCTCTCCGGCGGTATGCGTCAGCGCGCCATGATCGCCATCGCCCTGTCCGGCGATCCCGCCCTGGTGGTCGCGGACGAGCCCACCACGGCCCTCGACGTGACCCTGCAGGCCCAGATCCTGAATCTTCTGGCCCGCATCCGGCGGGAGCGCGGTGTCTCATTGCTGCTGGTCAGCCACGACCTGGACGTGGTGGCCTCGGTGGTCGACCGGGTGCTGGTGATGTACGCCGGCCGGCTGGTGGAGACCGCCCCCGCGTCCGCCCTCCTCGGGGGCGCGCGGCACCCCTACACCCGCGGCCTGCTCGCCGGCCGCCCACGCCTCGAGGGTGAGGTGCCCGAGCGGCTGCCGGCGATCCCCGGCCGCCCCCCCGACCCCCGGGATCTCCCGGACGGGTGTCGATTCCACCCCCGCTGCGAGCACGTGGTCGACCGCTGCAGGGCGGACGTGCCCCCCCTCCGAGAGGCGGGGATCGGCCACCGGGTCGCATGCCATCGCTTCGAGGAGATCCCGTGACGTCGGCCCTGCTGAGGGTGCGTGGACTGCGAAAGGCCTTCCCCCTGAGGCGGGGGCTGCTGGGCCGGGTGGTCGACCAGGTGCGGGCCGTGGACGGCGTGGACCTGGACGTGGACGCGGGCCAGGCGCTGGGGCTGGTGGGGGAGTCCGGCAGCGGCAAGACCACGGTCGGCCGTTGCGTCCTGCGGCTTGTGGAGCCGGACGAGGGATCCCTGCGCTTCGACGGGCGTGAGCTGGTGGGGATGGGAGCCCGGGAGCTCCGCTCCCTCCGGCCGCAGATGCAGCCCGTGTTCCAGGATCCGTACACCAGCCTCAACCCCCGGATGACGGTCGGGCAGATGCTCGCCGAGCCCCTGATCGCCCACGGGATGGCCCGGGGCGCCGACGCCCGAGATCGGGCGGCACGGATGCTCGAACGGGTGGAGCTGGAGGCCGACCACCTGGACCGCTACCCCCACGACTTCTCCGGCGGGCAGCGACAGCGGGTGGCAATCGCCCGCGCCCTGGTGCTCGAGCCGCGGTTCCTGGTCTGCGACGAGCCGGTGTCTGCCCTGGATGTGTCGGTCCAGGCGCAGATCCTCAACCTGCTGGCGGACCTGCGGCGGAGCCAGGGCCTGGCCTACCTCTTCATCTCCCACGACCTGGCGGTGGTCCGCCACCTCTGCCGGCGGGTGGCGGTGATGTACCGGGGGCGGATCGTGGAACAGGCCGACGCCGGAGCGCTGTTCGAGGCTCCCCGGCACCCCTACACGCGGCTGCTGCGGGACTCGGTGCCGACCGGGGATGGCGAGGCGCCGACGGGGGACGAGTCGCTCGCGGCCGATTCCGACCCGGGACCGGGCTGTCCGTTCCGACCCCGATGCTCCGCAGCGGTGCAGCGGTGCGCCGCCGACCCCGCCCCCGAGCTGGTGGAGGTCGCGCCGGGGCACCAGGTGGCCTGCTGGGAAGCGAGCCCCTGACGCCGGACGACCCATCGCCCCACCGTCCCGGGGTATGATCCGTGCACCTCTGAGAATCCCACGGGAGGACGAACGATGATCGCCCGGGTCGCTTTCCGATGCCTGCTCCCCATCGCCCTCGCCGCGGCCGTCGCCACAGCCCCCTCGGCCGGCGCGGCGGATTTCTACGTACCCCAGGACTACCCGACCATCGCCGGTGCGGTGGCGGTCGCCTCGACCCCGGGGGACGTGATTCACGTGGACGAGGGGATCTACTCGGAGGTGTGGCTCACCCTGGCGGCGGGTGTGGAGCTCAAGGGGGTGGCCCCCACGCGCACCCGGATCACCACCGCGAATCCCACGGCGACGCTGCTGGAGATGAGACCCGGCTCCAAGGTGGCGAACATCGGCTTTGCCGGCGGCGACAAGGGCATCGGGGCGATCAATGCCAGCGGGTCGATCACCATCGAGAATTGTGTGTTCAAGAACCTGACCCGGGGCATCGACATCCAAACCGACGCCAATGCGGTCAACGTGGTCCAGATCGTGATCCGCGACAACCTCTTCGACACCTGCGACGACGCCGTGGACCTGCTGGTCTACGAGGGCAGCGACGTGACCCTGGAACGCAACGTCGTGTACTGGGCGGACTACGGGTTCCGGATCTACGCCTACGAGGGCCAGACGAACTCGCAGCTCTGGCTGCACAACAACGCGATGATGAACATCCTCACCGCCGGGGTGGAGATCGAGCTCGATGCCACCATCGAGTCCTCGCCGAACATCTGGGCCCATCACAACCTGTTCGCCGAGTTCTCCGACGGTCTCGTCATCAAGTGCTCCATGCCCGGCGACGGGGAGCTGGAGGTGCTCAACAACATCGCCCACGACGGCATGGGCAACGCCGTGGCCTACGAGCCCTACATGGGCGCCCACGACTGCCTCGCGGCCATCTACGCCGACTACATCGGCTGGAGCAATGGCGGGGGCATCGTCGGGATTGCCTACCCGCAGATGCTGGCGACCCACACCTACCCGTTCGTGAACTACGACCCCAATGCCAACGACTATCTCGACAACGACCTGCGCCTGTCCCAGGGCTCGCCCTACATCGACTACGGTACCGTGCAGGCCCTCGGGGCGGATGACGACGGCACGGACCCGGATCTCGGTATCTACGGGGGCAACCTGGCCCATCTGTGGGACTACGACAAGGACGGCCTGAGCCTGGCGGCCCAGGACTGCGACGACTTCGACGACATGGTCTACCCGGGCGCGGACGAGGGCTGCGACGGGATCGACACCGACTGTGACGGCGCCCTGGCAGCCGTCGAGCTGGACCTGGATGGCGATGGCTTCCGGCCCTGCGAGGGCGACTGCGCCGACAACAACCCGGCCGTGTACCCCGGCGCCCCGGAGGTCTGCGACGTCCACCCGGACAACGACTGCGACGGAAACTTCGATCCCCAGGACCAGGACGCGGACAACGACGGATTCAAGCCCTGCGAGGGGGACTGCGACGACACCGACGAGTACGTGAACCCGGGCGCCAACGAGATCATGTGTGACGGGACCGACAACGACTGCGACCAGGCCACCGGCGACGACGCGGACCTGGACGGCGACGGGGTGACCGTGTGCGCCGGTGACTGCGACGACGCCCAGCCCGACGTGTATCCCGGCAACCCCGAGCAGTGCGACGGGCTGGACAACGACTGCGACGAGGTGATCCCGGCGGACGAGGTCGACGCCGACGGAGATCTGGTCCTGGCCTGCGCCGGAGACTGTGACGATGGGGATCCGAACGTGAGTCCCCTGCTGACCGAGGTGCTCTGCGACGGGCTCGACAACGACTGTGAACCCGCCACCGGCGACGATCCGGACCTGGACGGCGACGGCTACAACGCCTGTCTCGACGACTGCGACGATCAGGATCCGGGTGTGAATCCGGGCGCGATCGAGGACTGCTTCGACGGCGTGGACAACGACTGCGACGGCGCCATCGACGGCGCGGACTTCGAGGACTGCGGCGGGGACGACGACACCGGGGACGACGACACCGGGGACGACGACACGGGCGACGAC
>CAZITQ010000104.1:0-19581 GCA_964542165.1 uncultured Rickettsiales bacterium
GTAGATCTCGGGCGCCACGTGGCGGGTATTGCCTGCGCCGTCGAAGGGGACCTCGAGCAGCACCTTCCCCTCGCCTCCGCGATATCGGACCAGGCGCTGAGTGCCTTCCCCGGGCTCGAGCATCAGCCCCTCCTGCCCCTCGACCGCGAGGAACAGGGCCGAGGTGTCGACCACCGGGACGCCGTGCTCCTGGCCGACGCGGACCAGCTCCTCGGACCACAGGGCGCCGTCGGGCAGGAAGAACGAGTTCATGGTCGGGGTGACCAGGACCACGGAGAAGCCGTGGGTCCGGCCGAGCCGGAGTGCCCCCTCCGCCAGGGCCCGGTAGCCGGTGAGGGTCGCCGCGTACTCCTCGTCGGAGAGCCAGATGCGCCGCGGCGCGGCGCCCGTGTGCTCGTCCAGGAACACGGTGTCGGCCCCGGGGCCGAACACCACCAGGTCGGGATCCAGGGCCACGCCCTGTTCCTCGAGGCGCTCGTAGATGGCGCTCGGCACGGCGCCGGGGATGCCGGCGTTGATCACCTCGATCTTCCGGCCCGGATACGCCTCCCGCAGCGCCACACCCAGCCTGGCGGGGTAGGTCTCGTCGTCCTCGACTCCGTTGCCGAACGCCACGCAATCCCCCGCGCAGAGCACGCGGAAGGTCCCCGCCGGCTTCTGCGCGTCGAACTCGGGGCCGCGCAGCCCGTGCGAGTTGGTGTTGAGTGTGAACGTGGTATGGCGCCGGACCGAGCGGGGATTGGCGAGCAGGTCGGCGATGTCGTGGGGCCGGGCGGGCATGCTCAACAGGGCGTCGCGGATCCCCGGACGCGTCACGTCGAAGGTCGCCGGATCCTCGACGGCGCGCGAGCGTACCAGGCGCGCGACGATGAACCCCACCACCCCGAGGATCGCGAGGATCAGTAGGACCTCGCCCAGCCTGCGTCCGGTCCGGCTCTTGCCCTGGCCCATCTGATCTCCACGGGGTCGTGTACGGGACCCCAGCATAGCCCACGGCGTCAACGTGACGGGTCGGCGAGGACGGCGCGCACCTCGGGAGCCAGCGCCGCCGCGATCTGCGCGTTTCCCTCCGCGGTGGGGTGGCACCCGTCGTACAGCAGACGCTGGGATACCTTCTGCGCCTCGAGGTAGGCGTAGATCTCGTCGGCGACGAAGTAGGGTCGCTGCGCCTGTACGTCCGCGGTGAGCAGCACGGTCCGCCGCCCGCCCTCGATCTGGACCAGGCGCTGCTGGCTCTTCGCGTCCTCGAGTACGAGGCCCTCGCGGGCCTCCTCCCGCCGCACCAGCTCGGAGGCGTCGAACACCGGGACGCCATCGCGCCGTCCTATCCGCTCGATCACGTCCACGATCAGGCGGCTCTCCGGGAAGGGGTAGAACGTGCCGTTGGGGGGGACGACCAGCAGCGGGGCGGCCCCGGCGCGGCGACAGGCGCCGACCATGGCGCCCAGGTTGGCCGCGAACGAGTCGAGCAGCGAGCGCTGCGCCCACTCGGGCAGGCGGAAGGTCATCAGCTCGAGCACGCGCGGTTCCTCGAAGCGCTGGACCAGGTCGTTGTTGCCCACCAGGATCACCACGGCGTGGGGCTGCAGGGGCAGGATCCGTCCCTCGAGCAGGCGCAGCGTCGACGCCGAGTCCAGAGCGGGCATTCCCCCGTTGACCACCTCGAACCGGCCGTCCGCAGCCAGCTGCTGCTCGAGCTGGGCCGGCAGGGTCTGTTCGTCCTCCACGCCGTGCCCGAACACGATGGAGTCGCCCACGACCGCCACCCGAGTCATGCCCTCGGCGGGCTCGGGGGTCAGCTCGCCTCCCCGCAACCCCAGCGAGTTGGTCGAGCACCGGAACGTCGTCAGGCGTTCGATCGACCCGAGGACGACCTCGGGATCGCCACGGACCGGCAGGGGGTGCGGCCGGGCGATGACGACCACCTTCTGGTCATCCAGGTTGGCCCGGAGCGAGAGGTTGTCGTGGGGATCCGCGACCAGCGGGTTGTGCATCCCCGACGGGCTACGGGAGGTGTACAGCGCGATGGCGGCGATCCCGCCGATGGCCAGCACCGCGGTCACCGTGGCGATCCGCATCCAGGTGCGGCGCGGAGCCCGGCGGCCCTCGGGGGGGGAGGAGGTGGCCACGGTCATGGCAGTCGACCTCGGGGTACCGGGGTCGGCTCGAGCTCCCAGGCGAGGGAGGTGGCATCGGCCACGGTCGGCTCGCCGAGGATGCGCACGAACTGGTTGCGCACCCAATTGCCACGATGGGAGGGCTCGACCGAGGGATCGCCGAACCAGCAGGTCTCGCCGTCCCAGGAGCCGTACACGTCGGTGTGCAGCACGATCCAGCGGGGCACGTGGCTCCTCTCCTTCCGGGGAGGGGGCTTCGCGGGAAGTCCCCGGGAGGCGTCGACCAGGGTGGCCAGCACGGGATCCTCCCGAACACCCTCCTCGATCCCCGGCGGCCTCAGGTGGCTCCACCGATCGCCCATGCCGCCGATCATCGGTTGGCCGTGCAACGCCTGGAAGTGGACGTAGGGGTGGGCGCAGAACAGCGGCAGGTCGAGCACGATCCCCGGGGTGTCCTGCACCGCGTCGACGTATACGGGCACCTCGAAGGGCACGGCCTTGAGCATCCCGGTCCCGCCCCGCAGGGGCGCCATCCCCACCAGGACGGCGATCACCGCGCCCACGACGCGGACCGCCGGCCAGCGGATCCGGGTGTGCAGCGAGACGGCGACCGCCACCGAGCCGATCACCGCCAGCGCGGCCCAGAACCGTGTCGGGAACAACATCCGGACGAATCCGGGCAGCAGATCCGCGAGCCACCAGGCGGGATTCGGGGGGGCGTCTGCCGATGCCCCGAACCGCGGGCCGACGAGCATCAGCGCGCCCACCGCGGCCCCGGCGAGCCACGGCCCCCGGCGCTTCATCGCGATCAACCCCACGACCGCCAGCGCGGCCGCGCGCCAGGGCACGACCTGCCGGGCGCCCGAGAACAAGGCCCGGTCCTCGAGGCGCATGAACAGCACGATGTCCGGCTGCGCCGCGTCACCCACCAGGGGCACCGCCCCGTCGGCCGCGAACATCATCATCGGCACCGCCACCGGAACCACCGCCGCCAGCGAGACCGCCCCGGCGATCCCCAGTCGCAGCCACCAGCCGCGGTCCTTGTCCCGACCCCACAGCAGCAGCAGGGGGCCGAAGACCAGGGCGAACAGGTGCCCCGTGAACCAGTAGGTGTACGCCTGGGCAGCCACCGCCAGTCCGGCGAGCACGGGACGGAACCAGCGGCGGTCCTCGTCCATCCGCAACAGCTCACGGAGCGCCAGCGGCCAGAACCACAGCAGGGACTGGGCCAGGCGCCCGTCGCCGATCTCATGGAGCACGAAGGGGTGCAGTGCGAACAGCAGCGACCCCGCCACGACCGCGGCGCGGGACTTGACCACCACCCGCAGCAGGGCGCGCATCGCCAGGGCGTTACCGGTGATGATCAGCGCCGCGGTGGGCGCGTAGTAGTCGGGCATGCCCAGCAGCAGGTACAGGGGCATGGCCACCAGGGTGTCGACGAAGTTGGCGCCGGTGTGGGCGAGGATGTCCTTGCCCGCCGGGTGGAAGAACCAGTCCGTCCACAGGGGGTTGACCCGCTCGCGGAGGCAGTGGGCGGTCCATTCCTGGAACCAGTACGCCCCGATCAGGTCGGGGCTCCCGTCGACGGACAGTCCCCACGCCGAGCGGACCGCGAGCAGGGCACAGACCGGGTAGAGCGCCAGCTCCCCCAGGTCGGCCCACCGCGACCGGGTCAATCGGCCTCCGGCACCACGGCGCACATCTCCCCGGACAGATCCAGCGGAGGCTCACCGCGTAGCCGTGCGGCCACGTAGCGATACAGCACGTCCGCCACGACCTCGTGACCGAGGTCGTTGAGGTGCACGTCGGTGATGAAGGTGCGCAGCCACACCTCGTGGGTCTCCAGGTACGCCAGCACGTCCCGCGGGATCGAGGGCTGGTCCTCGGTCACGGTGAAATGGGTACTCATCAGGACCCGGCGCTCCCCGTCGCGGTACTCGGCCACCTCGTGCAAGGTGCCGTCGACCTCCAACCTAAGGCCGTCGGCCCGCTCGTGACAATCCAGCACGCCGGCCACGTCCAGGAGATCGACGCGGCCTGCCACGGCGTCGTCCAGCGCCTGGCGATAGATCGGGTAGCGCTGGATCCACGGGTAGAACGTGTTGACCGGCTCGACCATGACCACCGCGTCGTCGCCCGCGGCCACGACCGTGTCGACCAGCGCCCGGGTCGCCGCACGGTACTGATCGGGGGGGCGCTCGAACATGGGCAGCGCGTCGTTGACCCCCAGGGCGAACACCCACAGGTCGACCTCGTACTCCCGGTCGTGTCCCCGGTACGCGCTGGTCGCGTAGTCGGTGGTCATCGCGGGGATGCCGAAGTTGACGACCTCGAAGGTCCGCTCGATGGGGGGGGCGTCCTGCAGCGCCCGCTCCAGGAGCGCGGAGTACGTGTTGGGGTCCTCGACGCCCTCACCGAAGGTCACACCGGTGCCGATCACCCCGATGCGGTAGACGCCCTCGGGCTTTACGAAGTCGTAGACCCGTGGGCCGCGAATGCCGTGGCGGTTGACCGAACAGCCGTAGCTCCGCACGCGGCGAGATCCGGGCAGGTGGCCGTCGGCCTCCACGACCTGGGGGAAGTCCGGCATCAACATGGTTTCGTAGGTGACGTCCGGCTCCAGCCGGAGCGTCTGGAGCATCTCTCCGTCGAGCTCGAAGGGGGTCACCGAGGGCAGCGGGGCGAGGCTCCCGATCTTGCAGAAGTCCACGAAAACGGCGTCGGCGGGAACGAGGTCGGGCCAGTCCCCGTGGGGGTAGCGGTCCCGCGCCATGCGGACCACGACCACGAGCGCGATCCCGAACACAACGACGCACGCCACCATCAGCGCCCGGCGAATGCTACTTTTCACTGGTCTGATCCTGTCCCGGTTCCGCTCCGCCGTACCCGACCCCGCCTCCACCGCACAGCATACGTCAATTCAGGGGAGGACGCCCCCTTCGCGCGAGCTCCGGTCCAGGTACAGGTCGAGCACCTGCCCTCGAGGACGCCGCACCTTTCGGGCCGACGCAGGTAGACTTCACGGCACGCCCGGGCTGCGGCCTCGACCGGTCGACGGGCCATGGGCGTCGCCACCGCGGCAGGACGGGAGGTTGCCATGATGAAACTGCGCTCGGGCGAGGGGCGGCGGTCCTGGACGGGGTTCTACGTCCTCATGGGGGCCGCGTTCATCGGATCGTTCTTCTTCGGCCGATCGGCCGAACCGGTGTCGCGGGAACCCGCCGCGGCGCAGGGATCGCAGAAGGCGGCCCCCGGGGCCGGCCAGGGGCGGTCGGCCGCAGCGGCGGGAGAACTCGGGGACGTCGAACTGGAAGAGCGCGCCGCCGACCTGCAGCGGGAGATCGACGGCCTGGAGCGCCTGGCCCAGGCGTACGAGGACGAGCTCTACGGAACCGCCATCCCCTGGCCCG
This sequence comes from uncultured Rickettsiales bacterium, assembly GCA_964542165.1. Taxonomy (GTDB): domain Bacteria; phylum Myxococcota_A; class UBA796; order UBA9615; family CAYRNR01; genus CAYTBN01. The sequence continues at coordinate 5,528 of CAZITQ010000104.1, forward strand.
AGGACGTGGCGGAGCCCATGTCCCCGGAGGGCTACCGCGCCGGGGTCGTGGACGCGATCGAATCCTGCGGTGCACCCGTCGACCTGGTGTCGTTCGACTGCAGCGAACCCCCGTGCTTCGCGCTGCTGCGGTCCCGCGGCGTGGACTGGCGCCAGGCCCTGATCAACAACTGCCCCGCGTGGAACGAGACCTACGGCACGACCACCAGCGGCGCCAGCTTCCGCGTGGAATGCGACGACGGCTCGACCGAGGAGGTCGAGATGCTCGGCGTGCCGCTGAAGCAGGTGCTGGGCGCCGACGCCGAGATCGAGGCCGGCAACCCGATGAAGCGCCTCCAGGCGCGGATGACCGAGCAGCAGCTGCGCTGGACCTGCGCCGGGGAGGGGGAGTAGCCATGGAGTCGGGGAACCTCCTGTTCGGCATGGTCTGCCTGCTCGTCGCGGTGGTCTCGGGATTCATGGTCGGGCGCTGGACGGCGCCGGACGTCGACGAAACCGTGGAGGAGGGCGCCGCCGACCTGGACGGCGGCGGGTCGACGGGGCGTGGGATGACATCCTCGGCCCGACCTGGAGCCGACGGAGACCGAAGCGAGCCGTCGCGCCTCACCCGCGGTGAGCTGCAACAGCACGTGGCCTTCCTCGAGGGCGAGCTGTCGCTGCAGCAGCTCCGCAAGCAGACCCTGGAATACGAACTCTACGGCGAGCCGATCCCCTGGCCGGAGCAGGTCCCGGAGGACTTCCAGCCCGAGGCATTCCAGGCCAACGTCCGCGGGGCGGTCGAGGAGTGCGCGCCGGACGTGGAGGTCGTGGGCTTCGACTGCAGCGAGCCTCCCTGCCTGGTGCACCTCCGCGGTGGGGACGAGGGGTGGTGGAACCGGCTGATCAACGAGTGCCCCGGCTGGGTCGATCGTTACGGCAGCACGGTCTCGAGCTCCTCGGGCTCCCTGGACTGCCCGGGGGGGACCACGGAACGCTACCGGATCGTCGGCCCGTACCGAGAGCAGCCCTGGAGCGAGGGCCCGGACGCCGAGGCGAACCAGGGCAAGCGCTTCGGTCAGCGGGTCGAGCAGGCGAAGTTCGAGTGGGAGTGTACGGGTTCGTGAGGTCGAAACATGCACGATGCAACACATGACCGCGTGTCTCTGTGGTTCCTGGCGACCTGGCTCCTGCTGGGATTTGTCCTCGTCGCCTGTTCCGAGGGGCGAAGCAGCCTGACCTGCGGGGACGGCCGGGACAACGACGGCGACGGGGCGGTGGACTGCGACGACCCCGACTGTGCGGCGTTCTGCGACGACGAGAACGAGGGGGACTGCTCGATCGGCGACTGCGACGGCGATGGGTACACGGCCGCGGACGGCGACTGCGACGACGAGGACGACGGCGTCCACCCGGACGCGGAAGAAGACTGCGACGGGATCGATCAGGACTGCGACGGCGCGGTCGACGAGGACTTCGACGGGGACGGCGACGGCTACCCGGACGGGTCGGACGACGAGTGTGCCGGCAACCTGGATCCGGATCAGCTCGATTGCGACGACCTGGACCTGGACATCAACCCGGGCGTCGAGGAGGTCTGCGGCGACGGCGCGGACAACGACTGCGACGGGGACGTGGACGAGAACGTGGACGAGGACGGGGACGGGCACTCCACGTGTGACGGAGACTGCGACGACAGTGACCCCCAGGTCTTCCCGGGCGCCGACGAGGTCTGCAACGGCGAGGACGACGACTGCGACGGGGACGTGGACGACGGCCTGCCGGTCGACGACTACTACCCCGACGGCGACGGGGACGGCTTCGGCGCCCAGGGGTCGGCCCCGGTCGAGGACTGCCAGCCGCCGGCGGACCACGCGGACAACGACGGGGACTGCGACGACACCGATCCCTCGGTCCATCCCGGCGCGGTCGAGGAGTGTGACGGCGAGGACGACGACTGCGACGGCCAGGTGGACGACGGTCTGCCGACCAGCTGGTACTTCCCGGACGACGACGGCGACGGGTACGGGGCATCGACCGGGGGCGTGCAGGACTGCGAGGCCCCCCCCGGGACCGTGGCCGACGACTCGGACTGCGACGACGACGATCCCGCGGTGAACCCCGGCGAGACCGAGGTCTGCGGGGACGGCATCGACAACAACTGCAACGGAGTGGTCGACGGGATCGCCGACGGCTGCGGGCTCCAGGGCACGATCTCCCTGTCCGCGGCCGACGCCCGCCTATTGGGCGAGGGCGCCGACGACGCCGCGGGGATCAGCGCCGCGGGGGCCGGGGACGTGAACGGGGACGGCAACGACGACATCCTGGTGGGGGCCTACCAGTACTTCTCGCAGGGGCCGGGCAAGGCCTACCTGCTGCTGGGGCCGGTGACCGGCAACCTCAGCCTCGCCAGCGCCGACGCGGTGCTCGTGGGCGAGGACACCTCCGACCGCGCGGGCGCCGCGGTGGCCGGCGGTGGGGATGTGAACGCCGACGGGTACGACGACGTCCTGGTGGGCGCGACCGACGCGGGGGCGGCCTGGCACGGCGCCGCCTATCTGGTCCTGGGGCCGATGACCGGGAACGTGCCGCTGGCCGGCGCCGACGCTGTGCTCGTGGGCGACGACCTGGGTCGGTTGGGCAACAGCGTGTCCCTGGGCGACCTGGACGACGACGGCCGCGCCGACCTGGTCGTGGGCGCCGCCGAGGAGCTCGACGACGACGGGGCCGTGTACGTGGTCGATGGGCCCGCCAGCGGGGAGATTCCGACCGCGAACGCGGACGCCCTCTACACGGGCGGGGACAGCGATCACCTGGGGATCTCGGTCTCCGCGGCGGGCGACGTGAACAACGACGGCCGCGCCGACCTGCTGATGGGCGCTCGCTTTGCCGGCCTGCAGAGTTGCGGGGTGACCTACCTGGCCTACGGCCCCGTGGCCGGTGTCCAGCCGGTGGCGGCCGCCCAGGCCAGCTTCGAGGGCGAGAACGGCCAGGACTTCTCCGGCAGCGCCGTCGCCATCGTCCAGGACGTCAACGGCGACGGATTCGACGACATGTTGATCGGCGCCCTGAACAACTCCGAAGGCGGCGCCATGGCCGGGGCGGCCTACCTGGTCCACGGCCCGAAGGCCGGCGTGAACTCCCTGGCCAACGCCGAAGCGCGGTTCATCGGCGAGGCCGCCGGCCACGGGGCCGGATTCTCGGTGGCCAGCGCCGGCGACGTGGACGGGGACGGCCTGGGCGACCTGCTGGTGGGAGCCACCAAGTACGACGTGGGCGGGCCTTACCAGGGCGCGGCCTACCTGATCTACGGGCCGGCCACCGGGGACGTGAACCTCGCCTTGGCCGACGCGAAGCTCGAGGGTGAGGCGACCGAGGACGCGGCCGGATACGCCCTGGCCGCGGCGGGCGACCTGGACGGGGACGGCTACGACGACCTGCTGGTGACCGCGCCCAACCACGACGGCGCTGGCTCGAACGCCGGCGCAGCCTACGTGATCTACGGCGGGCCGTAGCCGCGTTCAGCGGCGACAGAGCCCTCGACGGAGGCGAAACGGAGATGCACGACGTGAGGGCAGTCGGCTGGATGGCGATGCTGTTGGGGATGCTGTCGTGGGGCGCGCCCGCGGAAGCCGGGGGTGTGGGCGACGCGATCGAGCAGGCGGCGGAGTTCGACGTCTGGAAGGGGAGCGACGCGGCACTGCTGGCCCGGATAGCGGCGCAGGTCCCCGATGGACTGCGGCTGCGGTCCATCGAACAGGCGGGCCAGGAGGTGACCCTGAGCGGGACGGCGCCGGACGAGGAGGTCGTCGCCGCCTTCCTCGCCGACCTGGAGGGATCGGTGGGGTTCGACTCCGTGGTTCGGGTCGAGGACGAGGCGAGCGGGGGGGACGACGCACCCGCGGGGGCGTTTCGGATGACGCTGCGGCTCCTGCTGCCGCCGGTCGAGGACGGGCTCGACGAGCTGGTCGCCGACCCGGAGCGCCGCAACTCCAGGACTCTGGAGCTGCTCCGCCGAGCCCCCCCGGTCTCGGACTTCGAGGAGGAGGCCGCCCGACGGCGACTCGAGCACCTGGTCGGAAAGGCCGGACTGACCCTCGTCGAGTGGACGCCACTGCCAGCCATGCCGGTGGGGACCTGGGTCCACGCCCGGGCGCGCTTGGAGGTGGAGGGCTCGCCGTCGGGGGTCCTGACGTTGTTCGACCGGCTCTCGAAGCTGCACAATCCCGAGATCAGTCGGGACATCCAGGTCGTGGTCGTCGAGGGGGCCTCGCCGATCCGCGTGCGCTTGACCGCGACCCACGCCTCTTTGGCTGCGCGCGCGGCCGGGGCGCTGGTCGGTCCGCCCGCGTCCGCGGTGCAAGGCCCTTCCACGCCCCCTTACCCGGCGCTCGAGACCGCGGACTACGAGGCCGTAGACCGCGCCTTCGGAGTCGTTCCCGCCGAGTAGAGATTCCTGCCGATTCGCGGCGGCCGGTTCACCCCGTAGCTCGAAGCTCTCCGAGCTGGACGGTCGCTCGCGATGGCTGAGACAATCGGGCGCGCGGGGTCGATGACACAGACCCGACCCCAGGGGAGGCGCCCGTGTCTCGCGAGCACACCGTGTCCTGGTCCCGCTCCAACCTGGTCCCCGCGACCTGCATCTTCCTCGTCTGGCTGGGGGTCCCGTTGGGGTGCGTCCCGCCGGAGGAGGGCGAGGGCGAGGAATGGACCCTGTGCACCCCCGAGGACGCGGCCCTCGTGGGGGAGGTCGAGGCCCAGGCGACCCTGAAGATCGATGACGTGAACATCACCTGCGAGGCGGTGGCCGGCTGGGACGACGAGGGCGCATTGCTGGTGATGGTGAGCGAGGACAACGACTACGCCGAGTTGATGGCTCTGACCGACTGGGTGCTGGCGGACTTCGGGGACGTCGAACTTCAGCCGAATTGTGACGAGAAGACGGAGGTCTCGCTCACGCCTCCGGACGGCTCCGGCTCGGACCCCGTCGACGTTCGCTTCGGCGTCACCGCCGACGGCGTGTGCGGGGCCGGGGTCCGTCCTTCGGGATGAGGCCTGGGTACCCCGTCCAAGGAGATTCGAATGACTCATCCCCACCGGCCTTCCGGGGCCTGGCTCGCGCTCGGCCTCGGCTTCTCCCTCCTCCTCGGCTGCAACTCCGTCCAGGGCGGTGAGACGCGGGTCGTCCTGGACGCCGACGGCTGGGACGGACTGCCTGGAAGCGGGTACGCGATCAACGAGGGAAGCGGCTCGGCGTCCCTCGAATGGGACAACGACCGGGCGCCCGACGACGGCGCCGGAACGACGCTGAACTTCCAGGGCGGGAACTCCGGCCGTTACCGGTATGCCTCGTCCTACGGCAACGCCGAGACGGACCTGGAGGGCGGGGCCCTGGTGGTGGAGCTGACGGACTACTCCGGGGCCGGGACGTACGACGGGGCAGCCATCGAGAGGTTGTCGTTCACCTGGAGAGGCGAGGAGGATTTCGACACCGGCGACCAGTCCTCGTTCACGATCTCCGAACCCGCGGACGGGGACTGTGTGGTGACCCTCGAGTCCCCGGTCTACGGCGGATCGGTGACCTGCAGCGGCGTCGCACCCCAGATCGACGGGGCGGAATGGGCGGGTGCTCCCTTCTCCTTCGAGGCCGAGTGGCTGTCGGATCGCACGCCGTTCCGCTGACGGATCGAGGGGACCGCGCCCGCCTCGGTGGGCAGAGGACTCAGCGGACCGGCGGCGGGCTCCGCAGCCAGAACGCCCGGCGGACGCGCACCGGGTGCAGCCGGATCCACACATCCGGGGGCACGAACGAGTCCGACTCGCAGTAGCCGCAGCGGACGACCCGTGGCATGTCCGCGGTGATCGTGAGTCTCGCCCCGCACCCCAGGCAGCCGAGCAACACCGGTCGCGTCTCATTCCGGTCCGCGGCCGGATCGTCGCGGGGGGGCGACGCCAGGAACACCTGCTTGATGTTCCGGCTCTGCAGGTGTCGCGGCGCCCGGTCCACGGGGTATTCCGCGTCGCACGAGGGGCACGAGACGGCGCCCACCTCGCCGACCGCCGGCTCGCTGAGCCCGGTGAACGCCGCGTCACACGCGGGGCAGCGGGGGGGCGCGCCGACCGCGTAGGACACGAAGATCGTGCCCGCCTCGGTGGGCCGGATCTTGTGAACGAATTCGCGGCCCGTCCGCGGCTGCTTGGACAGCTCCCGGAGGATCCTTGCCCATTCCTGGCCCAGCCGGACCTCCGTGCGACAGGTCGGACACTCCACCCGATCGAGCGGCCCCTCGATGGGGATGCTCTGCCCGCACTCGAGGCAATCCATCCTCGCCTTGACCGCGCACCACTCGTGGATCGTTTCGTTCGACATCTATCCCTTTCCCCTGTTCATAGGAGGGGGTCATGTATTGCATATTGCATGTTTACAGGCCCGAGAACGCCTCCGTCACTCCATGTACCCCAGCGCCCTCAGCATCTCCCGCGTCTCCCGATCCACGTCCCGTCCGTCGCCCTCGAGGGATTCGAAGGGTGCCCAGGGCTCCAGGCGCTGACCGAGGGCTTCGCGCAGGCGCTGGTCGAGGGCTGGGTCCCGACCGGCGACATCGGTCTCTTCGCCCGGGTCGGTGGACAGGTCGAAGACCTGGTCGCCGTCGACGGTGCGCAGGAGCTTGTGGGAGCCCACCCGGACCATGCGGGCGTCCTGCTGGTGGAGCACGGCGATGGCCGATGGATCGCCCGACGAGACGGAGGCGCCGAGGGCCGTCGGGAGCAGACCGTTGCCGTCGCCGACGAAGCCGGGTTCGTCCGGGGCCCCGGCCAGGGCCACGAGGGCGGCGGGCAGGTCGAGGAGCTCCACGGGATCGTCCACGACCTGGCCCTCGGGCAGTCCGGGGCCATCCATCAGCAGGGGCACGTGGACCTGGTGCTGGTAGGGGGGCTCGCCGTGTTCGATGGCGCCGTGCTGGCCCAGGGCCTCGCCGTGGTCGGCGGTGACGATGACGACGGTGTCCTCGTAGCGGCCGCTTTGCTGCAGGTGCTGGAGCAGGCGGCCGATGTGGTGGTCGGCGTACAGGACCTTGGCGTCGTACAGCTCCCGCAGGCGCTCCATGTCCTCGTCCACCGGGCGGACCTTGCCCCAGAAGTACGACGAGATGGCCGAGTTCCGGTCGCCCACGCGGATCCGGATGCTGGCGAGGCTCGGCTCGACGAATCCGTCGTACCCGGGTGCGGCGAAGCGATCCTCGGCGCCCTCGGGGAGGACGTAGGGGCCGTGGGGATCCATGTAGTGCAGGTAGAGGAAGAACGGCACGTCGCCCAGCTGGTCCATGGCGTCGATGGCCATGTCGGTGATGTCCTCGGCCGCGGGCAGGGACCGCATACCGTGGATCGCCAGCCGCTCCTCCTCCAGCGCCTCGGCCCAGAACTCGAAACCCCGGGAGAACCCGGCCCGGGCGTTGACGCCGGGATTGCCGCTGATGCCCAGGGTGAAGTACCCGCGTTCGGCCAGCGCCTCGGGGGCGTAGGGGAGGGCGGGATCCAGCAGGTCGTCGTAGTCGAGCATGCCGTGGGTGACGGGCAGCCGGCCGGTGAGGTAGCTGGCCACCGAGGGGATGGTCCAGCTCGAGGTGGAGGTCGCATCGGCGAAGCGGACGCCGCGGGCGGCCAGGGCGTCCAGGTTGGGGCTGGTGGCCCGGGGCGATCCGTAGCACCCCAGGTGGTCCGCCCGCAGGGTGTCCACGACGATCAGCAGGACGTTCGGTCCCGGGCGAGACGGGCCGCGGGAGAGCCAGACCATCCCCGCCGCCGCCCCCGCCGCCAGGACGACGAGGAGGCCCACCAGCAGGCCCGTCCGGCGGCTCATCGCCCGGTCTCCCGGAAGCGCACCAGGCCGCCGCCGAAGGTGCCGAACCACAGGGTGCCGTCGTCCGCGGCCAGGATGGCGCTGACCCGGGTGTGGGGGAGCCCGTTCACCGGGTGCCCCTCGGGGCTGGCCTCGGCCTTGTACTCGGCCGACGTCGGTGGGCAGAGGTGCCAGCGGTCACCGTCGATCATCGTCAGGCCGAGGTTGGTCCCCAGCCAGACACGGCCCCGGGCGTCCACCTCCACGGCGCGGACGTCGTCGTCGCTCAGGGGGCTGTTGCGGGTCGAGTACGTGGTCCACCGATCCCCGTCCAGGACCGCGACCCCGACTCCGGTGCCTACCCACGCGCGTCCCTGGTGATCGAAGGCGATGTCGTCGACGTGATCCACGGGCAGACCTCCGGGGCCCGCCCGGTGGGAGGTCCATTCGCCGGTCTCGGGGTCGAGGATGGCGATCCCGGCGCCGCGGGTGCCGACCCATAGCCGCCCGTCCGGGGCCCAGGCCAGGGCATCGGCGGAGCCGGCGGTGAGGCTGCGGCCCTCCGGGAGCGCCCAGCGTTGCCAGACGTCGCCGCGCATCCGGTACAGCCCCGACGCGCAGGCGAACCACCACCCCTCCTCCGGATCCGCCCGGATCGAGACCACGTTGTCCAGGGGCAGGTCGGGCAGCGGGGTCGCCGGAAGGGGCGACCACCGGCCCTCACCGCCGGCGCTGCGCCAGAACATCGACGCGCCCCACAGGCTGCCGGCCATCGCCAGGCCGTGGCCGGCCCGGATCGCATACACCGTGTTGCCGTTCAGCCCCCCCGCCGCGGGGCGATGCACGGTCCACGAGCCGTCCCGGTGGAGCACGGACACGCCACCCCCGTGGGTCTCCACCGGGGTCCAGGCGTTGGTGGCCAGGAAGAGGTCCCCCCCCTCGTCCATGGCGATGTCGTTGACGAACGCGTTGTCCAGGCCGCCTTCGGCCCTGCGGAAGTGGTGCCAGTCCCCATCGAGACAGGCCGAGCGCTCCGTCTGGGCGGACGCCGGCGGTGCGGCGAACGTCAGCAGCAGCACCCAGCCCGCGGCCCAGCGCATGAAGCCCTCCTCGACGGCCCGGGGATCATAGCCCACATCGACCTCCCCGCCGCGCTGCCGCCCCTCGCGCGCCGCCCCCGATCGGACGTAGAGTGCACCCATGCCATCTATCGACATCGGGTACTTCGCGTCCTTTGGCCTCGACGAGGACCTGCTGGCCAGGGTGCTGTCCCGGGCCCTGTCCCGGGGCGGGGACTTCGCGGATCTGTTCTTCGAGCACGTGGCCTCCACCGCCATCGGCCTGGAGGACGGCGCGGTCAACCGGGCCTACACGCGGGTCGAGCTGGGGTGCGGCATCCGGGTCGTGACCGGCGATCAGACCGGCTACGCCTTCACCGAGGATCTGGCAGCGTCCGCCCTGATGGCGGCGGCGGACACGGCGGCGGCCATCGCCTCATCGACCCCGGGCCAGGTGGCCCGGCCCTTCGTCCGGCCCGACCTGCCCGACCACTACCCGGTCAGTCGCCCGTGGTCCGACGTCGACTCCTCCCTGAGGATCCCCCTGCTGGCGGGACTGGACGAGCGCTGTCGATCCCTGGATCCGCGGATCCGCAAGGTGACGGTGAGCTATGCCGACGCCGAACGTCACATCCTGGTCGCCACGTCGGACGGGATCCTGGCCGCCGACGACCAGCCCATGACCCGGATGGTGGTGGGGGTGACCGCCGAGCAGGACGGGATCCGCCAGTCCAACTCGGCCAACGTGGCGGCCCGGGAGGGGATCGACTTCTACGACGGTTCGCGCCTGGACGCCCTGGCAGGCAAGGCCGTCGACCGGACACTGGTCCTGTTCGACGCCGTCCGACCCCCCGCCGGAGAGCTGCCCGTGGTGCTGGCGGCGGGGAGCTCGGGCATCCTGCTGCACGAGGCCATCGGCCACGGCATGGAGGCGGACCACAACCGCAAGCGGATCTCCATCTTCGCCGACATGATCGGCCGCTCGGTGGCCGAGCCCTTCGTGTCCATCGTCGACGACGGCACCAATCCCCAGATGCGGGGATCGATCAACGTGGACGACGAGGGCAACCCGGTGGAGCGCACGGTACTGGTGGAGGACGGCGTGCTGAGGGGGTACCTGCACGACCGGATCAGCGCCGCCCACTACGGGGTGCCGGTGACCGGCAGCGGCCGCCGCCAGTCCTTCCGCTATCCGCCGCTGCCACGGATGCGCAATACCTACATGCTCCCGGGCCCCCATACCCGCGACGAGATCATCGCGTCGGTGGACCGGGGGATCCTGGCCGAGACCTTCACCAACGGCCAGGTGCAGATCGGGGCCGGGGACTTCACCTTCTACATCAAGAACGGGTGGCTCATCGAAGGGGGGGAGCTGACCCGCCCGATCAAGGACGCCAACATCATCGGCAACGGGCCGGACGTGCTGCGCAAGGTGACCATGGTCGCCGACGATCTGCAGCTGGACGACTCGGGCTGGACCTGCGGCAAGGACGGGCAATCGGTGCCGGTGGGGCTCGGGCTGCCCACGACCCTGGTGTCCGCCGTCACCGTCGGCGGCGTGAACGGCCAGGGGGGCTGACATGGCAGACCTCCTGGAACGCGCGAACGCCGCTTTGGCCGTCGCCCGCGAGGTGGGGATCGACGACCTGTCCCTGGCCCTGGAACGCAGCCGTTCGGTGGAGGTGACCCACCGCGATGGCGCGCCGGAGACCCTGCAGGAGTCCACCCGCATGGCGCTCACGGCGACCCTGTTCCTGGACGGACGGTATTCGTCGAGTACCACCTGCGACCTGCGACCCGACGCGCTGCGGACCTTCCTGAAGCGCGCCGCGGACCTGACCGCGTTGCTCTCGGCGGATCCCCACCGGGGGCTGGCGGAGCCCGCGCTGTACGAGGGTCAGACCGACGTGGATCTGCAGCAGGAGGACCCGGACGGGGAGCTCGACGCCGATCGGGCTGCCGCCGTGGCGGCCGGGGTCCAGGCCGCGTCCGCAGACCACGAGCAGGTGATCTCGTCCACCGGGACCGCCGTGGAGAGCCGGAGCGAGAGCGCCCTGGTGACCTCGAACGGGTTTGCGGGCGTGGAGGTCGGCACGGCGTTCTGGTTCGGGGCCCAGGTCACGGTGGCCGACGGGGCCGACCGGCGCCCCGCGGGCTCGGCGTGGGCCGCGTGTTTGCACAGGGAGGACCTGCCCGCACCCCCGCAGGTGGGGCAGGAGGCCCTGGAGCGGGCCCTGCGCCAGCGGGGCGCCCGTCCGGCGACGACCCTGCGTTGCCCGATGGTGCTGGAGAACGTGGTGGGCCGCCGCCTGCTGAGCGCGCTGATCGGCCCCCTGTCAGGGCAGGCGCTGCAACAGAAGCGGTCCTTTCTGGAGGGGCACCAGGACCAGCGGGTGGCGTCGGATCGCCTCACCCTGATCGACGACCCCTGGATCCCCCGCGGGCTGGGATCCCGCCGTTTCGACGGCGAGGGGATCGCCGCGAGGCCGCGCCCCATCGTCGAGGCCGGAGTCCTGCGGGACTACTTCCTGGACACCTACTACGCCCGCAAGCTCGGCCGTGCTCCCACCAGCGGCGCCCCCTCGAACCTGGTGGTCGAGCCGGGGAACACCTCCTTCGCCGATGCCCTGTCGGCAGCGGACGGCGGGATCCTGGTCACCTCGTTTCTGGGCGGGAACTCGGACCCCACCACCGGCGACTACAGTTTCGGGGTCTCGGGGCACCGGATCGAAGGGGGGGAGATCGGTCAGCCCGTCAGTGAGATGAACATCACCGGCTCCCTGTCCGGGCTGCTGGAGCGGCTGTCCGTGGTGGGCGACGATCCCTACCCGTATGCCAGCATGCGGGTACCCACCCTGACCTTCGAGGACGTGCAGTTCTCGGGACTGTAGGCGCGGTCGGGGTGTTGGGATAAGGTGAGCCAGGCCTGCGCGGACGCGCCCGCCCGGGGCGGGAGCCATGTCCCCGAGCTGTTCGAGCCGGGCCCTGCCCGACGGGGCCCGGGGGGCCGGTGCCCATTCACCGGCCTCGCTCGGAACAGGGGCGCGCCGTGTCAGGCCTCCTCGCCGGAAGGAAGATGCGATGCCCTGCGAGCTATGCGGCTCGGAAGGTCCCCTGACGGTCGTCCCCGACATCCACTCCCGCCTGCGGTTCCGGATCTGCGTCGACTGCAAGAAGCTCCACACCCGGGTGCGCCCGGAAGCCCCGGATCCCCGGATCCGCAAATCCAACCACGTGGGCGGGCCGGACACGGCCGTGCCGCGCCTCCCGCCGGAGATCGAATGCCCGATCTGCCGAGGATCGGGGGGGGAGGTCTGCGGTGAGTGTGGCGGCAGTGGCGGGGAGGTCGAGAGCCGAACGTGCAGCCTGTGCGGGGGCGACGGTCGCTACGAGTGCTACCGCTGCAAGGGGTCGGGGCGCCGGCTGCTGGGATCCTGCTCCACCTGTGGGGGATCGGGGCGGGTGGAGTGCGAGAAGTGCACCGGATCGGGAACCGAGGAGATCCGGCACGCCTGTGGGACCTGCCAGGGCAGTGGCCACCTGTGCCACCGCTGCGACGGTCACGGGCAGGTCAAGATCTACTCGTAGAGAGGGCGGGGCTCAGGGAGCGGCGATGGCCGTGACGGTGCGGGAGTCCTCCCGGTCGTCTTCCCGGCTCTTCTTGCTCTTCTTGGCCAGCAGCTGCATGCCGTCCGCGCTGGGGCGGAACGTCGCCTCCAGGGTCACGCGGTTGATCCAGGCGCCCTCGGTGGGAACGGCCCCGTTGCGGCCCAACTCGTAGCCCTGGTCGTGACCCGTCCAGCGCACGCCGAGGCGGACGTCCCGGGACACGTCGAACTCCACCGAAGCCACCAGGTCCGGGGTCACGTAGGACCACTCCTCGCAGGCACTGCGGCGCTCGGGCACGGCGCGCTCGAGGTCGGAGCAGGCGTCCGGTCCCGGATCCCACTCGCCCGCAGAGAAGCCGACCCCCAGGCCGACCATCGCCGGTCTCGCCCGCACCGCGAACATCACCGAGCCGGCGCCGGCCACGGTGCCGCCGGTGGTGGTCCGGGGCTTGTCGTCGGGCAGGGCGTCGAACCCGGGGGCCACGCCGTAGCGCACGCCACCGTCCACCGACATCCCCGCGTGGCGCCCGAACCAGAAGCGTTGCTGGACCCCGATCTCGCCGCCGTACCCCGTACCTGCACCCCAGTCCTCGGTCATCACCACCACGCCCTGACCCACGCGGACGCGGGGTATCTCGACCTCACGTTCCACGTCCTCGCGGACGGTCACGCGGGCCAGCGCATCGCCGGCCTCCTCGGTGACGCCGTCGGCATCGTCCGCGAGCGGCGGTGCGACGGGGGCGGTCCGGGTGGGGCGCGGTGGCTGGGGTGCGAGGGCTGGTGCGGCGACCACGATGTCCACCGGGACCTCGGCGAGGACCTCCGCGGAGATGGGCGCGACGGGACGATCGGACACGCGTCCCGACCGGCGGGAGCGGCGATCCGACCGGGCCCGAACCGGCGTCCGCTCATCGACCGCCGCCAGCGCGTCGTCCAGTGCCGGCAGGGCGAAGGGGCCGTAGGGCTCGTCGAACGAGGGGAGGTCGAGGCCGGCCGGAAGGCGCTCCTCGGCGATCAGCGGGGGGATCAGGGTGGGGGTCCGTTGACCGCTCAGCATCGAGAGTGTGTGCCACGGCGAGATCAGGCCGATCAGGGCGGCAGCAGCCGCGAGGGCGACACCGGTCGCGACCCGACGGCCCCGGGAGGGGGGGATCGCAGAGATGCCTTCGTGCATGGTGATCAGGACGGCGGGGGGATCCTCGTCGTCGCCGCTGGCCCGGGGGGAATGGGCGACCTCGCCGGGAATGGCCTGGAAGATCGCGAGGACCTCGGCGCAGCGAGAGCAGCGTCTCGCGTGGAGCAGGATCTCCTGGGGCCAGGGCCCACCCTCCTGGAGGGCGGGATCCTCGAGCCACGACAGGAAATCATCGCACCGCATGGCGCGCGACCTCCCCCTCATCGACCACGGCCGGCCGCGGTCCAGCCGCCGACGAACCGCCCTCCGGGCCTTGCCCCGCGAAGCGCGTCGTCGGATGGACCCAACTTAGCACGGTCGCCGCGGTTCGCCATTCAATAACGGAGCCGCCCCCCGCCCGGCCGCCCACGCCCAAAAACAACACAAACCCCCCCCCCC
>CAZITQ010000104.1:19591-30582 GCA_964542165.1 uncultured Rickettsiales bacterium
TTCAATAACGGAGCGCCCGCGCGGGCGCGATTCTTCAGCAATTTCGTCGATGAACCGCGGGGCCTGGGTGAGGTCGGTCCGCGGGGGTCAATCGCTTCCGCGGTCGTCCACGAAGGTGCGGTTCCGGCCTTGCCGCTTGGCCGCGTACAGCGCCTCGTCCGCCCGGTGGATCCACGCCTTTGCGGGTTCACCGGGCCGGCGTTCGGCCACGCCGAGGCTGGTGGTGATTCGCAGCCCGGGCACGGTCTCGTCGAATTCCAGCAGCTCCACGTTACGCCGGATCCGCTCCGCCACGTGGTAGCCCTCCACCAGGGGGGTGTGGGGCAGGAAGGCCGCGAATTCCTCGCCCCCCATGCGCACCGCCGGGTCCCGGCGGCGGATGGCGGCCACGGTGGCCTGGGCCGCCCGCTGGAGCACCACGTCGCCCACCTGGTGACCGTGGGTGTCGTTGACGGACTTGAAGTGGTCCAGATCGAGCATCACCAGGGTGATGGGGATCTCCAGGCGCTCGGTCCCCTCGAGCATCCCCGGGAGGCGGTCGTCCAGGAACGCGCGGGTCAGCAGCCCGGTCAGGGGATCCCGATCGCCCCGCTGGGCCCGGTCGATCAGGGCGCGCTGGTATTGCAGGTCCGCCTGATCCATCAGGTCGAAGCGCACCAGCACGTCCGCGAAGTGGACCTTGTCCCCCGACTGGAGGTCGACCTCGCGCACCGGCCGGCCGTTGACGAAGGTGCCGTTGGTGCTGTCCAGATCGTGGAGCCGCAGCGCGGCGCCCCCCGGGCCCTCGTGGACGAAGACCTTGCAGTGTTGCCGCGAGATCGACGGGTCCTCGATGCACCAGTCGCAGGTGTGTCGGTCGCGGCCGATGAACACGGCGCGCTTGGTCACCGGGATCGGGAAGATGTCCTGGCCCATGCGTGGGCCCTCGAGGATCGTGAAGGTCGGAGCGCGCTTGGACGGACGGAAGTCGGCCGGACCGGCGCCGACCATGGTCGGTTGGTCGATCTGGGTGTCGGTCTCCACGTCCGACCGCAGCAGCGATCGGTCCCGCTTGTCATCGGGGCCCAAGGATCTCTCCGCTCACGGGTTCGAGCCAAGGATTATACCGGATGGGACGCGGTCACGCGTGGAGGGGGTGGGGCTGGCCTGGGAGAGGATCAGCCCCTGCCCGCCAGCAGGAAGGCGATCACCGCCAGCGCCGTGGCCGCCGCCACGGTCAACCAGATGAAGACCCGCCGTTCCTGGCGGACGGCGAGGGTCCGGCCCAGCCGGTCGATCACGGTGCGCGCGGTGGTCTCCCGCGCCGCCGCTGCGGCCTTCTTGGGCGACTTGCCCTTCTTCGGCGGCGCCTCGCCCAGGGCCAGCAGCTGGCGGCCCATCGTCCTTCCGATGGGCGCGTCGTCCGCGGCCTCGGCGATGCGTGCCAGGCGCGACGAGAGCTCGGCGGCGCCGGGGAGGCGATCGGCGGGCTCGGCCGTCAGGCAGGCCAGCAGGACCTCGCCCAGCGCAGGATCCGTGGCCTTCTTCGGCGGCGGAGGCTGGGTCTCGACCTTGCGGTGCAGGACGGCGAGCAGGTCTTCCCGGGCTCGGATCCGGAAGGGATCCCTGCCCTCGATGCACTCGTAGAGGACCACGGCCAGGGCGTACACGTCTGTGCGGGCGTCCACCTCGTCCCGCTTGCCCGCCAGCTGCTCCGGGGCCATGTAGGTGGGCGAGCCCAGCACGACACCGGTGGCGGTCATCCGCGTGCCGGCCTGGTGGGCGATGCCGAAATCGGTGAGCTTGAGGACGCCGTCCCGGTTGACGAGGACGTTGGAGGGCTTGATGTCCCGGTGAAGGACCTCCTCGCCGTGGACGTAGCGCAGGACCTCGGCCATCTGGTGCCCCAGGGCCGCGACCAGGGGGGGCGGGAGGCGCTTCGCCCGGCGCAGCACCTGGCGCAGGGAGAGCCCGTCCACGTACTCCATCACGATGTTGTGGGTGCCGTTGGCCACCACGAAGTCGGTGAATCGGATGATGTTGGGGTGGTCCAGCCGCGAGACCACGTCGTACTCCTGGCGGAAGCGCTTGACCATCTTGCGGTCGCTGCGCAGGTGGGGCAGGAGCTCCTTGATCGCCACCTCCTGCCCGTCCTCACCGCGGGCCCGGTAGACGGACGCCATGCCCCCCTTGCCCAGCGGTTTCGTCTCTGCGGTGTAGGGACCGATGGCGAAGGTCTTGGGACCCTTGGCGGCCGCTTTCTTGCGCCGGGTCGTCCTGGAGGAGGCGTCTGCCATCGGTCCGCGGAATCGTAACACGGTCCCGTTGGACCCGGCGTCTGGTGGGGCGGTAGTCTGGGTGCGTCGGAATCGGGAGGAACACGTGGGTACGCTGCTGCGCCTGCTGGGGCTGGTGCTGCTGATCGCGGGGGGCGTCGTCGTCTTCCTCGGCGCCCGCCGGCTGCCCGACTCCCTGCCCAGCGGCACCGCCGCCGAGATCGTCCACATCGCCGACTTCTCCGTGGATCCTCCCCGTTCCCCCTACCTGCACGTGGTGGGCGGATGGTACCTGCCCTACGCCTCGCTGGCCGTGAGCGAGGGGGAGGCGGATTCGGCGCCCTCGTTCTTCCTGATCCCCCTCGCCGCCACCGGGAACTCGTTGCTGGCGGACATGCAACGGGAGGCCGAGGCCACCTACGACGGGGACGTCGACGCGGCTGCCGGCTGGGACGAGTACGTCGCGTCTCGGTTGGACCTGTCCGGGGTACCCATGTTGGTGCTGAGCACGGACGCCCCCCGATGGACGGAGGAGCGGGCGGTGGCCGTGGAGACCCGCTACGTGGAAGGGGTCGTGCGGACGGCGGACGCGGCCCTGGCCCCGGAGCTGCTGGCGATGCTGGACCAGCAGTTCGACGGGATCGCGCCCCAGCGGATGCGGATCCTGTACGAGGGGGAGATCCCCCCCGCCGAGGAGAGCCTCCGGCTCGCGATGCTGCTCGGTGGCCTGGCCGGCGTGCTCGGACTCGCGATGATGGTGGCCTCGCTGTTCACGCGCAGGCCCCGCTGGCTCCGGTGATCGGATGGACGAGGTCCTCCCCTTCGCGCTGGCCGGTGCCGGGACCGCGTCCCTGGTCCTCGGGGGGGTGCTGGGGGCGGTGGTGCTCTTCCTGGCCCGCCGCCAGATCGCCATCCGCTGGCACCGGATCTTCGGCGAGCCGGCGGACGCCCACCGGGCCCGCGGGGACCTGGGCGAGGCGCTGGCCTACGCGACGGTGCGCGGGATCGCCGGTGACTCTCCCGAACTGGACCTGCGAATCTACCCGGGCAGGCGTGTGCGGCAGACCGAGATCGACCTGCTGGTGGTGGCGCGCAGCGCCGTGTGGGTCGTCGAGTGCAAGGCCTGGCGGGGGCGGCTGGTGGCCGGTGCCGACCGCTGGATCTCGTGGAGTGCGCCCAAGCGGGGCGCGCCGATCCAGCAGAAACGGCGGGATCCGATCCGCCAGGCCCGGGCCCAGGCGCGGGCGCTCGAGCGGCGCCTGGCGGACGAGGGCCTGGAGGCCGTGCCGGTGCGGGAGCTGGTGGTCTTCACCCACCCCGAAGCCGACCTGGACGGTGTGCGGGACACCGGGTTCGTGCTCTACCTCGACGAGCTGGCGGGCTTCTTCCAGATCGGCCCCGGGGGTGAGGGGGCGCCCATGGACGAGGCCCTGCGTGGCCGCGTATGCCGCCAGCTGGAGCGGACCCCCTCGTGGGATTTCGTGGAGCTGGAGGGGGGCGGGCGACGGGGGCGGATCGTGACCGACTCGCTATGGATTCGCGGCGACGGTGGGCGCCGAGAGGTGGCCGTCTCCGACGTGCGAGAGGCCTCGTTCCGGCTCCGGGGTTGGCCACGCCAGCGGGTCGAGGTGTCCCTGGAGCTGGCCGAGGGGCGACTCGAGGGGCGCGCCGTGGACCCGGTGGCCAAGGTGTGGGTCAAGGAGACCGACGGGCGGGTGCATCCCTATCCACTGTGCGTGCTGAGGGGGTTCGTGCGCGGGTACGAGTGAGGGCGCAGGAATGGTGTTTTGAGCCCACGGCATCCTGCGGTACCTTGGTCGGGCGGGGGGATCCGGGGCCGAGGAAGACGGACGTGACGAGTCGTGTACCGGTGCTGTTGTTCGCGTGCTGCGTGGCCGTGGCACCCTCGGGCGCGGCGGCCGGCGACAGGGACGTGGCCCAGCGCTTCGAGGGCTCGTGGGCCTACGCCGGCGATGCGGACGAGCAGCAGGCGCGCCTCGACGCCATCGACGCGACCGTGGCCGAGATGTTCGGCATCGCCCGTCCCTTCGCCCGCCGGGTGATGCGTAACAACACCACCAACCCGTCCAGCTTCCACATCCAGCTCGACGGGGACCAGATCGCCGTCTCCGAGGACGACCAGGATCCCCTGTGGACTCCGCTGGACGGGACTCCGCTGGAGGTCGAGGGCTACGGCGCCGGCCAGCAGGTCTACCGCAAGGTCGTCGGCGACACCCTGCACGCGAGGTCGTGGCAGCACAACGGCGGGGGGACCCGGGTGTTCCGCCTGTCGGCGGACGGCCGGATCCTGACCGTCGAGGTGATCATCCAGAGCGCCCAGCTGCCCACCGACGTGGTGTACGAGCTGACCTACCGCAAAGAGTAGGCGTCAGGCATCAGGCTCCAGGCTTCAGGCAAGTGGTCGTCTCGCCGGTGCTCGACATCTATCCAGTCGATGGCTCCTCGTGACGCCTGACGCCTGACGCCTGACGCCTGACGCCTAGAACACGTGATTCACATCCAGATAGATCCCCCACCCATCGGGTGACCAGCCGTAGTCGCCGCGGACCACGAAGGTCTCCCCCATGCGCAGCCGCAGGCCGCCGCCCAGCCCGTACTTGAGGGCCGGCTCCTCGCCGTCCAGGTCGGGCCGGCGGCG
This sequence comes from uncultured Rickettsiales bacterium, assembly GCA_964542165.1. Taxonomy (GTDB): domain Bacteria; phylum Myxococcota_A; class UBA796; order UBA9615; family CAYRNR01; genus CAYTBN01. Next base: position 24,506 of record CAZITQ010000104.1, read on the forward strand.
CAGGTCGGCCCACACGCGTCCGGTGTCGCCGAACAGGGTCACGCCCAGGGACGACGGCAGCCTGAGCAGGCGGAAGGAGACCAGGGTGGAGCGGAGCTCCAGGTTGGCGATCAGCTTGGCCTTGCCGTGGTAGCGCATCTGGGGCGCGCCGCGGAGCGATCGGCCCCCGCCGGGGCCGTGGTCCGGGTACAGGCCGCCGAAGTGGGACAGCTCGTAGAACGGCGGGGTACCGACGAGCACGTCGGCCATCAGCCGGCCCGCCAGCACCAGGTAGGGGCCCCAGATCCGCTTGTAGGCGCGCACGGCGCCGTTGAATCCGGCGTAGCCACCGGGGATCTCCAGCAGCGGCCCGCCGCGCACCGACAGGTCGGCGAACCAGCCCCGCGTGGGCGCGTACTCGTGATCGCGGGTGTCCAGCATGACCCCGGCGTAGGCCTCGAGCACCCCGTGGCGCTCGGTGCCCACCAGCAGGTCCCTCGCCGGAGCGCCGGAGTCCCCGGCCAGGTCCAGCTCCAGGCGGCTGCCCTCGTAGACCCGGATCCAGTTCCAGACCAGGGAACCGCCGGCGAAGACCCGGAGCGGGTGGGGCAGGTCGATCCAGACGTCGGCCCTCAGGGTCGGATAGGTGCGGCTGTACTGGTTGTGGCGGGTGGCCCGTTCGAAGGCATCGGGATCCGCGTCCTCGTCCATGACCTCCCAGGGGCGATCCTCCACCGACGCGTTGCCCAGGCCGAAGTATCCGGCGTTGCCGTGGAGCCGGAAGGCCGCCTCCAGGCGGAGCCGCAGCCGGCCTCCGGCGAGCCCGGGCAGCTCCAGCCGCAGGTAGTCGTCCGTGTGCGTGGCCATCAGGCCGCCGCCGGGCCTGGTCTTCACGTGCACGTTGCCCTGGAACGCCAGCCGCCAGCGGAAGGGGTCGTGATCCGGGTGGAACTTCGCGATCACCCCCAGGGCGCCCAGCCCCAGTCCCAGGTCGGTGGAGAATCCCATCGAGGGGAAGACGGTGACCTCGGTGCGGTGGGGATCGGGGGCCCCGTCGCCCGCGGGGATCGACGGCAGCGCCTGGGCCGAGGGGGCCACCAGCAGCCAGGTCAGAACAGCCAGACAGGCTGGGTGCCACGCCCCGGAGCTGGTGGGGATCAGTCGCTGTCTCCCGAGTGCCGGTCGATCTGGGCCAGGGAGTAGGCCCGCATGTCCTCGCCCCGCCGGAACGCGCCGTACCAGTCCGCGGTCCAGTCCAGGGTCTGGTCCCCGTCCAGCCGGGGACGCCACTGCAGCGTGGCCAGGGCCAGGGAGCTGTCCAGCGCCAGGTTCTGCTTCTCCGACGGCTGTCCGCCCGGGGCCAGCTCCCAGCCCTCCCCCGAACCCACTGCGGCCAAGAAGCGCGACGCCAGCTCGCCCACGGTCAGCGATTCCTCGTCCCGCGGACCGAAGTTGAGCGCTCCGGGCAGTGTCCCCGGGGCGGAGGCGGCGAGCCGCTGGCAGAACGCCAGGTACCCCGACACCGCGTCCAGCACGTGGAGCCAGGGGCGCGTGGCCCCCGGGCGGCGCAGGACCGCCGGCCGGCCCTCGCCCGACGCGCGCCACAGGTCGGGAACGAGCCGGTCCGGCGCCCAGTCCCCGCCGCCGAGCAGGTTGCCCGCCCGGGCGGTGGCCAGGCAGACCCCGCGACCGGCCAGGTAGCCCCGGCCAAAGGCCGACGCCACCTGCTCCTGGGCCGCCTTGGACGCGCTGTAGGGATCGTGCCCTCCCAGGGGATCCCCCTCACCGAAGGGCAGCCCGTGCTCCAGGTTCAGGTAGACCTTGTCGCTGGTGATCACCAGCACCGCCCGCAGGTCGTCCACCTGACGCAGGGCCTCCAGCAGGTGAGCCGTGCCCATCACGTTGGTGGCGAAGGTGTCCAGGGGGTGGCGGTAGGCGCGGGGGACCTGGGCCAGGGCAGCCAGGTGCAGCACCACCTCGGGGGAGGCCTCGGCCACGGCCCGGCCGATGGCCGGGGCGATCCGCAGGTCGGCGACCCGGTGCTCCAGGGTCTCCCAGGGGGTGAGGGCGTCGAAGAGGTTGGGATCGGTGTCGGGGGGCAACGCCAGCCCGGTCACCTGCGCCCCCAGCCGCTCCAACCAAAGGGCGGTCCAGCCGCCCACGAAGCCGGTGTGGCCGGTAAGCAGGACCCGGCGGTCGCGCCAGAAGTCGGGGTCAATCAGCGTTCCCATACCATCCACGGCGCGTCACCGGTGGCCCACAGCGCCTCCAGCTCGCGCTTCTCTCGCAAGGTGTCCATGGGCTTGAAGAAGCCATCGTGGCGGAAGGCCGCCAGCTCGTCGTCCGCCGCCAGGGTCTCCAGGGGCTCGCGCTCCCACAGGGTGTGATCGCCCTCGATCCGGCCGAGCACCGCAGGCTGGAGCACGAAGAACCCGCCGTTGATGTACCCGCCGTCCCCGCGGGGTTTCTCGGCGAAGTGGACCACCCGGTCCCCGTCCACCACCGTGGCGCCGAAGCGACCTGGCGGCCGGACGGCGGTCAGCGTGGCCTCCACCCCCTGGGCCCGGTGGAAGTCGATCACCGCCCCCAGGTCCACGTCGGCCACCCCGTCGCCGTAGGTCATGCAGAAGGGCTCGTCCGGGTCCAGCAGATGGGCGACGCGTTGCAGCCGCCCGCCGGTCTCCGTGCCCTCACCCGTGTCGCACAGGGTCACTCGCCAGGGTTCGATGGCCGTGCGGTGGAACTCGGCCTCCCCGGTCCCCAGGTCGAAGGTCACGTCGGCGTGATGCAGGGCGAAGTTCGCGAAGTACTCCTTGATCAGGTAGCCCTTGTAGCCCAGGCAGATCACGAAGTCGGTGAGGCCGAAGTGGCCGTAGATCTTCATGATGTGCCACAGGATCGGCCGTCCGCCGATCTCGATCATCGGCTTGGGCCGCAGGTGGGACTCCTCGGATATCCGCGATCCGGTGCCCCCCGCCAGGATGACGACCTTCACCGGATGCCCCTATCCGCCGAAGGCCGCGGTGATGTTGAGCACCGGGGTGTAGTGGACCACCACCTTGCCCAGCCCGCTCCAGGCGACCTGGGTCGGCCGCTGCATGACCTTCATCTGCAACTGCACACCCAGGCCGAAGGCCAGGTAGAACCCGGGATCCCCGATGCGCACGCCGAAGCCCACCTCGGGCTGGAGCACCAGGGACAGGCGCTTGAACTCGTCGTCCTCGGGGTGCTCGCCCATCATGTAGGCCAGGCCGACCTTGGGCACCGCGTAGAGCCCCTGGATGTCCTTTCCGGTGAAGCGGAACCGGGGTCCGACCGCCAGGAGGATCTGGGCCAGGGCCAGGTCCTTGGTCTCCACGTACGAGGTGAACTGCAGGGTGCCGGCGATCCCGTAGATGTGCTGGATGTGGCCGTGCACCTCCACCGGGAAGGTGGCGACCATGGTGTCGTCCTCGTAGAACGTCGAGCCGATCATGAAGGCCAGGGTCTGGCCCACGTTGAGCCCGATGGCGAAGTCTCCGGGGATCGACAGCCCCGAGCCGCTGCTTCCGCCGCTGCCCCCCTTGCTTCCGCCGCTTCCACCGCCCCCCTTGCTGCCCCCGCTCCCGCGGCCGGCCTCGGCCCCCAGGGGCATCAGGCACACCAGCACCAGCACCACCATCACGATGACTCGCCGCATGGACACCTCCGGCGATCCCTCCCCGGATCGCGCGCTTTCCAGCATACACGCTCGCGCGTGGTAGGTTGGCGGGAGGCCGGGCCGGGGAGGCCGGTGCACATGCTCCACGTCCTGTGGCTGATCCCCGCGGTGCTGGTGGCCCTGTACGTGGCCCTGCGGATCTACAACCGGGGGTACCGCCGTCACGACGTCGGCCCAGCCGCCTTCCCCTGGCCGCGGGAGGGGGTCGACGACGCCCGCCTGGACGAGCTGACGGACGAGCTGATGGAGCGGATGACGCTCCGGGACAAGGTTCACCAGCTGTCCGGCGACGGAGGGAACCTGCTCCTGGTGCGCCTGGGGGCCCACGTCTACCTGCTGAACCGTTTTCCCCACATGTACGCGGGACATGCGCCGGAGCTGGGCATCCCCCCGGTGTCCTTCGGCGATGGACCCCGGGGCGTGGTGGTGGGCGAGGCCAGCGCGTTTCCGGTGGCCATCGGCCGGGGCGCCAGCTTCGACCGAGAGCTGGAGGCCCGGGTGGGGGAGGCGATCGCGACCGAGGCGAGGGCGCTGGGCATCAACTACTTCGGCGGGCTGTGCATCAACCTGCTGCGCCACCCGGGCTGGGGGCGGGCCCAGGAGACCTACGGCGAGGACCCCTTCCACGTGGGCGAGATGGGGGTGGCCCTGCTGACGGCCGTGCAGCGCCACAACGTCATGGTCTGCGCCAAGCACTTCGCGCTCAACAGCATCGAGAACTCCCGGTTCTTCGTGGACGTGCAGCTGGACGACCGGACCCTGCACGAGGTCTACCTGCCCCAGTTCCGCCGCTGCGTGGAGGCCGGGGTGGCCTCGGTCATGAGCGCGTACAACCGGGTGCGCGGGCAATGGGCCGGCCACAGCGAGCTACTGCTCGACGAGATCCTGCGCGGGCAGTGGGGGTTCGAGGGTTTCGTCAGCAGCGACTGGGTCTGGGGGCTGCACGGCACCGTGGAGCCGGCGGTGGCGGGGATGGACGTGGAGATGCCGCGGACCCGGTACTACGGCCGGCGGTTGCTGGGGGCCGTGGAGGCCGGCCGCCTCGAGCCGGCGGTCATCGACCGCAACGCCCGACGAGTGGTGCGAACCAAGCTGCGGTTCGTGACCCGCGAGGACCCGCGGGACTACCCCGAGGACGTGGTCGAGTGCGACGAACACCGGGCCCTGGCGCGGGAGTCGGCCGAGGCGTCGATGGTGCTGCTGCGCAACGAGGGACCACTGCTACCCCTGGATCCCGGCAAGATCCGCCGTCTGGCGGTCATCGGAGAGCTCGCCACCGAACGTAACCTCGGCGACGGGGGCAGCTCGATGGTGTCGCCCAGGCGGGTGGTCACCCTGCTCGACGGGATCCGGGAACGACTCGAAACGGCCGGCGAAGCCACCCCCCAAGCGGGTGTCACGGCGGATGGCCGCCCCGCGGGGCCGCCCCCCCCCGCCCCCCCCGCACAACAAAAACAACCACAAAACGGCCTCGACCCGGCCGCCGTCCGCCGCGCCAGCGAGTCAGCCGACGCGGTGGTGGTCGTGGCCGGGCGGAGGTGGAACGACGAAGGCGAGAGCCTCAACCCACGCCGCAAGCCCGGCAAGCCCTCCCGCCTGGCCCGGGGCGGAGACCGCACCGACCTGGCGCTGCGCCCCGACGAGGTCGCGACGATCCTGGCCGCCGCCAGCGCCAATCCCCGCACCGCCGTGGTCCTGGTCGGCGGCAGCGCCATCACCCTGGAGGCCTGGAGGGAGTCGGTCCCCGCGATCCTCATGGCCTGGTACCCCGGCATGGAGGGCGGAAACGCCCTCGCGGGGATCCTCTTCGGCGACGTCAGCCCCTCGGGCAAGCTGCCCTTCACCCTCCCCGCCGACCCTGCCCAGCTCCCCGACTTCGATCCCTGGGCCGCGCGCGCCGAGTACGGCTACTACCACGGCTACACCCTGTTCGACCGCGAGCAGCTGACCCCCGCCTACCCCTTCGGCCACGGCCTGAGCTACACCACGTTCGAGCTGGGTGATCCCACCCTCTCCGACGCCACCATCACGTCCGACGGCGACCTTCGGTTCACCGTCCCGGTCACCAACACCGGAGACCACCCCGGCGCCCAGGTCGTCCAGGCCTACGTCACCTTCCCCGACACCGGCGTCGACCGCCCCGACAAGCTCCTGCGAGCCTTCGACAAGGTGCACCTCGAACCCGGCGAGGCCGCCGAGGCCACCCTCCACATCCCGGCCCGAGACCTGGCCCGCTACGACCCCGACAGCGCGTCGTGGATCGTCGATCCGGGCGAGTACACCCTCCTCGTCGGCACCTCCTCCACCGACCCCTCGATGATCCCCTTGACCTTCCAGGTCTCCTGACCCTCCCCGAGCGAGCCGCCGCAGGCAGCCATGGAGTCCCCCTCCCCCGAGC
>CAZITQ010000105.1:0-30505 GCA_964542165.1 uncultured Rickettsiales bacterium
GGCCCCGTCGGCGTCGATCTCGTCGGCACCGAGCTCGCCGTCGCAGTCGTTGTCCACCCCATCGCAGAGCTCCGGGGCGCCCGGGTACACGGTGGCGTCCCCATCGTCGCAGTCCCCGTCGCAGGCCATGACGCCGTCCCCGTCCGCGTCCTCTTCCCCCTCGCCGGGGGATCCGTCGCAGTCGTTGTCCACCCCGTCGCACACCTCCTCGGCGCCCGGATGGATCGACGCGTCCTCGTCGTCACAGTCGTCCTCGCAACTGAGGTAGCCGTCGCCATCGGCGTCGTACCCCTCGTCGATATCGCCATCGCAGTCGTTGTCCACCCCGTCGCAGGCCTCGTCGGCCCCGGGGTACACGCTGGGATCCTCGTCGTCGCAGTCGTCCCCCTCGCAGACGGGCCCATCGACCCCGTCCCCGTCCTGGTCGCACCCCGACTCCCCCGAGATGTTCACGGTCAGCGTCTTGAACTCCTGGGAGTACGCACCGCAGTTGCAGCCCCCACCGGCGCCCGACAGACCGAAGGTGAACTTGGCCGTCGCCTCGAAGGCATCCGAGAACACCGGCACGGCGAAGGACACCGTCAGCCGCAGGGTCTCCCCCGCGGGGAGCTGGATCGGAGGTTCGGCGGGCGTCCCGTCCGGGCGCGCGACCCCAAAGATGTCCGTGTCCCCCTCGACCAGGACCTCGTACAGGGTCGCGTCCTGGTCGTGCTCGCTGGTGAAGACCAGGTCCTGCTCCACCACGCCGGTCACACCGGCGCCCACGTAGCCGAAGTCGACCTCGGAGGGGTCCACCGACACCAGCGCGACCTCGCCGGCGTCGGGACAGCCGACCAGGGCCGTGAACAGTGCGGCGAGGGACAGCAGGACGCCGTGGCGACCTCGGCTGCTTGCGGGGGACGTGCGTGGGGTGTGTGCGTGCATGTCGGTACTCCTGTGGGGCCCCGATCGCCCGGGGGCGCGGTCCGCCTCGGTGGCAACCTTACCAGATGAGCTGTCGCGCGCCCCAGGGGTTGCCCCGGGTACGGTGGGTTCACCGGTGCAGCGGGGCGGTCACGGGGGCGGATCCCGCGGATCGGGCACCCACCCGGGACCGAACTCCCGGCGGATGCCGGCGGTGAGCCCGGCGGCCCTCGCGGCGTCCAGGGTGGTGCGGACCTCACGGATCACGGGGTCGATGCGGTCCAGCTCCAGATTGGCCAGGGGCAGAAGGAACTGCAGCTCCGCCACGGCAAGACGGCGGGCCAGGGGGACGAAGGCCTCGAGGTGGCCGGCATTCTCCGGCCCGACCACCACGGCGAGCCCTGCCTGGGGGACGTGCCCGCCGCCCTCCCGGATCCTCCTGCGGAGCACGCTGAGCTGGTGCAGCCCGCCGATGGTCTGCTGGAACGCGCCGGGCACGCGGACGGCACGGTCGTGGACCTCCGCGTCGGCGTGGTGCAACAGTACGCTCACCCGGGCGCGCGTGGCCAGGAGCCGGGCGACGTAGCGCGGGTAGACCAGCTGGCGACCGTAGGTCATCACCTCCACCTCGTGGGGTCCCAGCTCCCGGACCTGCCGGATTCGCTCGAACAGGTCGCTGCGCAGGGTGGGCTCCGCCCCGGTCAGCGTCACGCGCGCCTGGGCCAGGTCGCCCTCCCCTTCCCCCACCCGACGCTCCAGCTCCGCGGCGGTGTTCGCCCTGGGCATACCCGCGAACAGATCCCGCGGGTACCCGACGTTGCTCGCGCCGGCGAGGGCGACCAGGCGGACGGGCCGTTCGGCGGGGATCGGCTCCCCCGTGGAGAGGGCCGACAGCCGGTCCAGCGAGGCCTCCAGGTCGTGGGCGGTGAGGTCGGTGTCCGGTCGGAGCTCCAGGAGGCGCACGCAGCCATCGAGCAGGGCGACCCGCTCGTTGGTGCGGTTCTGGAGGTGGGTGAACAGCTGGTGCACGCGTGCGGTGGACCGGTGCCGGAAGATCCACGGGTACTCGGTGAAGTACCCCCCCAGCGGCACGTCCTGGACGGACGCGTCGGAGGGATCGCCGAGCAGACCGTCGCGCTCGGCGAGGTGGTACAGGGCGACTCCGGGGTGGAAACGCACGTCGTTGACGTTCACCCGCCAGAACAGGGATCCCAGATCCGCGGCGAGCATGGCGTCCAGGTTCCTGCGCAGCCCCTCCAGGGTCTGCCAGGGATGGAACAGGATCAGGCTGCCCACCGTTCGCGGCATGAAGCTGGAGGGATCGTGGCGCTCCCGGAGGCGCCGCAACACGTCCAGGGCGCGCTGCACGTGCTCCACACCGCCCCGGTTGTACCGCCGCAGGTCGCCCTCGTCGAAGCTCTCGAGCCCCACGACGTTGACGTGGAACGAGAACCCCCGAGCCGCGGCCACCGTCAGCAGTCGGTCGAGCTCTCCCTCGTACTGGCCCAGGCTGTCGCTGTTGAACTGCCCGCTGAGCGCGATGGGGCGGATGCCGTGCTCCCCGTGGCGCTCGAGGACGTCGGCCAGCGGCCCCAGATAGTCTTCGGGGAAGGGGACGGCGATCTCCTCCAGTTCGGGGAGGCTCGACTGCAGATAGGCCAGCTGATGGGCCAGCTGCCGCCGTTTCTCGTCGTCGGACAGGGGCTCGTAGTCCCTGGCGGCGTTGCAGTACGAGCAGCCCCGCCGGCTCACCTCGGGCCCGAGTTCGAGGCCGGCGAACAGGGGGTTGTCGTCCATCGGGGCACCGAAGGGGCACGAGAGCAGGGAGACGAAGGCCAGCCGCTGGTGGACCGGCTCGTCGTTCCCCAGCACGCGATAGTCGAAGCTGGGGGCGAACTTGGCGATCGGATCGGCCGGTTCCAGGACCCGGGCAGCCTCCCGTTCGGTGACCGCGCCCGCAGCTGCGGCGAGCACGCTGCCATGGGGATTCATCCCCCGCAGCGCCTCGGGGAGGTCGCCTGGCTGCGCGGGGTCGAGGCTCATCACCCGCGCCCCCGACACCTCCCGGACCCGGTCGGGCAGCCAGGGCAGCCACACGGCCCAGAACACCACCGTGGCGGGGCGGCGCCGCTCCATGAGTTCCAGGAACTCGTCCACGGTCTCGCGATTTCGGACCTCGTCGCCAGGGCGCATCAGCAGGACGACGATCTCGTTGTGGACGCCCAGCCGCGACATCTCCCCGGCGAGCAGGGAGACCTGCATGTTGCCCCAGAAGTGGCCATCGCGCGCGTGGGTGCTGAACAGAACCAGGACCACCTCACCGGGGGCGCCCTGAACCCGGCGCCCGCCCACCAGCGGCTCGAGGACCCGGGTGGCGGCGCGGCGGACCGGGCCTCCGTGGTCACGGCGCAGCCGACGGAGCATTCGCTTGCGCAGATCGGGCCGTGGGAGCTTCCAGTCCATGAATCGCCCTTGTCGCACGCCGGGGACCGATTGACCAGCCCGGCCCCGGTCCCTACGATGATCATCGATGTCGCCCGAAGCCAGGTTCGACGAGATCTACCACTACTATCAGTTCATCACCTATCTCCTGGCCAAGGAGGAATTCGCCTACCCGTCCCCCAATTACGGGGAGTTCTTCACTCGCAAGCGGGTGGAGACTGCCTGGCGCGGGACCCGCGAGGCGATCGATGCCGGCGACGCTCCATCCGAGCTGTCCCTGTACGTCCATCTGCCCTTCTGCGAGTGCGGTTGCCTGTATTGCATGTCCGGCAGCATCCAGGTCAGCCAGCGGGGTCCCTACCTGGACGACTATCTGGATTCCCTCGAAGCGGAGATGTCCTGCTACGCGGGCATCATGGGAGACGTCCCGGTGCAGTCGGCGTACATCGGTGGTGGCACGCCCTCCATGCTCTCCAGCCCGCAGATCGAGCGGCTCCTGGGCGCGCTGAAGAGCCACTACACGGTGGATCGCGACTCCCGGGTGATCTTCGAGGCCAGCCCGTTCACCATGTCCCGGGCCAAGATCCGGACGCTCTCGGAGATGGGGGTCCACGAGCTGGCCCTGGGCGTCCAGAGCTTCGACCAGGCGGTCCTCGACGCCAACCGGCGGCCCCAGCGGGTCGGCCCCACCACCGAGCTGATCAAGCAGGCCCTTCGCTCACCCATCCCCTCCACCACCGTCGATGTGATGGTGGGCATGCCGTACCAGGACCGGGCCTCCGCCCTCGCGTCGGTGGCCGAAGCCATCGAGCTCGGGGTGGACGGGGTGATGCTCAACGAGTTCCTCCCGCTGGCCTACGTGCGCTACTGCCGGGAGGGGAACCGCTACTCCGCCCAGGAGCACATCGACAAGAAGGAGAGCGTGGAGGCGGCCCGCAAGCTGTTGCGCCGGGCCGGATATCGGCCCACCACCAGCGGCTACCGCCGACGCTGGAGCGAGGACGACGCGCGCCGCGCGTACAAGACCCAGGAGACCGCCAACCTCCTCGGATTCGGTTTCGGTGCCTATTCCCACGCCCACGGGACGCTCAAGTACCAGCTGCTGTACCCCTTCATGGACTTCGCGGGCACCATGGGGGGCGCGTCGTGGATGACCGGGGAGTCCGCGGTCTCCTTCGAGTCGATGTTCAACGAGATGCTCCTGGGGAAATACGAGGCCTTCGCGGCGCAGCTCGACGACGATCCCTTCACCTACGTGGGCCTCCCCATGGACCCGGATCGCGAGATGCACGTCTACGCATACAGCCACCTGTACCACCTCAGGCTGTCGGCGTTCCGCCGGCGGTTCGGTCGCGATTTCGCGCGCGTGTTCCGCAACGCTCTGCTCGTCCTCGCGTCCCAGGAGATCGTGGGCCTGCGAGACGACCGGCTGGTCTTTCTGACCCAGGACCTGGTCCCCAAGCGCACTGCACGGACCTTTTTTGTCGACAAGTCCTACATCGAAGAGGTGATCCGGGTGAACGGGGAGGAATACGATCCCCAGACCGACTACGGCTCCCTGATCGTGGGACTCGCGAGGTCGATCTCGTGAGCGCCGTGCTGGCCTTCGTCGGGAGTGCTCGACGGGGGGGGAACACCGATGTCCTGGTCGCCGAGGCGATGCGCGGTGTCGAGGAGGCCGGCGCCGACGCCCGGCGGATCGCCCTGGGGCGGATCGAGCTGCACCCCTGTCTGGGCTGCATGGACTGTGGAGACGGGACCTGTGGCGGCCACCAGGACGACATGGCCCGCCTGCTCGAGGAGATTCCCCGCGCATCCGGGCTGATCTTCGCGACTCCGGTGTACTTCTGGAACGTCTCGGGATTGATGAAGACCCTGTGGGACCGGATGCTCCCCCTGGCGGGCCTCGACCTGACCCGTCGCCCCCTGGAGATGAACTCCGCCCTGCGGGGAATCCCGGCGGCCTCGATCGTGGTGCAAGAGGAAGCCCAGGGGCCCCATACGTCGATCTGTGAGCTCTTCTTCCGCCGGAACTTCGCCGACTTCGGACTCGTCGACCGGGGATCCGTGTACGCCTATGGCGCGTTGACCGCAGGAGAGGTGAAGTCGGACGCGGAGGCCCTGGCCGCGGCCCGGGCGCTCGGCCGCACCCTACTCGCCCCCACCGCGGGGCCGTAACTCGCCATCTCCGTACAACGCCAGGTACGCGGCGAAGGTCCCGGTGCACCGGGACCTCCAGCCACATCTCCGGCACTTGGGCGGTTTGAGGAAGGGTTGATCGAGGACGTAGACCTTCAACAGGTCGGAGATTCGAGCCGCGTCCGGGGTCTCGTCCCCCTGGATCTCCGCGGCGACGCAGCGGGGAAACGCCACGAGGGACCGCACATGGAGGTGGTCCACCATCTCGCGGTACCGGGGAACCAGGTCCCGGTACGGCAGGTTCGCCCGCTTGGGCCGTACGGGGATCAGGCTCAACGGGATCCCCAGGTCGCCCACGACCCGCCGCTCGAGCTCGTCCAGGTGCGCCAGGTTCTGCCGCAAGACGTTGGCATGGACGTGTAGATTCGCGCCGAGGTCTCGGAGTCGAGCCAGGACGTCCAGGGTCCCGTGGAACGACCCGGACGCTCCGACGATGCCGTCGTGGATCTCGGGCTCGGCTGCGAACAGGGGAATGGCGAACCCCCGCACACCGGCCCCGATCCAGCGCTCGATCGCACCGTCCGCGGTCAACGGCACCGCGCTCGTCAGGGCCTCGATCCGAGAGAATCCATGCTCCCCTGCCGCGCGGACGATCCGGTCGATGTCCGGGTGCGCGAGCGGCTCGTTCCCTACCAATCCCAGGCGCTCGCAGCCGAGTGCCTGGTTGCCGGAAAGCCAGGCCTCCACGTCCGCAGTATCTGTCACTTCTAATTCTTTTTGCTTACAGAAGAGGCAGTCATGGACACAGGGATTCTGCAGGGCGAGGAGGGGGAGACGGAACACGTCCGGCCGGCGCTCCATCCAGTGGACCTGCTCACGGAGGCTCGCGTCGACGAACCTGCGCCGCAGCGGATTGCGATCCTTCGCAGGTCTGCGGCCCGTCGGTCTCGTCGTGCGCCGTCGGCTCAGGCCATCGACGGTGTGCTGAACAGCCCGCCCGAGTTCGAGGTGCTGCTCCACGCGTTCGCGAACCTCGCTCCCCTCGGGGTAGGTCTCCCGGAGGATCGCCAGGTTGCGCTCCCGGCTCCTGCGGAGCCCGTCGAACCGGGTGAGCTCGAACACGGATCCCATCCGGTAGGCGTCGCGGAGCCCGGGGAGGGCGCGCTCGGCGAAGAGGGCCGCATCCCCGTACAGGGTCCCGTCCACGTCGACCAGCAGATCGTTGCTCAGCAGGGTGGGTTCGGCGCCGCTGGTCAGGTTCTGGATCCGCAACCGCCGGCCGTCCCCTGAGAGCTGTTCGGCGAAGGCCGCGCACTCTCGGAGCGCCTCGCAGAATGCACGCACGGCGGGGGGCGGCCACTCGGGACCGGTGGCGTAGCAGATCTGCAGGGTCTCCACGCCCAGGTCCGCCAGATACCGGACCCTGGCAGCCAGGCCGCCCACATCCTCCGGCCGGGCGACCAGGTTGGCGAAGTAGGGCACACCGGACCGCACCAGATGGGCGAGGTTCGCCTCCACGGTCCGGTACGCGTCCGGGTTCACCGACACGAGCGGACGTTGAGCCGCCATCTGACGTGGATCGCCGTCGATGGAGAACAGGACGCGCAGCTCGTGGTCTGCGGCTCGCTCGAGGACGTCGGGGGTCAGCAGCAGCCCGTTGGTGGTGAGCGTGTACCGAATCTGTTTGCCGCGCTCCTCCGCGAGGCCGGTCGCGCGGTCCATGGTCCGCTCGACCTCGCGCCACCTGAGCAGGGGTTCACCGCCGAAGAACTGCAGCTCGAGCCGGTCGCGGCGCGAGGTGAGCAGGAGGTCGACGGAGCGGTCGAGCACCTCCGGGCTGGCGTGGGCGCCGCCCAGCTGCACACCGCAGTACACGCACCGCATCTGACAGGCCAGGGTGGGCGTGACCGCCAGCCGCCCGGGGTCGCGCCACGTGTCGAAGTCCGCGAGTTCGGAGGTGGTCCGTTCACCGGGACGCCCGGCTGGCAGGGGCACGAGGTCGCCGACGCCGAACCGCTCGAGCGCCAGCCGCTGGACCCCGGGGCACGCCTCGTTCAGAGCGCAGGAATCACAGGGTTCGGGTTGGACGAAGTGGCCACGAAACGCGGACAGGTAGGCGCCCAGGCGGCCCGGATCCGCATCGGCGGTCTCGATGTGGTGGAGTTCCCCGCGCACGGGCGACGAATCGCCCCAGGTGCACGGTGGGAACCCTCGCCAGACGACGGCGCGGGGCGGAACCCGGGGGTCGGTGGCCACCCGCTCGGCCACCCGGCGCAGGTCGGGGCGCGCCGCGGGCTCGTCGTGCCCCGGTCCCAGGATCGCGTCGGCGACCAAGAAACGGTACACACCCCGGCCGGACAACGCGGCGATCGTGGCCTGCAGCCCGTCCAGGTTGGCAGTGCAGGCCACCGTGGCCACACGGATCGAAGGCGAGCCGCGGGTACGCGCGAGGGCCAGGAGGTTGTCCAGCCCGGCCAGGGTCTCGGCCAGGCTCCCCGGGACGCCGGTGAGGGCGTCGTGCACCTCCGGTCGGAGGTCGTACACGGTCACGCAGACCTCGGTGAGTCCGGCCTCGACCAGCCGCTGCGCCAGGCGCCGGTCCGACAGGCGTCGCCCGTTGGTGATCAGGCCGACCTGGCGAAATCCTCGGCGGCGGCAGAGCGCGACCAGGTCGGGCGCCTCGGGAAGCAGGGTCACCTCGCCGCCGGTGAGCACCACGCGGTCGGAGCGGGACCGCAGGGTGTCCAGGCGCGAGGCGAGATCAGCGGGGCTGTCGAGGGAGACGTGTCTCAGGGTGCTCCGCGGACAGAACGCACAGCGGTTGTTGCAGGCCAGCGTGACCGTGATGTCCGATCCGGGGGCAGGACGGCTCACGACAATTCCCGCCGCACGAAACCCATCGCACGGGCCACCTCGCGCCCGGTGATGACGCTATCCAGCAAGGTCTCCCTCAGGGCGGGATCCCTCCAGGCATAGGTCCGCAGCAACGTCAGATACGCGTGGAAGCGGCCCGTGTAGAGATCGTCCCAGCGGCGAACGCGAGACACGTGTCCCACGGAGGGTTCGGCGACGCCCGATGGCCGCCAGGCCTCCAGCGCCCACTCGGTCATCCGGTGGAGGCTGCCGTCCGTGTCCACCATCCACTCGGCGTTGAGGATCGACGGTTCGTTGCGCGAGCCGAGGTTTCCGAGTCGCAGATCGCCACCGCGGATCGCTCCGCGGTGGTCGGCGACGACCTGTCGGAGTCCGTCCAGATAGCCGCGGAGCGGCTCTCCCCGCCAGCGCCGGCCGACCGCGTAGTTCACGTCCACCTTCCGCACGCCCAGGTCCACCACGTGCCGAAAGGAGCGCGGGAGATCGGTCACGGTCTCCGGCGTCACCACCATCACCACCCGGTGCCGGCCCCCCGCGGCGAGCACCGCCTCGATGGCGGCCCGGGTTCGCCCGTAGGGATCCACCCCACGGTCCCGGGGCACCTTCCAGCGGTTGTGGATCTCCGGCGGCCCGTCCAGGGAGAGCTCGAGCTCGAAGCCGGCCTCCGCGAGCCATCGGGCCGTCCCCCCGTCGATGGCCAGCCCGTTGGTGACCATGTAGAGATCGGTCTGCTTGCCCCGGGCGGAGGCACCCTCGGCGAGACGGTCCACGGCCCGACGGACCAGGTCCTCGCGGAGCAGGGCCTCGCCGCCGGTGAGGTCCAGCCGAACCCGGGGAGAACGCGCCGTGAGCAACAGGTCCACCGCCCGGTCCACGACGCCGGCGCTCATGTCGCGGTCGCCCTTGTCCACCGGGCAGTAGGTACAGCGCAGCTGACAGCGCCGGGTCACCATCAGCTGCAGGTTGCGGCGGGGATTGCCGGGCCAGACGTCGGAGCTCCCCTCGTCGCGGAGCCGGTCGGGGTAGGACTCCCATCGGCTCGCGATCTCGCGGGCCCGCTCCTCCGTCACCGTCCCCGTGTCCGCGTCCGCGCTGGTCTCGACCGCCCCACGCTCCGCCGCGAACAGCAGGGCCACCAGGGCGCTGTCCAGGGCCTCGATGGGGGACGCGCCCCGCTGCAGTAGCCTCCGGGAGTGCCGGGCCAGCCGAGCGCCCTCCCCTTCCGCGTCCGCCCCGGGAGCCCCCATGGCGGCCCCCGACCGCCCCGGCTGCCAGACGAGCGCCGCCTGGTACAGGGCCTCGAGGACCTGCTCCGCGCTCGCCCCCGGGGCCATCGCGCGCCGCGCCCAGCCCCGTGCCGTCGTGGGTGTCTCGGCCATCCAGCTTCATATAGCACGGGGCTGTCGTTCCCTCGCCTCCCGGCTACACTGGCACCGTCATGCGTAGCCGCCTGCACGTCAAGGTCAGCCGCCGTTGCAACAACAACTGCGTGTTCTGTCTGGACGACCGGTCCCGCCGCGAGGACGTCACCGCGACCGAGGTGGCGGAGCTGCTCGCCCGACACCGGAGCCTCGGTGAGGTGCTGTTCACCTGCGGGGAGCCCACCCTGGACGGCTCCTTGCCGGGGTACGTTCACATGGCCCGTCGGGCCGGGTACCGGTCCATCGGTCTGGTGACCAACGGCCGTCGTCTGTCCCATCGACCTTTTTGCGATGCGCTGATCCAGGCGGGGCTGACGGAGGTCACCGTGTCGATCCACGGGGACTCCGCGAGGGTCCACGATGCCCTCACGCGGGCCCCGGGTTCCTTCGAGCAGACCCGCTCCGCGCTCCACAACCTCGCCCGGGCCCGCGGGGGCGCAGGGCTGAAGCTGATCTCGTCCACCGTGGTCTGTCGCAGCAACGCGGGTCACCTCCGCGCCACGCTGGACATGCTCGACGGAATCCCCGTGGACGTGATGGTCGTCAATGTCGTCGAACCCAGCGGTGAGGCGCGGGGGCTCCTCGACCAGCTGCTCCCGGAGTACCGGGAGATCGGTCGCGCCGTCGCGGCGGCGCTGGACGGCTTCCCCGGCCGCGACAGGGTCGCGGTGGAGGGCATCCCCCTGTGCGCCGCCGAGGCCGTCCTCGACCGGATCGGCATCCGCGAGGAGATCCACCTCCGCCAGGGGGATCGAATCGAGGCCCTGCCACCCGACCGCAACCACGTCCGGACCCACGAGTGCGAAGGGTGTGCCCTCGCCCTGCGCTGTCCGGGGGTCTTCTCGGCCTACGCGGAAGCCCGGGGTACGGGCGACCTGCGGCGGGTGACCTGACCCCTCACCTACCGGGTGCCGTCAGCGGGTTCCCCGGTAGTTGGCGAAGTAGAAACAACCGCGGCACCCGGGGAAGTGCCCTTCGGATGCGAGACGTCGGCGGAGGGCGCACGCGGCGGACCCGTTCCATACCTCCGCCAGGCGGTCCTCGAACAGGTTCCCCGCCCGGTGTCCCGGGCACAACCACACGTCTCCGGCGGGGGTGATCCCCAGGTCGAGCCAGGGCGCCAGGCAAGCCCCCGCCAGGGAGGGGGGCGTCCAGCGCCCGCTGCCGTAGTATCGGGCGAGCTCCTTCGTTCCCAGTTCGGGACTCACATGGAGCGGCTCCGGCCGGGCGCGTAGAGCCTGGATCTCCTCGTTCAGGCGGAGGACATCCACGACGGCGCTGGGGGCGACCATGGCACGCCAGAGGGGGACGTCCTGGGGCAGCAATGCCCCGAGCTCCAGCTCCTGTTCGGTCGCCGTGGCGTCGTCGATGAACAGGGTGTGCTGTAGCAGGATATCGTCGAAGCGGATCCCCTCCCCATCCAGGCGCTGCAGGAGGCCGAGGAGGTGGCCGACCCCCTCGGCGCTCACCACGGCCAGCAACCGCAGCCGCGGTCGCGCCCCCCTCCGGCGCGACAACACGGACGCCAGACCACGGGTCACCGAATCCAGGGTCTCGCCACCTCCCCGTCCCAGGCTCTCGAGCACGAACGCGGGGCCGTCCAGGGACACGTTGATCTGGTGCAGGGCATCCAGGTCGTCGTCCTCCATCGAGGTCAGCAGCGTGCCGTTGGTGGTCAGGGCGACACGATGTCCGCGATCGGACAGCGCGCGAACCAGAGGGGACCACCGGGTCGAGAGCATGGGCTCCCCCCCGGACAGCGTCACGGTCCGGGGGCGGAGATCGGGGGCGGCGTCGAGCCAGGCCAGCAGGGTGGCCACCTCCAGCGGTTCGTGCTCCTCGACCCCGTCGCGACAGAAGCCCCGCCGGCCCCACATGGGACACATGCGGCAGCGAAGGTTGCAACGCCAGGTGAGCATCACGTACAGCTCGCCGATCCGGGTCGAGGTCCCCGCGGCGGGGTCGGCGTCGATGCCCTGACGGGCGAGCGCCTCGGCCAGGGTCTTGCCCCGGTTCACTCCAGCTCCCCCCGGTCCCGCCGTTCGAGGGCGGCCGCGAGGGACTCGAACACCGGTCCGATCTCGGCCGCGATGGCGTCGTCCCCCATGTCCGAGACCACGACCAGGCCCAGGTTCTTGGTCCGAGTCGCGACACGCATCCCCGGCGACGCCCTCACGATGCGCACCCCCAGGGACCGCTCACCCAGGTCCACCTGCACCCGCGCCCCCCAGGGGTCGGCGGACACGCGATACGGGACGTTCCAGTCGCCTTCCCGGGAGGCGGAATCCAGCAGCACCTCGACGTACTCCCGCAGCGCGTCGGGGCCGAGGTCGTCCGCCGCCGCCCGACGCAGTCCAGGCGCCAGGCGTCCCAGCAACCCGCCGGGCACCTCGACCCCCGGCCGCAGCCGGCCCGCCAGCGCCCGTCGAATCCGAGCCCGCTCCGCCGCCTGCGCCGGGTCCCCCGCGGAAGGTGAGGAGAGCCGATCCCGAAGGACCCGCCGGATCTGCGGGAACACGGCCACGTACTCCAGGTCCGCCTCCCCGTAGATCCCCTGGAACACGTCACGCGGCTTCCCCGCAGCCCCGAAGTGCATGCCCGCCGGGAAACGACGTACGACCTCGAAGACCTCGTCCCGCAGCGGGGGGGCGGGGAGTACGAAGGGGTAGTCGAACTCGGGGTGGCCCGGAACTCCGAGCACGCCCGCGTTGGGAAGATCGCCGTCGAAACCGCGCCGCTGGGCCGTCCGGTACAGCGCCGTGGGGAAGAGGTGGATCAGCCACGATGGCTGTAGCACGGAAAACGACTCACCCGCCTTCCAGCGCAGCTCCGCGATGGTCTCCAGGCCGGACAGGAGATCGTCCAGCGACGTGTCCCGGTTGCACAGCACCAGGTAGTGATCCTGGCGGATCCCACGCCGGGCCAGCCCCTCCACGAGCCGCCGGACGTGATCCACCGCGTAGGGTTTGCCCAGCCGATGGAGTTCGGCATCGCAGAACGACTCCGTCCCCACCTTCAGACCGCCGGTCTCGGTGAAGATGTCGGGCGGGATCGCGTCCAGCAGGTCGCCGTCGAGGGAAGCGGTGATCCGCCTCCCCTCGCGGACGAAGAAGCTCGCCACCGTGCCCTGGAGGAAGCTCACCCGGTGTCCCGCCGACGCTGCACCTTCGAGGATCGCGGCCGCCCTGGCGGAGTCGACGAAGAAGTCGTCGTCCCACAGCTGTAGTTCGAGGGCCTCGGCGGGGATCCGCTCGACGCCCCCGTACAGCTCCGTCAGACGCCGGCGATAACGCCGCAGGTGCTCGAGCACCCTCTCGGCGCTCATGGCGCGCCACAGTTGCCGGTCGTGCACACTGCAGAACCGGCAGGCGTACACGCACCCCCGGGAGGTGGTCAGTGATATCCCCCGCTGTACCTGGTCCCGTTCGAGGAATTCGAAGTCCAGGGGGGAGTCGTCCAGGTCGGGTACCCGATTGATCCGGTCCAGGTGGGAGCAGAGCAGGGCCCCACCTGCCCTCGCGGCGAGGCCGTGTTCGCCCGCCAGGGTCGCCTCCAGCACCTCCAGCGCGCCCTCGCCCCGGTCGAGTCCGGCGACGGCGCCTGCGATCCTCGGCAGCAGGGTCTCCCCGTCCCCGCGCACCAGCACGTCCACCTCCGGGAGATGGACGAGGCAGTGTTCCGGGGCCGCGGTGGGCAGCGGTCCCCCGACGGCGATCCAGGCGTCGGACCGATCGCGGATGAAGCGGCAGAGCTCCCGGACCTGGGCCAGGCTACGCTCGAGCACCGTCAGGCAGACCAGGTCCAGGTCGGGGTGTGCCGCGAGCGCGTCGGCCAGCTCCCCGGGATCCGTCAGGACCTGCTCGGGGTCCAGCGGCTCGTCGACGGTCGGCGGGCGTTCGCACACGTCCTGCAGCGGGTGTTTGGCGTCCACGAGGATCGTCTCGTGTCCTTGCTCTCGCAGGGCCGAGATCAGGTGGTGCGCGCCCGGGTTGAGCTGACGCGCGTCGCCGCGGTCCACATCCTTGGTGAACACGTTGCGAAAGAGCAGTGCGCGCCCCCTGCGGGCGGGCTTCCCCAGGTCCGGCCGCCCGGCTGGCTGACCCTCGCGCTGCCGCGGGACGCCGGGCGCCCCACCCGATACCGCCTCTGCGATCCCACGTCGGAGTTCCGTCCGCCCGGCCCCGTGCACCGCCCACCAGGTCGCGGAGATCTCGATGCGAGACCCCGCCGGGTCGCGATGGACCCGGATCCCGGACGGACCTCCCGCCGACGACCCGGACCGGACCTCGACGGTCACCTTACTTTCTCCCCCCTGTCCGTCCTCCGCACAGGCGAGGGCCGCGGCCTTGGCGAGCCGCACCCTGGCCCCGTCGGTGCCCTCCGGCGCCCGGAGGACGACCACGCCGGGGAACCCGTGGGCCTCCCGACGCAGCGCCCCTTCGTCCGCGTCCGAGGGCACGAGGTGCCACCCGCTTCCCGGAACACTTCCGCGTCTTCGGTTCCCGTCAGCGGCCACCGCCGTCACCTCCTGGCGATCCTGCGCCCTTGCCCAGCCTCCGGACCAGATCGTCCAGCGCCCGGGAGCGGTCCCGGGAGAGGCCCTCCCCGGGCGGCTCGGCCAGCAAGCTCACGTCGTACTCCCCCGCCACCGCCATGCTCCCGCCGTCCGCACCCCGCCGCGCCAGACCCACCGCCAGGGTGCCCTCGTCCACCGGTCGCGTCAGGGTGACCCGGACCTCCCTGCGGACCGCCTCGGCTCCGTCGACCCGCCACCCCCCCGCGAGGAGGGTGCCGAGGCCCAGGAGGTCGCCGACCCGATCCGCGTGCGTCAGGGACCACCGATCCGGCTGCCCATCCCCGCCCACCGGACCGTCGCCCGCCCAGGTGGAGCAGGCAGACGCGCGATTGCCGGTCAGGCCGTCCAGCTGCCCCCCTTGCTGTCGCAAGAAATCTCGAACCGCGCCGCGTCGCGCGCGGAGGGACGACTCGTCGACGGTCGCGGAGGGCGTCCCCGGGCGGGCCTCGTATTCATTGAAGTTCGCGTAGCGGAACCTCCGCGCCAGGTCCAGGGTTGCCTCGAAGTCCTCGTCCGTCTCCCCGGGAAAGCCGTAGATCAGATCGGTGGAGACGATCGTGGAGGGCGAGGCGAACGAGATCCGCTCCAGCAGCATCTCCACCTCGGCGCGGGTGTACCGGCGGTTCATCGCCCGCAATACCCGGTCGCTGCCGCTCTGCGCGGGCACCACGATCCAGTCGAAACGCCCCGTGGCGAGGCTGGGGAGGACCCGATCGAGCTGTCGCAGCAGCCGGGAGGGCTCGAACGCCTCCGCGCTGTACCGCACGTCCAGCGCCACCAGGGCCTCGAGCAGCGCCCCCAGATCGGTCCCCAGGTCCAGGCCGTAGCTGGACAGGTCGTCCGCCACCAGGAACACCTCGGTCCGTCCCCCGGCCAGGGCGTCGCCCACCTGGTCGACCACGTCCTCGATCGGCAGACTGACCACGTCTCCCTTGGCGTGCCGGATCACACAGTATCGGCATTCGTTGCGACACCCCGTCGCCACCAGGATCTGGAACAACCCCAGCCGCGGGTCACGGGCGGAGTATCTTTCGTTGTACTCGTGGGTCCGGACCCGCGCGAACGGGACCTCGGGCGCACCGAAGAGTTCGTCGAATCGCGAGTCCTCTCCGGGCCCGACGCAGGCCGTCCGAGGCCCCCCGTCGAGCTCCCTGTCGAGCCGGTCCCGCTCGATCCGCGTGAGGCATCCGCTGACCACCAGCGGTGCGCGGGAAGCTCGACGCCGGATGGCTCGGATGGACTCGACCGCCTGGGTCGCCCGGGAACCGTTGAAGCCGCAGGTGTTGACCACCGCCGCCGCGGCGTCGGCGGGTTCGTCACAGATCCGGTACCCGTTGGCCTCCAGGAACGTGTGGATCCTGGCGGTCACGATGGCCGCATACGGGCAGCAGGTGAACGCCTGGTGAAGGAAGACCTTCGAGCCGCGGGGGAGGTCCAGCGTGCCCAGGGGTTCAGTCATCTCGGGACCGCCGGTCCAGCTGGGCCAGGTGTTGACAGGCTGCCAGCGCAACCGCCGGCCGACCGCCATCGTCCGCGGGACAGAACGCCAGCCCATCCCCCTCGGCCAGGGGGGAGGCCAGCTGGCCTCGCCCGAAGACGTCCACGCTGACACAGGCGCCCTCCCTCTCGAAGATCAGGCGACCGCCATCCAGGTCCGCGAGGCTCACCGGCGTGGGCGCCTCGCGCACACTCCAGCCAGCCAGCTCCGCGGGCGGGGCGGTGTCCACCAGCGCCCGCACCAGCGCCCGCAGGCTCTCCATGTGGGGCGATTCGGGGGGGGCGACGGGAATGGCGTCCCGGGTCGCCGCGGCCTGCGGTCCGATGCCCAGGAAGTGGTACCCGGCCAGCTCGAGCACGTCCCGACCGTGGCCCAGGCCCCGAAGCCGCTGGATCGTGGCCGCGTAGGATTCCTCGTCCATGGTGGGCAAGGCCCGGACCACATTCTGGTGCCCGGAGTCGAGGTGCGCGCCGAGGGCGCGACAGGTCTCCCAGATGGCCGTCCCACGGGTCGCGAGCAACGGAAACACCGATACGCGGCAGCCCAGGCCCAGGGCGTACTCCACCCGCCGTTCGATCTTCTCCGAGGTGTCGCCAGGCACACCGGTCATGAGCTCGACGTACGGACGACAGATGCGGGAGAGCAGGGACACCGAACGTTCGAAGCGCGGGGCGTCGAAGGGCGCCCGCCCCAGCGCCGCGAGGCCCTCGTCGCAGTCGGTCTGCAGTCCGAGCATCAGGCGCCCCCAGGCCACGGGGAACATCGCATCGATCTGGTCCTCGCTCACCCCCTGCCAGTGGAGGAAGGCGCTGAACCGCAGCGTGCTGCCCCGCACCTGCTCCAGCACGCCGCACAGGGAGCGCAGGAGCGACGTGCGGTAGTTGATGGCCGCGTCACAGATCAGCAACTCCCCGAATCCGTGCTCGATGGCCCAGGCGACGTCGGCGTGGATCCGATCTTCACTGAATCGCCGGAAGCGATGGCTCTGCCGCGGCCAGGCGCAATAAGTGCAACGGTTGGGACAACCGCGGGTCCACTCGACGTTGAGGTGACCACCCTGCGCCCGCACGTGCACCAGCCCATCTCCGAAGGGATCGCCGCAGGGATCCAGATCTCCTTCTTCGTGCTCCAGAGGCGGCCCCGCGAGAACCTCACCCTCCCGTCGGAACCGCAGATCGGGGACGCTGCCCAGATCGGCATTCTCGGGTTCCCCTCCTGCCGCCGCCAGGCGCGAGAGCAGGGCGGCGAAGGGGATCTCCCCTTCTCCGGGTACGAGGAGATCGATCTCGGGGACACGCTCCATGAGGGCGGTTCCCTCGATGCCGGCGTTGGGCCCGCCCACGAGGATCGGCAGCGTGGGGCGCAGCGCGCGGATTTTTTGGATCACCGACAGGAAACGATCGAGACTCCAGGGCGTGAGGGAGAAGCCCACCAGCGCCGGGGCGTCCCGGAGGATCCGCCGGACCATCTCGTCCTCGGAGTCCCGGAACACGTCGGGGTGGTCGACCTCCCAGTCCACCTGCACCAGCTCGAAGCGGTCTCGCAGCTCTGGCTGGCCACGGACGTGCGCGATCAGGAAGGGCACACCGAGCCCGAAGTTGGCGCCGGCGTCATCCACGTTCGCGTGGTGCAACTGGACCACCGGAGGCCCCTCGGCCGCTCGCTCGGCCAGCGCCCGCTCGAGGACCGCCGGCGCGTGCACGCCGTGGGCCGCGCGGGGCGCCGTGGCCGTGGCGTGGGCTGCGCGTTCCAGGCAGCGCCGGTGGTCCCGCGCGCTCAGGGTGGGGGTGTCGGTGACCAGGTACTCCCACCCGGATCTGGGGTCGATCCCCAGCCGCTCCCTCATCCCCCACAGGCGGGTCCCGGGTGTCACCTGTAGCGGGAACACGGTCACGTCGCAGTCCAGCTGGAGCAGCGCGTCCAGCCTCCGCTGGAACCGGTCGTAGGTGTCCCCCGGCAGCCCGCTGATGATCTGCACCCCGACCCGCGCGAACCGCCCGAGCGCAGACACGACCCACTCGAAATGCCCCCGATCCAGGGGGGGCCGGCCCAGCAACTGCAGCGTGCGAGGGTCGTCCGTCTGGAGACCCAGGTTGAGGCGGCGGAAGGGGGCCTGGGACAGCGCCCGGACGTGTTCCTCCCCCAGCTCCTCGTGTCGCAGGAAAGCCGTGAACCGGGTCTCGGTACCCAGGGTCGCGCGGCGGAGCAGGTCGCACAGTGCCGCGAGGTCCGAACCCCAGGCGTCCAGGGCGGAGTCGGCGATGTCGATGTCGTCGATCCCCCTGGCCCGGGCCCAGTCCAGGTCCTCCCGTACCCGCTCCAGGGGCGCGGGCACGGCCCGCGGCAGCTGGTTGTGCCAGGCACAGTAGGTGCAGCGTCCCTCGCACCCCCGGCACCAGGACACCAGCATCGAGGAGCCCCCCCCCAGGGCGACCGTCCCGGCGGTGTAGGGCGACGGGAGAGGATCCGGAGCCGGCACGTAGCGCTGCCGAGCCGGCCGGCCCACGCACCCCGACGCCGTGCGGAGGAAGATCCCGCCCGGCTCCGCGAGACGTGGCGGTAGCTCGCGGCCCCGATGGCCCTCGGTGAGGGCGCCGAGGATGGCCGCGAACGCCCCTTCACCGTACCCGCTCACGACCGCGTCGAAGGGAGCGCCCTCCCCCACCAGCTCCGCGCCCAGGCAGGTGGCCAGGGGGCCCCCTGCGATCAGCGGTAGATCGGGGCGCTCGGCCCGCACGCGGCGGGCAGCCTCGGCGAACAGCTCCCCGCACCAGGTGGCGAGGGAGAACCCGGCGAGCACCGGCTCGGCCTCCAGCACCTGCGCGGCCACGGCCGAGGCGCTCGGGGGGGAGTACCCGGGTCGCCCGGCGATCCACGAGTGGTGGTCGTAGCCGAAGCGTCCCCGCAGCCCGTCGTGCGCCTCCGCCGAGGCGACGAGGGAGGGTATGCCCAGCCCGTAGCGCTCACCGCCATCCCACAGCCGGACGTCGTGGAGCTGGACCTGGGGCAGGTCACGGGCCCCGGTCCTCAGCCTCCGTCGGGTCGCGCCGCGGTCGGTCGAGCGCAGCTCCGCTGCCCGCTGTCGTGCCTCGCTCACGGTCATGCCGCCGGGATCGTAGCCGACGAAGTCGGGGGCGGCATGGGCCGCGCAGTAGTCCCGAAACGAGCTCGTCTGCCTGTGGATTCCGTGTCGGCCGGGATCCACCGCCATCGGCGAGAGGGGCTCGATGGCCAGCAGCTCGGCGTTCACCCGGACCCGCGGGTGCCGCCTCCGGGCCCTGGCCACGTACTCCATCGATGCGCGGTGCGCAGCCGCGGTCTCCCCCGGCAACCCGGTCAGGAAGCAGAGATCGGCGTCCACCTCCAGCCGGTTCAGCAGCCCCAGGCGCTCCAGCAATCCCTCGCCGTCCAGCGGGTTGCCCTTGCTGCGGCGGCGGAGATCGTCGTCGCCGGTGAGGATCACGAAGTCCATCCGCCGGACCGGGCCGAAGGTCCGGGCGAACTGTTCCACGAAGCGGGGCGAGGGCAGGTGGAGGCACTCGTGGATCATGCCGATGCGCAGATCGCGGTCGCGGATCGCCTCGAAGAGGTCCAGGAAGTAGGTCTCGTCCGGCGTGGGATGGAACGTGTTGTACCAGGTACCCAGGCCGAAGCGCTCCATGCGGGTCAGGTCGTCCAGCATCGCCGGGATCGGCCGATAGACCACCCGCTCCCGACAGGCGATCCGCCGCTGAGCGCTGCGCGAGCCGCCGCAGAACACGCAGTCGTAGGGGCAACCGCGCCCACAGTTGCAGTAGAAGATGCCCGGACCCGCGTCCTTCGCGCCGAGGCGCCCCTCCATCACCCCCCCGCGGCCATACAGCTCGGCGTGGCGCAGGGTCTCGAAGGCGCAGTACCGGAAGCGGGCCAGATCGTCGGCGCCGTTGACCCGCCACTCCGCGCTCTCGACCACGCTCCGGCCCTGGCGCCGCACCAGGTTGGGAACCCCGGCCGGGTCGCCGTCGCCCAAAAGCGCGTCCACCAGGGCCGCCAGGGCGTCCTCGCCATCCCCCCGGACGACGAAGTCGACGCATTCGTGGTCGGCCACGATCTCGACCGCGAAGGCCGAGGCCGTGTACCCCCCGAGGACCAGGGGGAGGTCCGGGAACCGCTCCTTGACCCGCCGGGCGAGCTCGACCACCGCGTGGGACTGGGCGTGCCAGTGCAGATCCAGGCACAGGACCCGGACGCCCCGACCTGCGATGTGCTCCAGCAGGTCGAAGGCCGGGTCGACCACCCGCTCCAGCGCCAGGTGGACGATCTCGACCGCGCGCCCGCGCCGTGCGAGCAGGTCCGCCATCGACGGAACTCCCATGGGGAGGAGGTGGATCGGAGTGCGCGGATCCACGGCGTTGCCCGCGTGCACGAACAGCACGTCCAGGGCGGATTCGACGCTGGGATCGCGGGCGGTCATCCGGGTTCCGTGGCGGATACTCTACCAGCGGGAGGGGGAAAACCCAGAAGCCGGCGCAACCGATGCAGTATGATCTGTCTGGACCCGAGGACCCTCTGCGCGCGCAGGCACGCGGAGACCCGCATCCTGGAGTAGGGACGCCGATGCAACGACGTCTGTTCTGGCTTCTCGCGCTGGCCGCGCTGACGGTGAGCTGCCCCGGCAACGACGTGGACCGCTACCTGACGCCACCCCAGGTGACCATCGTGTCGCCGGACGACACCGAGGGACCGGTCCCCTATTTCCAGGAGGACACGGTGGAGATCGTCGCGTCGATCTCCGACTCCTACGACGCCGTGGCGGACCTGACCGTGGTCTGGGACACCACCTGGCTCGACCTCGAGGGCATGCAGCAGGAGCTGGACCTCGGGGCCACGGAGGTGGAGAACGACGGCCGCACGACCCTGCTGGTGAGCGGTCTGGAGCCGGGGACCCACACCGTGCGCTGCACCGCCACGGACACGGACGGCATGTCGGCGGCGGACTTCGTCAACCTGGAGATCAGCGCCTTCGACGAATCGCCCACGGTGGAGATCGGTTCCCCCGAGGAGGGCGACATCTTCGAGGAGGGCGAGTCGGTGGACATGCTGGCGGTGGCCACCGACGACGACAACGTCGCGGACCTCACCATCGCCTGGCACAGCGACATCGACGGCTACCTGGGCGGCGATCCCCCCAACCCCAACGGACTGACCACCCTGTCGATCTCCGACCTCTCGCCGGGCGAGCAGGAACTCACCGTCTGGGCCACCGACGCCGGGGGCAACAGCGGGTCGGACACGGTCCTGTTCACCGTGGCGCCGCTGAACGAACCGCCGACGGACCCGGTCGTCTACATCACGCCCCCGGGGCCGATGACCGACGACGACCTGATCTGCGTCGCCGCCGGCTCCACCGATCCCGAGGGGGGCGCGGTGGTGTACGAGTACGCGTGGGACCAGGACGGCACCCCCACCGGCTGGGGTTCGGACACGGTGCCCGCGGACCACACCACCCAGGGCGAGTTGTGGGCCTGCCGCGCCGTGGCCGTGGACGACGAGGGTGCGGTGAGCAACGAGATCTCCGCGTCGGTGGTGGTCGAGAACGCCCTGCCGTCGTACACCAGCGTCACCCTCTCGCCGAGCCCGGCGTACGAGGAGGACATCCTTCTGTGCGAGCCCTTCGGGTGGAGCGATCCGGACGGCGACCCCGAGGGCGCTCTGTTCGAGTGGTACGTGGACGCCACCCAGGTCCCGGGCGCCGGCAACGCGACCCTGACCGGCACCGACTTCGACCATTTCCAGGAGGTGGAGTGCCTGATCTACCCGGACGACGGGGTCGATCTGGGGTTCCCGCTGACCTCCGCACCGGTGGACATCCTCAACACGGTGCCCGAGGCGCCGACCCTGGAGATCCAGCCCGGGCCGATGCACGTGGACCAGGACGCCACCTGCGCGGTGACCGTGGCGGCCTACGACCCGGACCCGGACATCCTGACCTACGAGTACGAGTGGTACATCGACGGTGTCTTCCAGCCGCTGCTGACCAGCGACACGGTGGCGTCCACGTCGCTGGACCTGGGCCAGGCCTGGAGTTGCCGGGCGCGGGCCTTCGACGGGTACGACCACGGACCCTGGGCCGAGGCCGCCGGTGATGTCCTCCCGTACGACGGGGACATCGTCATCACCGAGTTCATGGTGGATCCGGTGGCCGTGGACGACGGGGTGGGCGAGTACATCGAGCTCTTCAACGCCTCCTCGGACGTGATCTACCTGGACGGCTGGGTCATCGGCGACGGGGTCAACGACAGCCACCTGATCAACTCGGGAGGGCTCGCCTTCTTCTACCCCGGCGCCTACTTCGTGCTGGCCAACAACGCCAACTTCGCCACCAACGGCGGAGTGAACGTCGACTACCAGTACAACGGGATCACCCTCGACGAGGGCTTCGACGCCGTGGAGATCAGCTTCGGCGGCGCGGTGGTCGACGAGGTGGTCTACGACTGGGGTGGCGTCTTCCCGGTGGCCTCGGGGGCCTCGTTCTCCCTGGATCCCAACACGCTCAACGCCATCAGCAACGACGACGGCGCCAACTGGTGCCGGGCCACCAACCTGCTGGGTGTGGACCTGGACTTCGGCACCCCCGGGGCGATGAACGACTCCTGCGCCTGCGGGAACTCCGACGACGACGGGGACGGCTACGGCGACGACCCGGCCTGCGACCCCGCCTGGATCGACTGCAACGACAACGACGCGGCGGTCTACCCCGGGGCCTTCGACGTCTGCGAGGACGGGATCGACAACGACTGCGACGGCGCGGACCGTGACTGCGACTGCCTGGAGGCGGACCTGGACGGCGACGGCTACGGCACCGTGGCGGCCTGCCCCGATCCGGACTGCGACGACACCGACCCCTACGTCCATCCCGGGGCGCCGGAGATCTGCAACGGGTACGACGACGATTGCGACGGCGACACCGACGAGGGCTACGACGGGGACGCGGACGGGGTGTCCACCTGCGCCGGCGACTGCGACGACAACAACGCGGCGATCTTCCCGGGCAACCCCGAGGTCTGCGACCTGCTGGACAACGACTGCAACGGCACCATCGACGACGGGCTCAACATCCCCGGCTGCACCCTGTACTACCTGGACAACGACGGAGACGGCTACGGCCAGGACGCCTACTACCAGTGCGCCTGCGAGCCGGACGCCGACTACTCCACGGAGTTGAACGGGGACTGCGACGACGTGGACCCGGACGTGAACCCGGTCGCCGTGGAGTTCTGCGATCTGATCGACAACGACTGCGATGGATCGGTCGACGAGGAGTGGAACGACTGCTTCGTCCAGGACGGGGTCGCCGGCTGCGTGAACGGCGATTGTGTCATCGACTACTGCGACGCTGGTTTCTACGACATGGACCTGGACGTGGCCACCGGCTGCGAGGCCCAGGAGGACGTGTACGAGGCCTGGGGTGGCGACAGCTGCCTGGCGCCGGTGGACGCCTTCGGCAACCTGACCGACAACCCCACGTCGATCCTGTCGATCAGCGGCAACGTGGTGCCCCAGTACGACGAGGACTGGTACCTGCTCCACGCGGTGGACCTGCCGGACGTGGACGGGGACTGCGATCCCTTCGACATCGCGGTGTACTTCTCGTCCAACCCCGACGACCGCTTCCGGTTCGAGGTCTACCACGAGAACTGCGGGATCTGGGACCACTTCAACCCAGACACCCAGATGACCACCGCCTGCGGCACCAACCTGACCACCTTCGACTTCGAGGTGGACGGGGAATGTCCGTGCATGAACACCCCCACCCCCACGGCGGGTTACTCCGAGTGCACGGACAACTCGATGGACTTCCTGATCCGGGTCTACCAGGTCAGCGGGCCGGACGACGACACCGAGTACTCGCTGTCGATCACCAACGGCTGATCCCCGCCGCCCCTCGGCGGGGTGTCAGCGCCCACGGAAGCGCGCCGGACGGCGCTGCACGAAGGACATCACCCCCTCGGCGGCGTCCTCGCTGGTCATCAGCGCCCGGGCCTGTTCCATCAGCTCGGCGGTGGACGCGTCGAAACCCTGCTCGACGGCGAGCTGGGCGGAGCGCCGCGACGCACGCACGGCCAGGGGGGCCTGGGCGGCGATCTCCGCGGCGATCTCCCCGGCGACCGCCGCCTGCTCGCCCGGCTCCACCACTTGCTGGACCAGCCCCAGGCGGAGGGCCTCGTCGGCGTCGAACTCACCGCCGGTGAGCAGCCAGCGCATGGCGTTACCCCAGCCCGCCGTCCGCACCCAGCGCAGGGTGCCGCCGCCGCACGGCCTGATGCCGCGGCGCACCGCCATCAGGGCCCGGCGGGTGCCCCGGGCGGCGCCCGCCCCGTCCCCGGCCAGCAGGAGCTCCACGCCGATGGTCAGGCACCAGCCGTGGACGGCCGTGACCACGGGTTTGGTCCGACGCGGCTCTCCCATGTCCAGGGGATCCACCGCTCCGTCGGGGAACAGCGGGGCCCCCGAGGCGACCGCGGGGCCCACCTCGGCCAGGTCCAGGCCCGAGGTGAAGTGGTCGCCGTGGGCGAACAGCAGGGCGCAGCGGAGGTCATCGTCGGCCTCCAGGCGGGTGTACGCCTGGGCCAGCTCCCGCAGCATCCGCAGGGTGAACGAGTTGTACTTGTCCGGCCGGTTCAGGCCGATCCGCAGCACGTGTCCGTCGACCTCGGTGGTCACGGTGGCGCCGTCGTCGGTTCGGGGTGGCTTGGACATGTCTCCTCCGTGGGAGCGGGGCCGGCGGCCCGTCAGGGTTTGACCATCACCTGGAGCTTGACGAACACCCGGCGGTCCCGGGCCGCCAGCGGGCCCTCGTCCCAGGCCGCCCCCTCGGCGTAGCCCAGATAGACCGCGGTCCCCGGCGACGGCACGTACGCCGCGAGCACCTCGAAGCCCAGGTCGTCGCGGTAGGTGTTCAGATCGAGCACGGCCCTGATCCACAGGTCGTGTCGCAGGGCGACCAGGGCCACGGTGCGCAGCAACTGCACGCTGTAGTGCACCTCGCCTCCGGGCCGGTACATGACGTGGTGCTTGAATCCCAGGTCCAGGGTCAGGTGGCGAAAGAGCCGCCAGTGGCCATCGAACCCCAGCTCGTAGTAGCTACCGCGGAACAGGTCCGCAGGATCGTAGTTGACCTCGGTACCGACCCAACCCTGGGCGACCCAGCGGAAGGCGTCCAGGGTGTGACTGCGGATGCGAAGCCAGCCGGCGCCGCCGTCGAAGCGCTGGCCCTGGTAGGTCTCGTGCCACTGCATGCCGCCGCATCCGACCGTGTTCACCCGCCACAGCTTCCAGGCCATGCCCACGTCGGCCCAGTGGTCGGTGAAGGTCCCGGCGTGGTCGTGGGCGATGCCGGCCGACGCCCAGGGGTGGAACCAGGTCAGGGCTTTTTTGCCCACGTCGAACTGATAGCCGCCGCCGCCGTAGGTCTCGATGACGTCCACCCGGGTGCGGAAGGCGGTCTCGGCGCGGAAGCCGCGGCCGATGTTGCCGTGGCCGAGCCAGGCGTCGCCCTTGCCGTCGTCCAGCGAGAGGTTGACGTCGTACGCGCCGCCGTGGAGCCGGTCGCCCCCGCGCTGACCGGTCATCGAGTACAGGCCCTGGCCCTCGATCGTCACGATGTTGCCCAGGGGGAGGAAGGCGTCCACGCCGCCCACCCGGTTGTAGGCGTCCGGGGTCGGGCCGGTCCCCAGCTCCTTGTCGGCGAGGAAGAGGCCCACCGCGCCCCGTTTGCCCACGTCGCGTTTGATCCGCAGCACGTTGTTGAGGGCCCGCCGGTCCTCCACGTCGTCGTCCATGAACCCCGGGGTGGTCGCCTCGCCGACCACCGAGGCCGAGGGCTGTCCGTCCACCGCGTGCAACAGGCCGACGGTCCACCCCTTCTCCACCCCGTTGATGTTGAGGCCCTCGATGGGGCTCACGATGGAGCGGGTGTACAGCATGGACATGGGGGTCCGGAAGACGTCGATCCCCTCGAGGAAGAACGGCCGCTTCTCGTTCAGGTACAGGGCGTAGCGAGTGTTGACGTCCAGGCGCCCCGGATCACTCTCGACCTGGCTGAAGTCCGGGTTCACGGCCAGCCCCAGCGAGAGGTTGGAGGTCATGCCCCAGCGCAGGGTCAGGCCGCTGTGGAAGCTGTCGAGACCCAGCTCCTGGTCGGGGACCATCCCACCGTCGTCGTCCCGGCTGACGCCGTGGCCGAAGGTGACGCTGGGGATGATCTCCAGGGGGGGTCCCGGATCCACGTCACGGATCCCCTCGAGGGTCGCCGCGTGGGACAACATGCCCTGGCCCCGGGGGACGTCGGGGAAGATCACCTTCTCGCCGCGACCCTCGAGCTTGCGGGTCAGGATCAACCCGAACCGCTGCTCCTCCCCCCGGGGGAAGCGCAGGGACTCGAAGGGGATCGCCACCTCGATCACGTAGTCGCGGCCGTCTATGCGGCCGGCGGAGCGGTAGCGGGCGTCCCACTCGAAGTTCCAGCCCGTGTCCTCGCCGACGCGGATGTCCTGCTGGACCCCCAGCGCGTTGACGTAGAAGACGAAGGCCCGGCGATCGTCGTCGAAGGTGTCCAGGTAGATCCCCACCTGGTCGTCGAGGTTGATGTCCTCGCGCTGGCCCATGTGGCCGCGAATCCGCTTTCCGGCCTCGCCGGTGCAGCGGAACCCGAAGTACAGCGCCTCGGCGTCGTGGAAGACCCGGACCTCGGTGGGCAGTGGCGATTCGCCCTCGTCCACGGGCTCGTGGAGCCAGAACTGGTCGATGACCAGCACGTCCCCCGCCCACGCGGGTTCGTCGAGCACCGCGTCGACGCGGATGCCGGGGGTGTCGACGCGGGGGACCGCCAGCACCGGCGGTGTACCCTGATCCGAGTCCTCGGCCGAGGCCACACTCACGACCGACCACAGGGTCGCCAGGATGACTCCGATCCGCGTACAAGCCGCCAGCCTGGGGATCACGCCGCCGCACATGCCGGGCAGGGTACGTCTTTCGACAGGGCTTGCCAAAGCACCCCTCCCGATCGGAGAAGATCTCCCCATGACACGCATCCTCCTGGGCACTTCGAGCTGGACCGCCAAGGGCTGGGTGGGCCCCTTCTACCCCGAGGGAACCCCCCGCAACCGCTGGTTGAGCCACTACGCGACCCGATTCCCAACCGTGGAGGTGGACTCCACCTACTACGGGATCCCCCGCCATTCGACGGTCCGGGGCTGGGCCGACGCCACGCCCGAGGACTTCGTCATGTCCGCCAAGTTCCCCCGCTCCGTGGTCCACCGGGGCGACGGCCCGCGGCCGGACGGAGCCACGGTGCTGCGGCCCGAGGTGGTCGGAGGTGAGGTGGACGCCTTTTGCGAGGCCATGGCGCTGCTGGGCCCCCGCTGCGGCCCCCTGGTGCTGCAGCTGCCCTACTACAACCGCCAGGCGTTTGCCGGCCCGGGCCCCTTCCTGGACCGCCTGGCCACCTTCCTGGACACCCTGCCGTCCGACTTCCGCTACGCCGTCGAGGTCCGCAACAAGGCCTGGCTGAAGCCACCCCTGCTGGCCCTGCTGCGCGAGCGTGACGTGGCCCTGGTGCTGGTGGACATCCGCTACATGCCCCACCCCGAGGAGGTGGCCCGCTCCCTGGATCTGGTCACCGCCGACTTCGTCTACGCCCGCCTGATCGGCGACCGCAAGGCCACCGAGGCCCACACCACCACCTTCGACCGCGTCGTCCTGGACCAGACCGAGAGGCTGGAGGGCTGGGCCAAGCTGATCCGGATCTACGCCCAGCGGGTGTCCTTCGTGGCCGCGTACGCGAACAACCACTATGCGGGGTATGCGCCGGAGACGATCGGGGAGCTGGGGACCTTGCTGGGCGAGCCTGGGGTGCCCTGATAGAGTCGACCCCGCCACGGGGACGGTGGCCGGAGGTGAGGAGCATGGCGGGCAAGAAGACCCTGGGGTGGTTGCATCTGACGGATCTGCACTGCGGGCAGAAGGGTGAGGTCGGGCGGCTGCCCAAGATCGAAAAGGCGTTCCTCGACGACCTGGTGAAGGTACTCCGCAAGCAGCGACTCGTGATCGGCCTGGTGTTCTTCTCGGGTGACCTGGGGTACCGCGGAGAGGACGGCGACTTCATCCAGGCCACGGCGTTCCTGGGCCGGATCCTCGCAAGGATCGAAGCGGAGAACACCCGACACGGCGCCAGCGCAGACGACGCCACGCCGATCCTCCTCCCGGTGCCCGGCAATCATGACCTCACCCGTCCAGACGCAGCGGGCCGGGAAGTCCTGACCCGCAACCTGGGGACGAGGAAACCCGGCGAGCCCGCTCTCTCCGCGACGGCGATGACCGAGGTGCAGGAGGTCCTCGACGAAGCGTTCGCCGGCTACGAGCGCTGGCTGACCCACGAGCTCCCCTTCCCGCCCGCCTGCAGCGACGGCGTCTTCCCCGGCGACCGGGTGGCCACGGTGAACCGGCTCGGCATCTCCGTGGGGGTCCTGTGCGTCAACGGCGCCTACCTGCACACCGGAGACGACTGCGCGGGCAAGCTCCACGTGGACCAGACGCAGGTCAACGCCCTCTGTCCGGACCTCGCCTCGTGGAAGGGCGGGCGGGACTTCACCGTCCTGATGACCCACCATCCGCCGACCTGGTTCGGCGACACCGGTCGCGAGGTCATCGAGGGCGAGACCCTGGGGGATCCCGCGGTGGACGTCTACCTGTTCGGGCACGAGCATCCGGGGGGGCACGAGGCCCAGCCGAGCACATCGGGTGTCCGCCACCTGCTCAAGGGTAGGTCCCTCTTCGCAGCGGAAGAAGAGGGTCTGGAGCGGCTCCACGGGTATACCGTCGGCAAGTTCGTGATCGAGCGAAACAGGCGCCGCATCGAGTTCCGCCCTCGACGGGGTTGGAACCACGGCGGATGGCGGTTCGGACCCGTCGAGGACGACGGTCCCGGAGACTGGCGGGTCACCATCGACCTCGGATCGGTCCCGGAGGCCCGGCGGGACGCAGCCAGCCCTTCGACCCGCATTCGATGGAACCGGGACCTCGGCGATCTGAGCGAGGCCGCAAAGGCACGCTGGAGCCGACGTTTCGATCAGCTGGATCCGGTCCCTGGGCGCGATCGCTGGATCTTCCTGTCGGGAAGCCTGCCCCGCGCCAATCTGAGCAGATCCCGGCGCGACGCGAATGCCTCGGCCTTGAAGACGATGCGTAAAGAGGTGGTCGAGGACACGGTCCGGCGGTTGGCGCGCGCGGCGGAAGCTGCCGGCATGGGGATCGTCTACGGAGGTGCCCCCGCCATCACCCAGGCGCTGGCTCCATTGGCCCTCGATCCCTCGCGACAGGCCGACCCCTGGCTGATCTTGTTCCAGCACGCGTCCTTCTGGGATTCCTTCGTGCAGGATGTGGGTGTGATCGCGTGGATGGACGGGGTCGGCGCGGTGCTGGTCCCGGAGACCCCTGGCGGCGCGGACGAAGACACCGAACTCGCTGCCATGCGGGACCCGATGGTGGCGGTCGATGGCATCGAAGCCGCCGTGTTCGTGGGTGGGCTGGACGGCATCCGTGGGGAGTACGACAAGGTCTGCCAAAGGGACGATGTCCTGCGCTTCGCCGTGGGCGCGGGAGGCGGCGAGGCCGCCGAGATCCTGATGGAGAAAGGTCAGGAAGCAGCCGGTGGCGATCCAGCCAACGTCGGCCCACTCTGGCACTCCCCCGAAAAGGCCGTCGAGGCGATCATGAAGGCGCTGAGCGCGCCCGCGACGCCCTGAGGGTGCCCCTCAGTCGATCTCCGCCAGGTTCGGCCCCAGCGGCAGGGGCGACTGCTCCGGCGCGAAGGAGTTGGGGCTCCAGTGCAGGCGGCAGCGGGCCTCGTACATCTCCGAGGTGCCGACCACGATCCGCGAGTCCCGATCCACCAGCCGCTGGGAGCGGTCGGCGGGGTTGCCGCAGACCATGCAGATCGCGAGATTCTTGGTGATGTACTCGGCCTTGGCCAGCAGCTGGGGGATGGGCTCGAAGGGCTCGCCCCGGTAGTCCATGTCCAGCCCGGCGACGATCACACGCCGGCCGCCGTTGGCCAGCTCCTCGCAGATGTCCACCAGATCCAGCCCCAGGAACTGGGCCTCGTCGATGCCCACCACCTGGGCCTCGCCCACCCCGGTGAGGATCTCCGAGGCCTGATCGATCTGGATCGACCGGATCTGCTGGCCCGAGTGGGAGCCCACCGAGTCCTCGGCGTAGCGGGCGTCGATGGCGGGTTTGAAGACCACCACCGGCTGGCGGGCGTACATGGCTCTGCGGACCCGGCGGATCAGCTCCTCGGTCTTGCCGCTGAACATGCATCCAGTAACGACCTCGATCCAACCGACGTCTCGGGGCATCGGGTCCATGTGCCTCAACCTCCTCCAGAACCGAGCGACGGCAAGGGTATACGAGGTCCGAGAGACGGTCCAGATCGAGCCCGCAGGTTGCCCGCCCGAATCCGCTGAGTTCGTCCAGTTTCGCGGGAATTGTGCACGAGGTGTGCGCATCGTCGTGGGGGTTGCTGCGGCGAGAGCAGCCTGGATTGACACGTGGGCAAACTGTAGCGACCATCTAATTCATCATCGATTTGCGCTCGCTATCGGTTGACACGCC
>CAZITQ010000106.1:0-30298 GCA_964542165.1 uncultured Rickettsiales bacterium
CCCCGGTGGTGTCGTCGTCCCCGGTGGTGTCGTCGTCGCCCGTGGCGTCGTCGTCCCCCTCGGTGGAATCGTCGTCCCCCGTGCTGTCGTCGTCTCCGCCGGTCGGGCACCCGGTGCCCAGCAGCAGCGCGAGCGCCGCGATCCCGATCCCGAGTCGAGTGGTCATTCCAGCCTCCTCATTCGTCCACGACCTGCGCGTACAGTTCGCGCTGGTCGAGCTTGACGTCGTCGGTCCCGACCCGGTCGAAGGGGTCTTCCAGATCCTCCTGGATGTTGTCCAGGGACACCAGCACCAGACTGTAGGTCACCGCGACGATGTAGCCCACCGCCACCGGTTTCTCGCTCCCCAGATGGGCGAAGTAGGGGCCGAACACGATGGGGAATCCGTTGAGGAAGATCGCGCTGTAGGCCCGCAGGGACAGGGGCGTGCGGTACTCCATGATGTTCTGCATCCGCTCGAACTCGATGCCCATCTTCGACAGGTACTGGTTCGCCCGGGATATCTCGTTGGCCGGAACGCCCGCCTCCCGCAGCTCCTCGTGGGAGCGGGAGAAGCGCGCCAGCACCCCGTAGACCGCGCGGAAGCTGGCGTCGGTCCGCCCCGACCGCCGATCGAAGTGCGTCCGGACCGCGTCCAGGAGGTCGAGGACCAGGGATCGGGCCCGGTCGGCGTGGTCCCCGTCGGCACCGTCGGGGACCCAGTCCCGGTGCGCCATCGACAGGGCCACGGCGTGGGCCTTGAGCGAGCCGTAGTACCGCAGGACCTCCTCGCGGCGGCGGTAGGCGGCGTTGATGGAGAAGACGATCGGGAAGACCACCGCCAGCCCGATCAGCCCGGCGGGGATCTCCGCTTGCCACCCGAACTGCAGGCAGACGTAGGTCGAGGCCACCGCGAGCATGGTCACGACCGCCGTCTGGGCGTTCATGACCGCCGCGAAGTTGCGAATGCTGCTCATGGGTCTCCCGGGTGCCGGCGCATCCGGCTCAGGTCGCGTCAGAACGAGACGTCTTCGTAGATCTCCACGGTGTTGCGGCCGTTGGCCTTGGCCGCGTACAGGGCGGTGTCCGCCCGGCGGATGATCTCGGTGCCCACGTCGGCGGGCTCCTCGTCGGCCTCGAAGGCCCAGGTGCTGCCCTCGGGGTCGTCGGCGGGGACCAGGCTCGTCACGCCCACGCTGATGGTCACTCCAGCCTCCTCGTCACCCACCTGCATCCGGAAGGCCTCGACCGCCACACGGATTCGCTCGGCCATACGCACCAGCCCCTTGCGGCTGATCCCACGGACCAGGACGCAGAACTCCTCCCCGCCGTAGCGGTAGACCGAGTCCTCGGTCCTCACGCAGTCCTCGAGGATCTGTCCCACGCGCTTGAGGTAGCGGTCCCCGGCCACGTGGCCGAAGCGGTCGTTGATCTCCTTGAAGTGGTCCAGGTCCCCCAGCAGGACGCCCACCGGCTGCTCGTGGCGCCGTCCGAACGAGACCTCCTCGCGCATCCGCATGTCCAGAAAGGAGCGGTTGCCGGTGCCGGTGAGGGGGTCCATGAACAGGGCGCGGCGCAGGCGTTCGAAGGCCTCGGCGCCCATCTCGTCCACGGCGTTGAACTGGAGGACGGTCCGGCTGCCGAAGCGAATGCGGCACGACGAGGGAAGCAGGGTCTCTCCGTCCACTCGGGCCTCGTCCACGAAGGTCCCGTTGGCGGACTTCAAATCGTAGAGGAGGAAGGTGTTGTCCTGGAGCACGAGGCGCCCGTGCTCGCGGGAGACCGTGGGATCGGAGAAGCAGAGCTTGGCGGTCTCGTTGCGACCGATGGTGGCCCCGCCCGCGTCCACGTAGCGCAGCTGGCCGACCTCGGAGCCCCGGAGCACCGACAGGGTCGCGCCGACGATCACGCCGGGGAGGGAGTCCTCGTCGTCCTTCGAGTCCACGCTGATCCGCGTGATTTCCTTGTCCGCGCTCGCGTCGATGAAGGGTGCTCTGAGGTGATCGGTGATGTCGTCGCTCATCGTCCTCCCGAAACCCAGAAACCCGACTACCCGACTGGCGATGATACCGGAAACCCCGGGTGAATCTCCAAATTTCCCAAGCGCATCAAGGGAGTTCGACGAACACCGGATTGGTGAGCGCGTAGGGCCGCCCGCCGCTCCACATGGGGGCCATGTCCCCCCAGCCGTGGACCTCGAGCATGTAGTAGCTGTCCTCCACCGGATACACCTCGGTGGTCTCCTCGAACCACAGGGGTGGCTCGACCTCTCCGGCGTCCACGATCCAGGTCTCCAGGAGCTCGCACCCGGGTCCGTAGAGCCGGACCTCCTGGACGGCCATCCAGCTGGGCGCCAGGACCTCCATCCGCAGGGTGGCCTGGGACGCCACCAGGGTGTCTCCGATCTGCGCCGCCTCGCCGTCGGCCTCCGCCGACAGGGTGGCGAAGGGGCCGCTGGTGACCACGGCCCGTCCCGCGGCCAGCTGGGTGAAGAAGTCGTCGACGGCCAGGTCGTCGAACGTCTCTGCCCCGGTGCGGACGTAGGTGCGGGCGTAGCCGGCGCCGGAGAGCCGGCCGTGGGAGTCGCTCACCCCGGTGCCGACCTTGCGTAGCCCCTGGTCCAGGTGGGCGCACAGGATGTCCCGCAGCTGTTCCGCCTCGCTGAAGTCCCCGCTGTTGAGGATCTCCATCGTGTCGAAGTCGGGGCTGTAGAAGTCCGGGTCGCCGGGCAGGCCGGTGTCGGGATCGTAGTTGGACGCCGCGAACATGCCCGTGTCCAGCCCGTGGTTGATCTGCAGCAGCAGGTCCTCCCCCTGCCCTTCCCGGAAGAACGCGTGGAGCTCCGACGTGGTCATCTGGAATTCCCACCACCGGGGTGAGCCGCCGTTGGGCCGCTCGGGGTCCGGCACCGCGGGGTAGATGTTGTGGTGCCCGCGGAGCTCGGGGGAGATCTCGTCCCCGGGAACGGTGACCATCCAGGGATCCAGCCCCATGGCGGCGGCGGCCGGGCCGTAGTCGGCGATGTGGTCGTGGTCGGTGGCCACGTGCACCTGCACGTCGCCCACCACCACCGTGGCCAGCCGCTCCTCGACGGTCAGCTCGCCGTCGATGGAGGGGGAGGCGTGGGTGTGCAGGTCGCCCGAGGTGTACCCGGGTGTGGTGTAGGCCTCCTCCAGGACCAGGGTGACCGCCTCGGTCTCTCCCGAGACGAGTTCGATCCCCTCGACCCGGTCCAGCTCGAAGCGCGGGCCGTGGTGGGCGGTGATGTCGTACGTGCCCGCCGGGATCGGCAGCTCCATCCCGCCATCGAGCACCCAGACCGCCTTTCTGGCGCCGCCGCGGGGTCGGTTCTCACCCAGGCGCGAGTCCCGGGGCTGGGGATCCTCGAATCCGGCGGCGAACGCCAGGTGGACCAGCGCAGGAATCGGCGTGCCCGCACCGTCCTGGACGGTCAGCGCGATCCGAGCGGGCGGCGGCAGCGTGAGCTCTGCGGTGGCGGTCTCACCGTCCGCCAGCGCCACGTCCACGACCTCGCTGCGGCCGTAACCGTCCGCCTGGGGTGCCGTCACCGCCGTGGCCGGGTCGACGAAGGCGCCGGTGGCCAGGGCATTGGCCGACTCGTGGGCGTACACTCCGTACGGTCCCCAGGCATCCGGGAAATCCATGAGCTCGTTGTTGCCGTCCCCGACGGCCACCAGCTGGTAGGTTCCGGGCTCCGAGGCGATCCGGAACCGACCCTCGGTGTCGGAGATCGCGACCGTCTCCGGATCGCCCTCACCGTCGGTCAGAAAGACCCTCGCTCCGGCCACCGGGGCGCCGGTCCCGTTCTCCAGCAGCACCCCTTCCACCACGCCGGTCGGCAGCCCCTGGCGCGCGCGCCGGTCGGCCTCCAGGGTCGCCAGGTCCGGCGCGACCCCCACGAGCCTGCGCAGCGTGTCCGAAGCCCCTGGCGGCAGCACCAGGCTCCCCGATTCGGCCACCAGCAGGTCGAACTCCTCCCCCAGGACCGACAGGCCGCTCTCCTCGAGACTCCCGTCCTCGCGGTAGATGGCCACGGCAAGATCGCTGCGGTGGGAGACCATCGCCATCATCGAGCGCGGCCCCGGCGGCGACTCGCCGTCGAAGCCTGCCCCGACCACGAAGCCGGTGAAGGTCGCCAGATCGATCATCCCCGCGTCCAGCAGGGTCAGCTCCACCTCTTCCTCCCCGGCGTTGGTGATCTCGGTGGCGATCTCCAGCGCGGGGGAGCCCGGATCCAGGGTGTAGGTCTGGACGATGTCCACGCCCAGCTCGGGGAACAGGCCCGGACTCTCGAGCACGCCCTCCAGATAGGCGAACGCCACATCGGAGCCCGTGGCGCGGACGACCGCCGAGCCGCCGTCCGTGCCGTCGGAGACCACCTCCACCTGCTCGGCCCGGAAGAGCCGCGCCAGGTTCCCCAGGGTGAACAGATCGTCGATCCCGTCCCGGTCGGCCTGGCCCGCGGGCCGGACGATGTCCGCGTCGATCAGCGAACCGGGCTGTCCGATGTAGAAGTGGCCATCGCGGATGCCCCGGATCACGAAGCGGGCGCGGTCGTTGTACAGCAGCAGGTCCCCAGGGCGGGACTCCGCCGCCGCACCGCCGATGAACGCTCCGTCATCGCCGTCCGCGAGCACGCCCGCCCGGGCCTCGTCGGGCCCCAGGGCCTCGGTCAGGTCCGGCCCGGGATCGGGGTCCGGATCCGGCTCGACGGGATCCGGCTCCTCCGTGGGGCAGCCCAGCAGCGCGACCATCGACAGGACCAGGGGCAGATGTTTCATCCTGTGCTCCATCCCGCCTCCATCATAGGGCGGTGATCCGCCCGAGCCCAGCACCGGGCGCTGCGTCTTCGATATGCTGATCCCGAGCGGAGCGGGCGGTGTCCGGTCCGACGAGGAGGTCCCCGTGAGCAACGTCGTCGTCGACCTGCTTTCTGCTCGGTTCCCGGGCCGCGGCATCGCCGAAGCCCCCCTGGAGGGGTCCGTGGTCGAGGAGCTGGCCCAGGCTGCACGGCTCACGCCGTCGTGCCGCAACTTCCAGCCCTGGCGCTTCCTCTTCCTGCGCGGCGAGGACGCTCTCACCCGGGGCCGCGCGGCCCTGGCCGAGGGGAACGGCTGGGCCCGGCGAGCGCCCCTGCTGGTGATCGCCACCGCCCGCCGGGAGGACGACTGCCACTCCCCGGACGGCCGCGATTACTATCGATTCGACCTGGGCATGGCGGTGATGAACCTGATGCTGGCGGCCACGGCCCGTGGGCTCTCTGCGCGGCCCATGGCGGGGTTCGATCCCGCGGTGGTCCGGGAGCGGTTCGACCTGGAGCCGGACGTGGAGCCGGTGGTGATGGTGGCCGTCGGTCAGCCGTCCACCGACGACGACGACCTCCCCGAACACCACCGGGGCGGCCACCTGCGGCCGCGCGTGCGCAAGCCGGCGGCCGAGATCGTGACCTTCGAATGAGGATCGGGAGGTTCGTCATGTGCCGTCTTTGCCGCTTTGCCCCCCTGGCGCTCCTCCTCCTGCCGTTGCTGCTGGTGGCCTGTCCCACGGCACCGCCGGCCGACGACGACGAGAGCGGGGACGACGACGATGTCGGTGACGACGACACGGGTGACGACGACACCGGAGATGACGATACGGGAGACGACGACACCGGAGACGACGACACCGGTGACGACGACACGGGAGACGACGACACCGGCGAGTACGACCTCGCGCCGGGTACCTACGAGGACACCTTCGGCGGCAGGAGCTACGTCTTCCACCTCCCGGCGGGGTACGACCCCTCGGACGCGATCCCGCTGGTGATCGGATTCCACGGCGCCGGGGACAGCGCCAGCAACTTCTTTGCCACCATGGCCTACACCGGCTGGATCGACGCGGCGGCACCGGACACCTTCGCCCTGCTGGTGCCCGACACCCTGTCCCCCTACGGCGACTTCGCCATCTGGTCGGGCAACCCCAACAACGACATGGACGAGATGGTCGACGAGCTCGACTCGGTCCTCGACCTGGTCCACGAGCTCGCGAACCACGCCCACCTGGACCTGGACCGGGTCCACGGTCTCGGATTCTCGGACGGGGGGCTCTTTGTGGGGGTCGCCGGCATCACCCTCGCCGACGAGCTGGCCACCCTGAGCATCACCGGCTACGGCTGGGGCGGCTTCTACCCCCACGGCAACCCGGCCCGGTTGATCCCGGTGCTCTTCGTCTGCGGGACCGCCGACAACTTCTACACCTACGCCCAGCAGTCCGAGAGCTTCCTCTCCGGCATGGGCCACCCCACCCGCTTCGACGGCATCAACGGGGTCGGTCACCAGTTCACAGGGATCATGGCCGCCACGACCCCCGACGAGGTCTGGGACTGGATCGGTGGATTCCAGGCTCCTTGATCCTCCCTGAATCCCGTCTTCTCCCGCCCCCCATCCTCCTCGGGTATGCTTCCTTCGGGAGGACGCCATGCATCGCCCACAACGTCTGGCCGCGGCCATCGCCGTCGCGCTTGTGCTCGCCCTCTTCGGCTGCGCAGAGAACGCTTCGGACGACGACGACTCCACCGGTGACGACGACGACACCGCCGAGACCGGCTGCATCACCGTCAACGGGGAGGTCCCGGGCTTCGCCCACCTGCAGGACGCCATCAACGCGGCCAGCGACGGGGACGTGATCTCGGTCTGCTCCGGCACCCACAGCGGCTCGGTGGTGATCGAGAACTCACTGACCATCCTCGGAGACGCGTCGGCCACCACGGTGCTCGAGGGGGACATCAACGAGCACGCGGTGACCATCCGCCTGACCGAGGACGTGAGGATCCAGGGACTCACCGTCGCCTCCACCCGCAACGGCATCGCAGTGGAGGACGCCACCGGCGTGGTCCTGGAGGACCTGATCGTCAGCGACAGCGGCCAGACCGGGATCCAGATCGAGCGCAGCCAGGTACGCATCGCCGTCTCCACGCTGACGGTCCATCCCTTCGCCGCCATCGACGCCGAGGCCTCGACGGTGGAGGTCGACGGGTGCGAGATCGGTGACATCGAGGGCTACGGCATCCGCCTGGTGGAATCCGAGGGGACGATCTCCGAGACGAACATCAGCGATGTGTGGGTCGCCGAGGCCCCGGACGAGGACGACGGCACCTGCGTCCTGGCGCGGGACGCCACCGGCCCGGTGCTCGTCGACCGCTCCACCCTCTCTGCCTGCACCCGCGTCGGGGTGTACGGCATCAACGCCGACCTCTCGGTGAGCGACACCGCGATCAGCGACTGCGCCAACGGCATCGCCGGTATCGGACCGGGGTCGGCCGGGGAGAGCACGATCCTGGGCAACGTGGTCGACGAGTGCCCCCTGTTCGGCGTGTTCCTGGCCGCCCAGAACGCCACCGTCCAGGGCAACGTGATCACCGTCGCCGATCCCGGGGACAACACCTACGGCATCGCCGTGGGCCAGGACGATGGCCTCTTCGACGTGAGGGACAACGAGGTCAGCGGGTACGGCCGGACGGGGATCTGGATCCAGTACCCCTACGCGGATCCCGCCCCCACGGGCGGCACCGCCACCGTCGAGGGCAACACCGTCGCCGACGTGGACCTGTACGGCATGCTCGTCACCGACCTGGACGCGGTCGAGTTCAACGGCAACGACGTCCACGGCATCCGCTGGAGCGGAGCCCTGTCCCAGGGGGCGTATGGCGACGGCTTCGGCGTGGGCCTGTGGACCATCGACGAACTGGCCATGGCCGACAACCTGGTGTTCGATGTGGACGTGGTCGGCGTGTTCATCCAGGAGAGCACCTTCAC
Source organism: uncultured Rickettsiales bacterium (assembly GCA_964542165.1). Classification (GTDB taxonomy): domain Bacteria; phylum Myxococcota_A; class UBA796; order UBA9615; family CAYRNR01; genus CAYTBN01. Next base: position 7,794 of record CAZITQ010000106.1, read on the forward strand.
CTCCACCGACGACGCGGTCACCGACAACCACCTCTGGGGGCTGTACATCGGCGAGTCCGCCGGCACCTTCACCGGCCTCGCGCTCGAGCGCAACGCCATCACCGGCGCCGACGTGCGGACCTCCGACGTGGACTTCGAGTACACCACCGTGGTGAACACCGTGGCCGCGATCCCCCCGGAGCTGTGGGACGATCCCGAACCCTACGAGTACTCGGGCACCGGTCTGTCGATCACCGACGCCCAGGTGAGCCTGTTCAACTGCACGCTGACCGACAACGACTCCTTTCACCTGATGCTGCAGTCCACCGACATCCTGCTCCAGGACAGCCTGCTGTCCGGCGACACGACCTACGGCCTGTACGCCTTCTATCTGTTCGGCACCATCGTCGGGAACGAGTTCCGGGACGTGGAGGACGCGATCTACCTGTGGTCCAGCGACGCCGACGAGCAGATCGGCGATCTCGCCGTCCAGGACAACCTCTTCGACGGCGTCGGCAACGGCATCCGCTCCACCTACCTGGCCCGGACGCTGAGCGTTTCGGGCAACACGTTCTCGTCGACCCTGGACTACAGCGGCTACGGCAGCGACGGCTACGGTGTCTACGCGGCGGACTACGACCTGGACGGCGCCCTCCTCGAGCTGAGCGACAACACCTTCACCGACCTGGCGAACGGCGCGATCTACGCGTACGGGGTCGACATCGACGCCAGCGGCGGCAACGTGGTCGATGGCATCGACGGGGGGAACACCGCCATCGACCTGCAGCAGGTGGTGGGATCGGTCGACGGATTGACCGTCTCCGGGGGCAGCGGGCGGGGCGTGACCGTGGACAGCTCGACCCTGTCGCTCACCGGCTCGTCCGTGCTGGGTTCCCTGGAGGACAACCTCTGGATCCAGGACTCCACGGTGGAGGTCAGCGGCAACGTTGCCCTGTCCCAGGGAGCTTCCAGTGGCGTGCACCTGCAAGGCAGCGTCACGGGCGTGATGACGGGCAACGTGATCTCCGCCAACGCCGAGTACGGCATCGCCTGCGACGGCCCGGGCGTGGCGCTGGACGCCTGCGCCAACACCATGGCCGGCAACCTCCTGGGTGACTTCAAGGAGGAGAACGGCTGCGTCCTGGGCTGTCTGGTCGAGTGACCCCGACCTTCGCGCGGATGACGATGTAGCAGGCGGTGCGGGAGGACGAGCCGGGCCAGCGGGGACCGCTACCGGGGACGGATCGGCCTCGAACGCCTCAGCAGCAGTCCGACCAGGGCGAGTAGCATCACCGCCACGCCTCCTGGGGCTCCTGGCGCGGTCTGGGAGCGGCAGTCGCAATCGTCGCCGGGGGGTTCGGTGGAGTCGTCGTCGCCCGTGTCGTCGGTGGTGTCATCGTCCGCCGAATCATCGTCGTCCAGATCGGGGCAGTCCTCGTCGTCGACGTCGACCAGGCCATCGCAGTCGTTGTCGATCTCGTCGTCGCAGAACTCATGGGCCCCTGGGTAGACCGAGGCGTTCTCGTCGTCGCAGTCATCGCCGGGCCAACCACCGTTGTGGCCATCGCCATCCACGTCCCAGAGCACCAGGCCATCGCAGTCCTCGTCCACGAAGTTGTAGGGCTCCTCCTCGGCCCCCGGGTAGGCCTCGGGTTCGCCGTCGTCGCAGTCGCCGTCGCAGGGGGCGAATCCGTCCCCGTCGGCGTCCAGCTCGTCCTCGGGGATCACGTCGTCGCAGTCGTTGTCGGACCCGTCACAGACCTCGTCTCCGCCTGGGTAGGTGTCGGGATTGTCGTCGTCGCAATCTCCCTCGCAGATCGAGAAGCCGTCTCCATCTGCATCCGCCATCTCGTCGGTGGCAGGGTTGCAGTCGTTGTCCAGGCCGTCGCAGACCTCGTTCTCCCCCACGTAGATCGCGGGGTTGTCGTCGTCGCAGTCCCCCTCGCAGATCATCTGCCCGTCCCCGTCCGCATCGGATTCGTCTTCCGGGATCACGCCGTCGCAGTCGTTGTCCACGCCGTCGCACAGCTCGGGGGCACCAGGGTAGACCTGAGCGGCGAGGTCGTTGCAGTCCCCGCTGCAACTGTCCACTCCGTCCCCGTCGGCGTCCCAGCAGGGGTAACCGAATATCAGGTCCACGAAGCCCTCGACCCCGATCCCGGTGTAGGGCGAGGCGACAGCGAAATCGGAGTAGCCGTCCCCGTTCACGTCCCCGATGCCATCCACGTCCCATCCCAGGTCGCCGCCCCCTGGTCCGAAGATCGCGCCGGACTCCGCGAGGGGGGTGTCCATCGCCCAACCGGTCTCCCGCCCAAGGATCACGTAGGTCGCGATATCTACTGACGAAGCCAGCACATCATTCATGCCGTCTCCATTGAGGTCTCCTGCGCCTGCGGCCGCCCAACCTGCAAAGTGGGCCACATCCTCGCCTAGGTAGGACGCGTCGGCATTGGACAGAATCGTGTCCATGCCCCAGCCCTGGGTGCGCCCGAAGACGATGTACACCTGTCCTGCACGATCCCAGGCTTCCGAGTTCCTGTGAGCCCCAATCACGATGTCGTCGAGACCGTCGCCGTCGACGTCCCCCACTCCGTCGATCGAGCCACCGGCCCAGTCCCCCTCAGCCTCGCCAATAAACGAGGCGTCCGCCTGATGAACCGGGGTGTCCATGGCCCATCCCGATTGGCGGCCGAGAACCAGATACACCTGACCGGCGAGGTCGCCGCCCTCGTCGTTGTGAAATGTACCAAGGAGGATATCGTACAGCCCGTCCCCGTTGACGTCTCCAGCTGAGGCCAACCGAACACCAAGACGATCAAAAGGAAGCTCCCCCCAGAACGAAGCATCTGCTCCGTCGAGCGTCATATCTGACATCCAACCGCTGGGTCGCCCAAGAACAAGATATACTTGGCCAGAGTTGAGCCCATTCTCGCTGTTCTGGACGCTCCCGGTCAGGATGTCATCGTATCCGTCCCCGTTGACGTCGCCTGCGCCCGCCACACAGAAAAGGTAATCGCCTGCGAACTCCCCGATAACAGACGCATCAGCGAGGGCGAGATCGGTATCTGGTGACCATCCGTGGGATCTTCCAAAGATCAGGTACGCTTGGCCGGCATCGCCCCCGCCCTCGGCATTCCAGGGAGATCCGACGAGAAGATCATAGAAGCCGTCTGCGTTTACGTCTCCGGCACCCGCGACCTGAAATCCCGCGCCATCGTCAGGCGCCTCTCCGAGAAAGGACGCGTCAGCCTGGTCGAGGGACACTCCGTGCGCCCACCCACTGTGTTTCCCCATGATCAGGTACGCCTGTCCCGCACCCTGTCCAGCTTCGTCGTTCTCATACGCACCAATTAAGAGGTCATCGATCCCATCGCCGTTCACATCCCCCACTCCGGCGACAGAGCTAGCGAGGTCGTCGACCTGTTCCGCCAAGTATGACGCGTCGGCTTGCAGGTGAACGCTAGGCTGCGCAAGAGATTCTCCAGGGATAGAACAAGCGAGCGCCAACAGGACGACGGCGCTCGAAAGACATCCTTTGCTAGGCATCCTGCGGAACGTCATCCCAGAACCTCGATTTTCCAGCCACGCCCACGAACTGTCGCAGGGTGAGTTGCACACAACGATCATAGGGGCTCCTCAGGAATCGACCCGACCTACCACTCGACACCGCTGGGAACGATGTCGATCCGCACCACACCGTACCCCGGGACCGTCAATGGGATCTCCTCGACGACCGCCCAGGCGGGGAGGTGATTGGCGGGGATGATGTGGAGACTTAAATCGAGGTGGTCGTCGAATACTGCCTCGACCTCCTGGAGATCTGGCACCACGGGATCCGTCAACGGCTCCGCAGGATGGATGCCTACCCCATTCGCCGGGAAGTTCCCGCAATCGAGTGTCCGTATGGTTGCCGTGAATCCGGTGTTCGGCTGGCCGGGCGCGACGGCCAGCCCGGACACCACCACGACCACCTCGCGATCCAGCTCTGAGAGGTTCGTCACGATGACGGTTCTCCGCTGAAAATCTTCGGACTGGGTCGCCAATGCGGTCACCTCGAAGCGTGCCCTCGCGGCCGAGAGCACGTCGGAGTACATGGCGGTGGAGGATTCGGGGATCGCGGGCAAGGTCCTGGCGATCTCGACGGGGATCCAGGCGTCCTCCTCGATACCGGCGTGCAGGGACATCGCCAGAGCGGATGAGCGCACCACGAAACCTACGTCCCCATTCTGCTGCTGCATCGCGCTGAACAGCCCAACGCCTGTGTCCCTCGGATCTGCATCATCGAGGGGGCCCCGCGCCACCCTTCCATCCCAGAAGTGCGCCCGCTCGATGTCCAGGTCGGGATGCTGCATGACGGTCAAGCCGAAGGAGACGAACGCTCCCCACAACCCCAGGGCAGGAAATTCCCAGTCTGGCGCCAACTCGGTCCAGGCGTTCCATTCGGTGATGTGTAGCGGAGGCGCCCCAGAGTGGTCCAAAGGGAATTCGAGTGTTTCGAGATACGAGAGAAATTCGGGCGTGCAGTGCCCCGGAAAGAGCTGCTGGCACAAAGACAGAAGGTTGACTGCCTTTCTCAGGTCCACGAGCTTGTCAGCGAACGTCATGGCCCGGTCCATCAACGCTACAGGGCTGTTACCCGTATCGCCGATCTCCATCCCGTAGACGTGGAAGGACAAGAACGGAAGTTCGGAAAGCTGGATGTCCTTGAGTAGCTCGAAGACCTTCTCCGGTGGGCCGCCACCTATCGTACGTACGAAATCGACCGTGCCCTGGTCGTTGAACCCGAATCCCGCGGTGGGCGCAAGGTGGCCGACCGCATCGAAGACCAGGTCAGCCATTCCGCCGAAGTCCTTTGCCCACTCAGCCGGCCACGAGTCGACGCCGTCCACTGCCACGGCGTACGGTCCCTGGTAGGTGGCTCCATTGGGTTCGTTCCAGATCTCGATGAACCGGGGGGGCGTTGCCGTCTGGGTGGCGGGGTCGACGGTGCTCGAAATCAGATGGTGCAGGATCATTGCGGCGGCTTCAACATAGCGGCGCTTCAGGGTGGTCGGGTCATGCAGGATGCCGAGCGACGGACCCATGTACGAGGGCCCCTGATTGCTCTCTCCCACGCGGAAGTAGATCTCGAAGTCTCCGTCCACGAGGGCCATGTAGGATGCCAAGATCCCCGTGTCCGGGCCGAAGACGTAGTTGCTCTGATCGTCGACCGCGGAATCGCTGGCTGGATACCAGTAGAGCCATGCCTCCCAACGTTCGTATTGGAGATCTCCAGTCCCGACCTGAGCGGTTGCTGCGTTCAATCCAGCAAGAGTGAAGAAACGGCCATTGGTTGCATCCAAGTAATCGGAGATTGCGGTATCGAACGCAGATTGCTCGCCAGTAAGCGGGGCAGGCGCGGTATCCAGAAATCCGATCCCGCTCACGAATGCCCCGTCTCCTCGGAAGATATTGGCGACGTCGAAGACATCACTGTGCAGTCGGGTCGACGTGACACCCGCCGCTCGATAGAGGCGGGTGACATCGAAGATCACCGACGGCCGGCCTTCTGTCCGTCCGTACTTCGGATAGGTGAGCACGCCCTTGTTCACCCCGCTGAGGGGCCTGATTCGGTCGTCGGTCTCCCACCAAGGGAAGTCTACCTCTACACGGTATTTGGCAAGCGCGGGGGCCGCCCGTGGCGCGGGCGGTAGCGCATCCGTTGCTTCTGGATCCCGGGGCTCCCACGGACTCGCTCCGCCCGGCCCGCGTGGATCAGCTTGAGCTACCGAACCAGATTCGCGCGGCCCCGGCAAAGCAGAATCCGCATCAGCGAAGTAGTCCCGGGCTCCATCGCCAAGGACCGTCTGCATCAGGTCGAGCGCAGCGTCCCAGCCGGGGAGTCTCTCTCGCCGCGGGCGCTCCTCATCGGCGGGAGGAGCGTCGGGGCGGGATTCGCCATCCGAGCCATTGCCCTCGCGGTCAGATGCCATGGTCGGTTCCTCCGAAATCGGGTAGGCGGAGCACTCCCCCCCCCGGGTTCGTCCCGAGATCGCATCACCGGGGAAGCGGCCCTGCCCCGCCTCTACGTCAGGAACCGGAAGTAGCAGGTGCAAGACACCAGCGCGCTCTCGGTGAGGGCGCCGGACGCGTTCTTCACCGAAAGCGAGTACTGCATGTACGGTCCCATCGCCGTTCGGGTCGTGAACTCGTTCTGGATCGCGAATCCCGGTCCGGACGAGAGCGACCCGAACAGGTCCGCCGGCGCAGACCACTGGACGCCGTCCGGGCTCCAGCGGCACGTTACCTTCCACTCGAAGTAGTCCGTGTCGTTCTTGGAGGTCGTCACCGCGGTGACCCCCGCCAGGTAGGGCCCCAGGCGCGTCAGCTCCGGGAGGTCCAGCGGGTGGTCGAACCAGTTGGTGGTGCCGTCGGTCGCGATGAACAGGTCGGCGAACAGGTCGAACTCCCGGACGGCGGCCTGGGGTAAGGGCAGTTCCTGGGGGGCGGCGGTCCTCCTCGCAAAAGGCATCGGTGCTCTCCTTTGTGGTCCGTGGGTACTTCTCTGATCAGGCATCGCGGTCCTCCTCGCGGCTCGTCCGCACGCGGACACCATCACGACCGGTGACGCGTCGGCCCTGGGACGGGCAGGACGCACCACGCCATGGCTCGATGGCCCGCGGCGTACCGTCTGCTCTCTCGCGTCCGGGATCCCCTCGCCCCCCCTTGCTGACCCCTCGCAGGCAGTGGACGTCGACTCCCGAATCGACAGGGGGATCAAAACACGCCGCGGGGCCCCCCCGCCCCCCCCCCGCCCCGCCCCCCACCCCCCGGGGGGGGGGGGGGGGCAAGGGAAAACTCGAGATGGTGACCGGGGCGGAGGCGGAAGGAGCCGGTCGAATAACCGCAAAGGTACCGGAGTAACCCCCCATCCCCGTTGTCGGCTATGCTGCGATCTTCGGAGGAGACCATGCCCGATCGCGCGTTCTTTCCGCTGATGCTGCTCCTGACGCTGGGGCTGGCCCTGCTGGGCTGTCCCGGCGACGACGACGACGACTCGGCCGTCGGCGACGACGACGACGTCACCGAGTACGAGGAGGGGTGCATCCTGGTCAACGGGGTGGAGCCCGGCTACGCGAACCTGGCGGACGCCCTGTGGGTCGCCGTCGAGGGGGACAACGTCACCCTGTGCGAGGGGGAGTTCGAGGGATCGGTGACCGTGGAGAAGGCGCTGACGCTGCTGGGCGCCGGGGCGTCCCAGTCGGTGATCGTCGGGGACGTCAACGAGATGGGGATCTCGGTGACCGCCAGCGACGTGACCCTCGCCCACCTGTCGGTCCGCAGCACCCGCAACGGCGTGGCGATCTACGACGCCACCGGCGTGGTCCTCGACGACGTGATCGTCGAGGAGAGCGGTCAGTTCGGCGTCACTCTGGACAACAGCCAGGCCACCTTGCAGAACGTGCTGCTGGCCCAGAACCCCGGGGGCGCGGTCCAGGCCCAGGGCAGCCAGCTGACCCTCACCGGCTCCCAGCTGCTGGACAACACCGGGTACGGCATCAAGCTGCTCGAGTCGTCCGCCGAGGTCTCCACCACCGCCATCTCCGGGGTGACGGTCCCCGAGGACACCGACGACTACGACGGCACCTGCATCTACGCGGACGAGTCCAGCGGTCTGCTGAGCCTGGACACGGTACAGATGAGCTTCTGCCAGCGGGTGGGGTTGTACACCTTCTTCACCGACCTGTCGGTCGCCAACTGCTCCATCGAGGAGTCCTCCAACGGCGTGGTGGCGGTCAACGGCGGCGAGGAGTACTTCTCCACCGTCACCGACAACTACCTCTCCCAGGTCAGCGGCTACGGGATCTACGTCATCGGCCAGGACTCCGAGGTGTCCCGCAACACCGTCACCGCCACCAACGCGGTCTACGGAAGCTCGTACGGGATCATGGTCGGCAACGACGACGCCACGCTGACCGTCGAGGACAACGTGGTCGAGGGGTACCAGCTGTTCAGCATGTACGTGCAGTACCCCTACAACGACGACGGCCCCGTCGGCGGCACCGCCACCGTGGCCCGCAACACCGTCCGCGACGGCGCCCTGTACGGCCTCTACGTCCAGGGGCTGGACGAGGTGACGTTCACCGACAACACGGTGGACGGCCTGGTCTGGAGCGGGGAGCAGCCCCAGCCCAACACCTACGACAGCGGCATGGCGGTGGGGCTCTTCGACATCGAGTCGTTGACGATGAGCGGCAACCTGATCCGGGACGTGGACGTGCTGGGGTTCTTCATCCAGAACACGGAGTTCACCTCGGTGGACGACGAGATCACCGACACCCGGCTGTGGGCGGGCTACATCAACGGTTCCGCCGGCACCTTCACCAACCTGTACGCCCACGAGACCTACATCTACGGCGTGGACGCCCGCACCTCGGCCGTCGACTTCGTGGAGTGCACCTTCGAGGACTCGCTGGCCGGTGTGATGCCCGAGTACTGGGGCGAGGAGAACCCCTGGGAGACCGGCGGGATGGCCGTGCAGTACAGCGACTCCCAGGGCTCGGTCACCGACAGCACCCTGTCGGGCAGCGACTACTACGGGGTGTACGCCACCGAGTCCAACGTCACCATCGCCGGCAACGAATTCGTGGACAACTACTCGGGGATCTTCGCCCGGGGTGACAGCCTCTCGGGGTACCCGATCTACATCGAGGACAACCACTTCGGTGACCACAGCTGGACCGCGGTCTACGGCTACACCAGCGACGCGGTGATCACCGGCAACACCTTCGACGGAACGGACGGCACCGGGCTGTACGGCAGCTCGTACTACGGGACCGTTTCGGGCAACACCTTCGCCAACGCCGGATCCGCGGTCCAGCTCTATGCCACCGACGGTTCGTTGATGCTGTCCACCGCCACGTACGACGACAACGAGTTCACCGGCAACTCCACCGGGTTCTCGGTCTCCTCCTACGCCGGCGACCTGGTGATCTCGGACAACACCTTCAACGGCGTCAGCACCCCCATCAGCATCTCCGGGGGCACCCCCGGCGACGAGACCCTGGTGGCCGACGGCAATACCTTCGTCGGATCGTCGAGTACCCCCATCAGCATCTCGTCGTTCGGCGACGTGGACCTGGGTGGGACCACCACCATCGACGGCTCCCAGAGCGGCTCGGCGGTCCTGCTCAACGGGGTCCTCGACGCCTCCGTGTCCGGCGTGGTCGTCACGGGCGCCGCCAACGCGGGAATCGAGGTCTACGGCGGGACCGTGGAGATCAGCGGCTGCGACCTCAGTGGGGCTACCGGCAACGGCATCGAGATCGACGGCACCTCCACTCCGGTGGCCCTGACCCTCGTGGACAACGTGGCCATCTCCGGCAACACCGGGCACGGCATCGACCTGGCCGGGGCGATCACCGGCGCCATCGCCGGCAACACCATCGCCGACAACACGGGCTACGGCCTGGCCTGCCACACCGCCGACGTCGACATCGCCCAGTGCGGGGGCAACACCCTGTCCGGAAACGTCATGGGCGACCTGCTCGAGGAGAACGGATGCTCGCTGGTGGCGTGCTACCCGTGACCTCGGTACGCGCGGCCGTTCCCCTCGGCCTCGCGCTGGTGCTGGCGGTCACCTGTCTCGGACCGCCTCCGGCCCTGGCCCAGGACGACGAGATCCCGTCGCGGCCCACAGGTACCGCCCACCGGGACCTGTGTTCGGCCCTGATGTCGAAGGCGACCGACCTCGCCGCGGTGCGCGTGGCACTGGATCGGGACGCCAACCCCAACAGCCCCTGCTCGGTTCCCTACACCCGCCGCAAGATCCACGCCGCGGGTGCGCTGATGTCCATCGTGACCGGCGGCCTGTGGCTGCTTACGCCGATCGTGGACGAGGATCTGCTGACCGAGGCCGAGGTCGAGTACCGATCCGTGCCACCGCTGCGCCTGGCGGCGGATTTGAGGGATCCGGCGCTGATGGGACTCCTCCTGGAGGCCGGCGCGTCCGTGGGCACCCTGGACGGCGCCTTCCAGGACGCAGTGGACCGGGGGGACCTCACCTGGGCCGGGCACCTCGTGGACCTGGGCGCCGAGCGCCGGCTGACCCGCCTCCCGGCCGAGGCCTTCGAGGGGAACCAGCTCCCATCCCTGCTGGCCATGGCCCCCGACCTCACCGGCGTCACCATCGCCTGGACGGGGGAGGCGTCGGTGTACTTCGGCCGCCACCCGATGTTGCTGGACGAGCTGCTGGCGGCGGGGATGCCGTCCACCGCCCTGGCCGGCGCGTTCTCGGCGGCCGTGGAACACGATCAGCTCGCGTGGGCGGAGGCCCTCGCCGAGGGCGGGGCCCAGCGGGATGTCCACGCCCTCCCGGCGGGGGCGCTGTCGTCGGAGCAACACCTGCAGCGGGTGATGAACCTGGATCCCGATCTGTCGGGGCTGAGGATCTCGGTGGACCGGATCCACGGAGCCCTGGACGCCAATCCGGTGCTCGTGGACCAGCTCACCTCCGGCGGATTCGACCTGGTCGACCTGGCCTTCGACCTGATGGCGATCCGGGACTACCCGGGGCTGGACCGGCTGTTCGACGCCGGGCTGAAACCGGGGGCGGTCAGCTCGCGCCGGCACGATCGCACCCTCCTGGAGCGGGCGGTCCGGGACGGAGACCTCGAGGCGGTGACCTACCTGCTCGAGCGCGGCGCCGTACCGGTCCAGCACGGTGACTACCACCCGGTGCACGAGGCAGCCTATGACGGCCGTCTGGACCTCGTGGCCCTGTTGATCGATGCCCTCCCCGAGGGACAGCGCACCCCGAGCTGGGAGTCGGTGCTCCGCATCGGCGCGGAGTTCGGCAACCCGGCCGTCGCCGAGGCCGCCCTGCCCCACGTGGTCGGCGTCAATCCCGAGGTCGTCGACGAGCTGGCCTTCGACGCGGCCTATTTCGGTCGGGCCCGGGTGGTGGACCTGCTGGTTGCCCACAGCGCGCGGCCCACGACCACGGCCCAGCGAGCCCTCCACGCCGCGGCCGCGAACGGGTACGCGGGGTTGTTCGGTTCGCTGGTGGCCGCGGGCGCCGACCCCAACGCGGTCGATCCCGGCGGGGACACAGCCCTGCACCTGGCGATCCGCGACAGCTACGAGGACCGGGGCGAGGTCGTCGCCGCCCTGGTCGATCTCGGCGCCGATCCCTCCCGCACCGACTCCGCCGGCGCCACCCCCCTGGAGGTGGCCCTCGAGGCGCGGAACGACCGCAACGCCCAGGCGCTGCTGGCCGGAGGCGCCGATCCGAACGCGCCCCTCGCCGATGGCGCGCTGCCCCTCGCGGACGCGCTGGATCGCCAGGCCTGGGGCCTGGCCACGATCCTCGTCGACGGGGGGGCGGAGGTGCACCGGCGGATGATCCGGGACGCGGTGTTCGGCAACTCCTGGCTCCGGCCGCCCCCCGACCTGCTGCGGGTGCTGGTGGCCCACGAAGACCGGGCCGGTCCGGCCTTCTACCGGAGCCAGGCCCGCTGGGCGGGGTTCTTCGGCCACCCCGAAGAAGAGGTCCAGATCCTCGAGCAGGCGGCCGACGATCGCCGGGACGACCGGCTGCGCAAGCGCCGGGAGCGACGGTGAGCCCTACCAGGCCAGGTCGGTCTCGAACAGCACGTCCCCGCCGCGCGTGACGCGCACGGGCAGGCGGTCCGGGCAGCCGCCGACGGTCTCGCCCGGCGCTGCCGATCCCACGAGCCTGCGGTGGAACCAGACCCGCGAGGCCCCCTCCGCGCGGGTGCGAAGGAACGCGGTGGTGCGGGGATGGGCCCAGACGTCGCACTCCGCCGGCAACTCCAGGTTCAGATCCGCGGGCACCTCGACCCCGTCGGTGAGCAGTTCCACGCCGACGAGCAGATCGCGGGCCGGGCTCGGTGCAGAGTCCAGCGGGGCATCCGCGCCGGTGGGTGCCGGCGCGCTGTCCCAGCGGGCGAAGGGGTAGGTCTCGCCGTCGGTGAGGGTGCTGGGGGGGGCGAACCAGCCACCGGCGTCGGGGGTCGCCCCCCCGGTGTCCCCGGCTCCGCTGCCCCCGAACAGGTCCGGCAGCACCTCCCTCACCGACAGCCAGGCCGGTCGCACCGGCAGCTCCTGATCGTCGAGGGTCAGCTCGAAGGGGCCGATCATCGCCTCCAGGGGCTCGAGCGCCACGAACTCGAAGTCCAGCTCGCGCTGGAAGTACTCCCTCCCGCCACTCTCCCCCGCCTGGAAGCGCTCCACACGGGCCAGGGGAGCCAATGCGCCGCGGGACAGGTCCCCGCCGAAGCCCAGGGCCAGCGTCTCCGGCTTCGCCATCAGCGGCCGGTTGAGGCTGACCACCGTGAGCTCGATCCGTACCGTCTGGTCCGGCATGGCCACCGCCGGCGAGACCTCCACCACCGCCTCCCGCTCGGCCAGCGAGAGCGCGCCCGTGGCGAGGAAGAACGCGAAGCGATGGTCCTGGCGCAGGGCGTCCAGATCCGGGTCCTGCTCGATGAGGTTGAGGTCGCGGATCCCCCCGTTCCACGCCCGGGACAGCCAGCGCAGGGACTCCTCCTGCTCCCCGAGTCGCGCGTAGGAGCAGGCCACGTTGTAGGCCACCTCGGCGAGGCGGGGATCCAGCGCGTAGGCCAGCTTGTCCTGCAGCAGCGCCTCGGCCAGGCGATCCTGCCGTGCCAGCGCCCGCGCCAGGCCCGCCCGCGCCACCGGGTCGGTCGGGTCCCCGTCCACCATCTCCGAGAAGATCGCCTCGGCCTCCACGGGATCGCTCCCGTCGAGGGCGGCCAGGCCGGCGTCGTGGGCCTCGGCGCGGGAGAGGGGGGTGGGGGGCTCGGGGGGGCCACAGGCCATCGGCACCAGGGCGAGCAACGCGAGGGCCAACCGGCGCAGGAGGGGGATCATCGGAGCTCGATCGCCCCCATCAGCCGCCCCGTGCGTGGGCCTTCCCGACGGTACGAGAAGAACCGGTGATCGCAGCAGGTGCATCCCCCCACGTCCTCGATGGAGTCTCCGGGCACCCCGGCCTCGAGCAGCTGGGCCCGGTTGACCCGCCTCAGGTCGACCCTCTGGATTCCGTCCTCGGCGGGGATCCGCACGTCGTCGGCTGGGGCGACCCGCTCCAGGGCCTCGATCACCTCCGGCCCCACCGCGTAGCAGCAACCGCCGATGGAGGGGCCGAGGGCGGCGCGGACCAGGGCGGGGTCGGTGCCGGCCCGCTCCCCCATCGCCTCGAGGGCGTGCCGTACGATGGCCTCGGCCGTACCCCGCCACCCCGCGTGGACGGCGGCCACCACCCCGCCGTGGGGATCCCACAGCAGCACGGGCACGCAGTCGGCCACCTGCACCGCCAGGGGCATCCGGGGCTGGCGGGTGAGCAGGCCGTCCCCGTCCCCGAGGCTCACCTCACCCGGCTCGGAGTCGTCGTCCCCGCCGACCCAGGTCAGCCCCCTGCCGTGCACCTGGCGCTGCACCACCGGGGGGCAGCGACCCAGCTCCAGCGCGCGGCAGAACCGCAGCAGGTTCTCGGCCACGGCCCCGCGGTCGTCTTCCCGCGCCGACAGATTCAGGCTGTCGAAGGGGGGGCGACTGACGCCGCCGTCGCGGGTCGAGAACGCCGCGCGGACCCGCTCGGAGTCGAAGGAGGAGGGAACCAACAGGGAAATCTCACCGGACATGTGACCCCATCGAATTCGTCGAGACTACCTCTTCGGGCAGAACTCTGCCCGGAAGCCGCCAACTGGCGGTCAGCATAATGAAAACCCAAATTGACAGGGAAGGGCGGGTTCGATAATGTCCGACCCTGCGCGGGAAGGGGTTAATCCCGCGTAAGTAGGCTAGATAACTAGGGAAAAAGGGCACAAACGCAAGGGCTCGGACGGGCCCTCCACAGCGGAGAGAGGCTAGGTATGCAGACAACGAAGAACCTATGGCTCCTTCTGTTGGTCGGTCTGATGGGCCTGTCACTGGCCATGTTCACGGGCTGTCCGCAGGACGACGACGACGACGACGCCACAGGCGACGACGACGACGCCACCGGTGACGACGATGACGACGACGACGACGTCGCCGAGATCAAGTCCACCGACCCCCAGGAAGGCGACAGCGACTTCTATTTCAAGGGGAACATCATCGTCGAGTTCACCGACGAGGTCACCGGCGCGGGCATCGCGCTGGCCGACGACGGCGGGGGTGCGGTCTCCGGCACCAACTCGATGAACGACAACGCCACCATCCTGACGTTCGACCCGGACAGTGACCTGACCTCGTCGACCGCGTACGTGGCGACCATCAGCTGGGACGGCCACGACGACGTGACGCTGAGCTTCTCCACCTCCGAGGTGGGCGGCGCCACCGACACCGGCGAGATCGAGGGCTCGGACTACTTCCTGGATCTCGGCTCCGCGACCTTCACCGAGCCCCCGGGCGTGGGCAGCCTGCTGAGCCAGTACATCGCTGACGTCTACGTGATCTTCCACGTGGTCGACATCGACGACGGCGCCGGCACCATCGAGGTCATCGGCGGCATCGTGGACAAGGACGGCAACGACTACGTGCAGGACATGTGCACCGAGACCCTGCCCTTCCCGGGCGGCGACTGGTCCAACCCCTACATGCAGATCGGGCCCACCGACTTCAACATCGCCATCGAGGGCTACGACGCGACCATCATCGACCTGATGATCGGCGGCGCCTTCAACCCCGCGGGCACGGAGATGGTCGGCGGTACCTTCGACGGCCAGATGGACACCCGCGTGCTGGACGACCTGATCGATCCCGGCGCGGAAGAGGGTGCGGCCTGCGAGCTGCTGGGGAGCCTCGGCATCGAGTGCGAGGAGTGCCCGGACGGCTCCGGTCCCTACTGCCTGACCGTGAGCGCCTACGGCATCCTCAGCGAGCAGGTGGACGTCATCGCGACCCATCCCGAGGATGGCACGCCGTATGACACCCTGCAGGAAGTCACGGCCGACGACATCGCCGGCTGGCCGTCCTGCGCCTAGGCGAAACTGCGGGTCGGTGGAGCGATCCACCTCCCGCATGAGTTGACGAAGGGCCGCCCCGGGCAGCTGTCCGGGGCGGCTTTTTGTTCCCTGGGGCAGCTTCTTCCCCTCCGCTCTGGCGCGGAACCTGCATCTTCGCCAGTCTCCGGAGGGTGGAAGGAGTGCGAACATGCGCTCGATCCTGCTGAGATCGCCCCTGGCGCTGCTGGCGGCGTGGATGCTGATCGCGCTGGGATGCGCGGCTCAGGACATGTCGCTGGGGGGCATCGCGCCCGAAGCGGACGACGACGACGACCTGGCCGGCGACGACGACGACGCCTGGGACGACGACGACGACTCGGGGGAGGACTGCCAGATCGTTGGTACCTCGCCGGTCGACGGTGATCCCACCGTGTACTACCGGGATCCGATCCAGGTCTTCTTCGCGAACCCGGTGGACTGGGCGGACCTGACGCTCGTCGGCCCCGGGGGCGACCGGACGGGGACGTCGACCCTGTCCGACGACGGATTGACGCTCTCCTTCGATCCCCACGGCGACGATCCCTCGCTCCACCTGGAGCCGCTGGCCGACTACCACGCCACGGTCGAGGGGCCCGGCTGCTCGGCCAGCTGGTCGTTCACCACCAGTGTCCTCGGCACGCCCCTGGACGCGCCGCTGCCCGTGGACGCCACCTACTACGTGGAGCTGGGCTTCGGCGAGCTGGTCCAGCCGGCGGGAGCCGAGTCGCTGATGGACCTGATCGAGATGCGGGCCTTCCTGCTGTCGGTGATCGAGGTCGACGGCGATCAGATCGGCCTGCGCGCGGCGCCCATGGACGAGATCTCGGCCGACCAGGCCTGCGCCGTCACGGTGGAGGTCACCGAGGCCGTGCACGCGACCCTGGACGGCTCTCACCTCTCCCTGCCCGCCACGACCCTGGAGATCCCGGTGGAGCAGGAGGTGTGGTCCGAGCATGGCCCCCAGTGGCTGACCCTTATGCAGCTGGAGGTGGAGGCGGAGTTCTCCCCCAACGGGCAGGCCATCAGCCACGGTCGACTCTCCGCGGTGGTGGATGGCTTCGATGTGGATACCCTGCTGGGGCTGAGCACCGGCGATCCCGACCAGTACGCGGCCGGGACCACCTGCGACCTGCTGGACAAGCTCGGTGCCCCCTGCGAACCCTGCCCCGGCAACCCCGAGCAGCAGTCCTGCGTGACCCTCCAGATCGAAGGCGCGGAGGGCTTCTGGCAGGACCAGGACGGCCTCGACCCCCTGGAGCTGGGCGACCTGGATACCTGCGACTGATCCGACCCCTGAACCACCGGTGCTAGACTCGCCCGGTGGCCACCCCACACGAGCGCGACACCTTGACCACCCGAGAGGTCGCCCGGCTGATCGGGGTCTCCAAGTCCACCGTCGCCCGCTGGGTCGACCGCGGTGAGCTGGCCGCCCACCGCACCCCCGGGGGGCATCGTCGGATCCCCCGGGCCGGATTGTTCGCGTTCTGCCGTGAGCGCGGTGTCCCCCTCCAGGAGCCCACCCGGGAACGTCGCTGCGTGCTGGTGGTGGACGACGAGGCCGTGGTCCGGGCGGCGATCGTCCAGCTGATCAATCTCCTGGATCCCACCATCCCGGTGCTGACCGCCGAGGACGCGTTCCAGGCGGGCCAGTTGTTCGCGATCTACGAGCCTGCGGCGGTCCTGCTGGACCTGGTGCTCCCGGGTCTCGACGGCTTCACGTTCTACGAACGCCTCCAGGAGATGGAGGGGGGGCGGGACACGGCGGTGGTCGTCATCACGGGGGTGAGGGGGGCCCGACAGGAGCAGCGCGCCCGGGAGCTGGGGATCCAGCGTTTCTTGCGCAAGCCGCTGACGTCCGCGGCCATCGCCAAGATCCTCGCGGAGTTCCTGCCCGACGAATGACGCTCAGCCCTGGCGTTGCTTGTTCAGGGCGGCCCTCGGATCGGGGCGATCTTCTTCGCGCTCCCGGTCGTCGGCCGGGGTCCTCGCCGGCGGAGCGGCGCCGCCGGGTGCCGACTCCTCGAGCGCCTCGAGTTCCTTGTCGGCCGCTGTCTTCATGTGGACATCGACCTGGTCCGCGGTCTCGGTCTCGGTCTCGGTCTCGGCCTCGGTCACGGTCACGGTCTCGGCCCTTGCCTTCCCCGCCAGCGTCGACTGCACCTCCCGCCGCACCACCTCGACCGCCTCCACCGAAGCCACCAGGGCATCGATCTCCTCGATCAGCTCGTCCGCCTCCACCTGGGCCGGGCTGTTCATCACCATCATCGACGAGTGGAGCTGCCGCACGTGGTGGTACAGCTCCTGGAGCCTCAGGACGTAGCGGTTGCGCGCTTCCATCACCGACAGGATGTGCTCCCGGTGGTGGACCGCGTGGGCCATCGAGCGCTCGACCGACTCGCGCTCCATGTGTCCGTGGGCGGACTCCAGGCGCCGCTCGAGCTTCTTGATCTCCCGGTCCGCGTGCCTCAGGTCGAGCTCGCGGGTCCTCAGCAGCTGTTCCAGCTCCTTGAACCGCTGGCGTAGCTCGCCGACTCGCTTCTCGATGCCCTGCAGCTGCTCCTTGCCCGCGTCGGGGAATCCGTCCCGCTCCAGGCTCCGGGCCAGCTTCCGACATTTCCGCAGCAGCTCGAAGATCTTCCAGGTGTCGTCCCCCAGTGGGATCCGTTTGGGTGCTGGCCGCGGTGCGTTGGCGGGGGGCGCGGTCTCCGCCGGCTTGGCCTCGAACGCGGGCCCGGGGGCCGCGCCCAACCCCGAGAGTTCGGCCTCCGCGGCCTGTTTGAGGGGATCTCCGTCTTCCGCCTCGGCGGCCTGCTGCTCCCGGACGTCCAGCCGCCCGCCTCCGATGACGCCGGTTCGCTCCTCCCGGCGAGCCTTGAGCGTGCCCGCGGTCGCGGACACACCGGTGTACAGGAGCCAGCCGATCAGCAACTCGTCCAGCAGGAGGATCGGGTCGAGGGCGAAGTCGGCGAGCGCGATGAGCATCAGCAAGCCGAAGCCGCAGGTGATCAACACCTGCAAAGGCAGCGGCAGGTTCTGGATACGGTCCTTGAGGCTCAACGTCTGGCTCGCAGGGTCTGTCGGAGGCACAGCTTGGGCCAGTGTCTTGGCTGTGGACATGGCCTGGTTACGCCCGCCGGTGGCGGATTATTTCACGAACCGCGATCCCTCGCCATGCGCGGGCGTCCGCATCCGCGTGTGGTACCCTCCCGCGCCATGCGCGAGCCCGCCTCCCCCCGGGTCCTGATCGTGGGCGACGGCCCGGCGGGAACCCGCCTGGCCGCCGAGCTCTCCCGCGGCGGTACGCCCACCACGCTCCTCTCGCAACCGGACGGCGCGCGGGAGCATGCGGGGGCGGAATGGCTCCCCGTCGACCAGGCCCGGGCCCGCCGGCTGCCACCCTCCACCGTGGTCGAACCCGCCCTCCCCGTGGACCTGATCCTGGCCGGAGACCACCGCCTGGAGACCTCGGCCCGGATCGCGATCGTGCAGGCCCGGGCGCTGCGGGAGGAGACGCGCCGCAGGGCGCGCGCCGCCGGGGTGGAGCTTCGCAGCGCTCCGTCCGCGACCGGAGCGCTCCGGGAGCGGGGAGGGGTGTCCGGGGTCTCGCTCGCCGACGGGACGACGGTGCCAGCCACGCTCACCGTCGACGCGTCGGGTCGAGGGGTACTCCTCGGATCCCTCCCGGGCAGCGTGCTTGCGGGCGGGCGCCTCGCTGCCACCGATCGGGAGCCCGTGCTTCTGGCCACGGTGCGGAGCGAGCCAGCCCGGATCCAGGCCAGCTGGGTCGGTCGGGCCCAGCTCCTGCTCGATCTCCCCGGCCGCGGGGCCCTCGCGTGGCGCTGTACGCCCCGCCGCGGCGATCGCGTGTACGTGGCCCTCAGCGCGGGACCCGGGCGGGGTCGGTCGCAGACCGAGGCGCTCCTGGTTCGGGTGCTGGGGCCCGAGCTCGCGTCACGGACGACGTCTCGCCTCCTCTGGAGACCGTGCCGGCGCCCCCTGGATTCGACGGTCTGCAAGGGCATGGTGGTGGTGGGCGCCGCCGGGGCAGCCGTGGACACCCTGTTCGGCACCCACCTGCCGGTGATCGAACACGCCACTCGCATCGTGGGCCGGGCGCTGGGCTCGCTCGATGTCCGGAGTCGGGTGGGGGTGGCCGAGCTGTTCCGCGCCACCAGCTCCTTCCAGCGGGTGCTGGGACCGAGCCTGGCCCGCAGGCACGCGGAACGCCGGCTGCTGGATACGCTGGACAGCGAAGCCCGGGAGTCCCTGGTGGTCACCGGCGCCCTCGGTCCGGGTGCCTTCTCCGGAGCACTCGCGGGGCAGCCGCTCCTGTCCGCGGTCGCGATCGCTCGTGCGAGGTTCCGCGGCCTTTCTCGGGACCTCGTCCGGGACCTCGCGCGCTGTCGAGCCCGCTGCGCAGCGCTGCGCACGCATCACGCACGCTACCCCATCGAGCACGACCTCTTCGCCCTGGACAGCTGGCAAGCGAAACTCGAGACGATCTGAGCTCCCGAGGCCACGGCGGGGCCAGCCCGCCGTGACACCCGGCGTTCGCATCGATTCGCGAGTGTCCCACCCACAGCGCCAGGCGCAGCCGAGGCGCAGCGTCCGGGTGTGTCGTTGTGTGGAGAGGCCGCTCTCGGCGCCAGGCGAACCCGAGGCACCGCCCACCGCAGGTACCGACCACGGGCGAGTTCTGCTGCCGGCGAAGCCGGACTGCAGCAACTCGCCCCATTTTCGCTGCCGGCTCCGCCGGCCAGCCAAAATGAAAAATGGCCGGCTCGTCGCCCATTCGACGAGCCGGCCAGAAGAACCGCCCGGGGCGGGAGCGGGTTAAAAAACCGAGCGGTTCCGACACGGAGTATTTGCGCTTAGTTTAAATTACCCGGCGCTTATAACATCATGATTTCCTCCGTTTCCCGAAGTGCCAACAACAATCTTCAAAAAAGTGATCGGATAGGCCGTTGGTGCCGAGCTGTGTCCCGGTTATGCTGGGTTTCAGCGGGGAATCTGAGCGCGGTTCAGGGGCCACCGCGCGGCCTCGCGCGCGGGTTCACATGATCCTGTGCAGGGTGTTGACCGTCTGCTAGCATGCCGACCGGACCGGACCGGACCGTGCCGGGGCCGTGGGACCCGGGAAAGGAACACTGGATGCGCCGATCCAACCTCGTAGCCGCCGCCGTCGCGCTGCTCCTGGCCCTGCCGGGACAGGCCCTGGCCTACGCGACCGCCTGGGACGTGATCCAGGCCCTGGGCATCCCTCAGGGGGACATCGTCGACGTGACCATGGTCCAGGGCACCGAGAACATGATGGGGACCATGAGCTCCCAGGGGGTGATCTCGGCCACCTACCCGCCCATGGGGCTGATGTACACCGGCATCTACTCCAACATGACCTCCTGCCAGGACGACGACATGCCGCCCATGGGGCCGGAGGCCGGGGACATCATCGAGATCCGGGTGACCCTGCAGACCCCGGCGAACATGCACTCGTTCAAGTTCAACTTCTACTTCCTGTCCCGTGAGTACCCCGACTACGTGGGCAGCCAGTTCAACGACACCTTCACGGTCATGCAGAGCTCGTCGATCTTCAACGGCAACATCGTGTTCGACCAGGGCGGCAACGTCATCGACGTCAACTCCGCCCTGTTCACTGTGACCAACCAGGCGCTGCTGACCGGTACCGGCTTCGACTGCGGCTACCGGGGGGGCGGCACCGGGTGGCTGACGACCATCTCTCCCGCGGTGCCCAACGAGCAGTTCACCCTGCGGTTCCTGATCGGCGACGTCGCCGACGGCATCTACGATTCGGCCGTGTTCGTCGATGCCTTCGAGTGGCGGGAGGAGGAGGAGAAGGAGCCCCACCCGGCCCAGCCCATCGGCCTTCGATTCCTGTCCCCCAAGGTCGGCCCCACCGAGGGCGGCCAGACCACGGTGATCTACGGCAACGACTTCACCGCCGACTGCAACGTGAGCTTCGACGGCGTCGAGGTCCACGACAAGACCATGCTGTCCAGCGAGCGGCTACAGGTGGTCACGCCCCCCCACGCCGAGGGCATGGTCAACGTTCGGGTCTGGTCCGACTCCTCGGACGACACCCTGACCAACGGCTACACCTTCTCCGACGAGGACCCGTCCACCATGCCGCCCGAGCTGGCCGAGGTGGACCCGCCCATCGGGCCCCTCGAGGGCGGGATCGACGTGGACGTGTTCGGCGGCAACTTCGGCGAGGCCACCAGCATCTACTTCGACGGGGTCGAGGCGGACTGCAGCATCAAGGACTCGGGCACGCGCTTCCGCTGCGAGCTGCCTGCCTACGGCGGTGAGGAACCGGAGGCGGTGGTGCTGATCGAGGCCGTCAACAGCAGCGGCACCGAGGCGTCGCCACCGCTGACCTTCACCTACTCCGAGGACGCCCCGGTGGACAACGGACCGGGCGGACAGGGCAACTGCAACTGTGACCAGCGGGGGGCGGGACCGGGACGGACCGCCGGCCTGGCATCGATCCTGCTGTTGTTGCTGGGCGTCCGCCGCTGGCGGAAGGAGGGTTGACCATGCGCCGAGTTCCCAGCGTCGTCTCCGCCCTGCTGGCCCTGACCGCCCTGCTGGCGAGCCTGGGCTGCGTCCAGTACGAGCTGACCGTGCCGTCGGCCACCGCGGTGGCGCGGATCCAGGACACCGACGGCGAGCTGAAGTCGACCGCGGCGATCCCGTTTCCCATCAGCTTCACCTTCGATGGGACCCAGAGCGCCGTGGACAACGTCGGGACCCCGGCGTCGGACTTCGAGTGGAGCTGGTACGACGTCCCCGAGGAGTGCGAGTGGGAGGTGGGCTCCAGCGACGGGTTCGGCGATCCCGACGGGGAGACCACCTCGGTCACGCCCCAGACCCCGGGGGCCTACATGGCCCAGCTGAACGTGGCCGGCGAGTCGGCCAGCGAGTCCACCAACCTGTCGGTGGCCACCGGGTTCGCCGTCAACGTGCAGGGGCTGGAGTTCCGGCTGACCTGGGACGCGGACACCACCGACCTGGACCTGCATCTGATCAACGGGGCGCAGCTGCCCGGCGCCTACTGGACCGGGAACGACTGCTACTTCGGCAACCCCACCCCGGACTGGGGGCTGGCGGGCGAGGGGCTGGACAACCCCGCCTTCCTGGCGGACGTGGACACCGGCTACGGTCCCGAGTCGATCCAGGTGTTGCAGCCGTCCGTGGGCACCTATGCGATCGCCGTGGCCTACCACAACGACTGGGACACCGGCGCCACCACCACCCCCGAGGTCTCGATCTGGTTCGATGGACAGATCATCCACTCCTACCCCGGCCAGTCGCTGGAAGAGGGAGAGGTGCTGTTCATGGGTACCCTGGAGTGGCCCGGCCAGACCGCCACGGACGTGGGTACCGTCCACGACCACACCCAGCTCGGCGGCGACCCCTACAACGAGACCTGAGCGGACGGCGCGGCGCGCCGCAGCGCCGGTCGACCCGCGTTGGGGCCGGGGGGGCGGGGGGCCCCCCCCCGCACCGGCGGCCCCG
>CAZITQ010000107.1:0-30294 GCA_964542165.1 uncultured Rickettsiales bacterium
TACCTGGACGATCACCGGCGGGTCTCGACCGCACTGAGCATCGACGAGAATCACCCCAATGTCCGGGGGCAGGAGCTGATCGCCGGGGCGCTCCGGGACGTCATCGTCGAACAGGGGCTGATCGACGGCGAGCCCGCCCACCGCTGAGCGGCGGGACCGCGGCAGCGCGCCGCCGAGATTTGCGGGTCTCCGCACACTCCCTTTCGAACCTGGATTGCAGGCCCCGCTGGCGACGCGGGTGCGCTGGCGATCGGACCGACCATGGCGCAAAATGGTCGGGCAGCCCCATCGACGGCGTGCGGCAAGGGACGGCGGTGGGGCGCAACGAAATCGAAGACATCGCAAACCACGAGTAGGAACGGCATGGAGACCGACGGGAGCGCCCCGCCGCCATCGGGTCGGGGCTGCTAGGACCGTCGGCGGAGGGCAAGGGAGGGAACGATGGACGATCGCGAATCGGGTTCCACAGGAGCGGGAGGTCGCCTCGCCACGTGGTGTGGGGTGGCCCTCACGGCCACGCTGATCTGCCTGGCGGGCGCGTGCGGGGGCAAGAAGGTCGCCCCCGCCACGGGTGCCGGCTCGATGGGCGCCTCGGGTTCCCTCTCCGACCGGTTGAGCGAGGGGCTGGATCGCCTGGACCGCGACGACTGCGTCACCGAATGTGAACGACGGATCGCGGCGGCCCACGCCGAGATGCCGGGTTGCGCCTCCGGACTCGATTTCGGCACCGACTGCGCCGTACTCAAGATGCAGCTCTCGTGCAGCCTCACCTGCGATGGATTCGCCCAGAACCGGGCCTTCGACGACGCGGGCAAGAATGCCACGGGCTTCGATGCCCCCGAGGGAACGGCGAAGGACGAGTGCCCCCGCGTGTGCGGGGCCCTCGCGCTGGGCTGGAGCATGTCCTGCAAGGGCAACGAGGCCAAGTGCGGGCAGGCCGCCATGCTGGAGCAGCAGCTGGGCTGCACGGTACGCTGTCAGGAGGCGGCGGGGCGGTAGACGGCCACCCCGCGGACGCGGCAAGGGGGAGAGCACCGTTGTTCACCGCGCTGCGAGACAAGGACTCCACGATCGTCGAGGTGGCCCGCCGGCTCGCCAGGACGCTGGAGGGGATCCCGGTCGACATCGCGGATCACTGGGACGCGGACCGGTTCGCCTTCGGCATCGCCCGCACCGACCGCCCATCCCAGCTGGCGTACATCTCCACCTGGGAGCAGCCTCGCGGCACGTACTACCTCGAGCTGGAAACGGGAGACCCGGACTCCGTTGCGTCCGACTTTCGGGTCGTCGACAAGCGGGAGGCCCTGGATTTCGACGAGCTGGCGTCTCGGGTGAGACGGCATCTGCTGGAGGATCCCGGAGACGGGTGACCGGCGGACGTACCGACTCCGCACGCAGGGAATCCGAGCATCGATTCGCCGGGCCGCGGGAGGGAACATGCACCTCGGGCATACAGCACGCGCCGTGTGCGGCGCTCTCGTCGTCGCCATCGTGGTCCTCGCGGGATGTGGGGGCGGGGACGAGACGCAGACGAGCGCTCCTGGACCGTCTCACGAAACCACCGTACCGGCGGCGGACTCGGGCCCGGATGCCGGACCGCCCGGGGATTCCGCCGGGCCCGCGAAACCGACAGGGGCGCTCGACGCCGTTCCGGAGGTGCCCCCGGACGCGGCCCCGGAAAGGTCCGAGCCCCCACCGGACGGTGTCCATGAGGTGGACGATCTACCGGATCTCGTGGACGTGGGCTCACCGCCGGAGAGGCCGGTGGTGAGCGGAGCCGTGACCGTCGCGATCGCGGAGCAGGACCCGCACACCGCCCCCGAGCACCTGGACAGGGATGTCCGCGGTCTCGGGCGGCGGATGGCTCCCTGCTACGACGAGACGCTCGAGCAATACCCCGAGGCCGCCGGGCGCATCGAGCTCTACGTCACGGTGGGGCTGGACGGACACGTGGATTCCGTCTCGGTCGGCATGAACTCCACCGGTATCGAATCGCTGGCCACCTGCGTCGTGCAGAAGACCCGCCGGGTGCGATTCTCCCGTTCGAGGGCCGGGGACGAGATCCCGGGGGACACGACCGAGGTCGTGCTGGACTATCGCTTCTCCACTCGGTGACCTCGTCGTCACGGCGAGGAGCCACCCTTTCAAGGGGGCCGGACCATGAGTCGACTGGCACGCATCATCCCCTCCCTGATCCTCGGTTCGCTGGTCACCTTCGGCGCTAGTGGGGCCTCTGGAAGCACCGTGGATCTGGAGCCGTTCGAGGGATTCGGCCTCGCGGGGGAGGTGCCCCGTGGCTGGGCGGTCCAGAGCGTGCCGATGCCCGGTCAGAACCCGATGCTCCTCTTCGTGAAGGACCCTACGGACCTGCTGGGGCCCCTCCTGCTGATCAGCCTGCAGGCCTACGACGCAACCCTCACCGAGGAGTTCATCCTCGAGGGCGTCGTCAACGGGATCGTGCGCCGGGGGGACACCTCGGCCGAGGTGGAGCGGGAGAGGCTGCCGTCGGGAGCCTTGCTGGTCACCCTGGACACTGACGGCCCGGATGGCCGGTATCTCATGCTGAATTACCTGCACGTGGACGGGGAGCATGGGGTCACGGTCCACTCCGCCCTCGGCGCGGCGCCGGGCGGGCTGGAGGAGCTGGGCGGGGCGGACCTCCTGCAGACCGTCACCCTCTCCTTCCTCGGGGCCTCCGGTCCCACGGTCCAGCCCAGCTTCGCCCAGCTGTTCGACGAGATGCTCGAGCTGACCGCACAGGCGCGGTACGACGAGGCGCTGGACCGCGCCGCGGCCCTGTTGATCCAGGCCGAGGCGATGAGCAGCCATCGGCTCGTGGCCCGGATCCTGGCGGACACCGGGGAGCTCCACCGGCTCCGGGGGGACCTGGGGGCGGCGGAGGACCACCTCCTGCGTGCCCGGGACCGCGCGGCGCTCCAGTCCCCCCCGGAGCGGGCGCTGGATGTGCAGATCCTCGAAGGTCTCGGGCGCGTGCAGCTAGAGAGGGGCAGGCTGGGGGAGGCCGAGACCACCTTCGACGAGGTGGAGGAGCGGCTGGCCGGCCTGGGTCCGTCCATCGCCACCGTCCGGCTGGCGGCCAACCGGGCGGAGGTGGCGCGCCGGAGAGGCCAGCTCCTGCGCGCGCAGGAGGGCCTCGAGGAGGCCATCGAGCGGGCCGAGGCGATGGGGGGGATGTCCGACACCTTCCTGGCCACCCTGCACGGCAACCTCGGGGCGGTCCTGATCCAGCGCGGTGAGCCGGAGCAGGCCGAGCGGCTCCTCGATCTCGCGCTGGCCCTCCTCGACCGGGGGGGCAACGCGGACCCGACCGCCCGCGTCGGCATCACGGTCAACCTGGCCCAGGTCCGCGCGGGCAAGGGGGATCACCCGGGGGCCCGGGCGGTGCTCGAGGAGCTGCGGGAGAGCCTGACCGCCCTCCTCGGCCCCGACCACTTCTACCTGGGCCCGGTGCTCAACAACCTCGCCCAGATCCACATTCAGCAGGACGACCTGGCGAGCGCGGCCGCGCTGCTCCGAGAGTCGATCCAGCTCGTCGAGGGGAGCCGGGGCGAGGACTTCTCGGACCTGGCCGATACCTACTCCAACCTGGGCGAGGTCCACCGCCGCTCCGGTGAGCCGGACCGGGCGCGGGAGGCGTTCGAACACGCCCGCGCGATCCTGGCGTCGAGCGCGGATCCCGAGGACGTCCGCCACGCCTTCGTCTCCAACAACCTGGCCCTGGTGGCCCTGGGGGATGGAGACCTCGCGGGGGCAGAGGAGGAGTTTCGGGGGGCCATCGGAGCGTTCGACATCGCAGGCCTGGACGAGCACCCGGCCCTGGCCATCGCCCTGAGCAACCTGGCCCACGTCCGCCTGATGCACGGGGATGTGGAGGAGGCCGTCGCCCTGCGGCTCCGGGGATTCGCCGTCGAGGAGCTCCACGTCAGCCGCCTGACCGCCTCCGGTCTGAACGCGGAGCGGGAACTCGACCAGTATCTGGGGACGCTGGACGAGAGCACCCACTCCACCGTGGCGCTCCACCTCCTCCACGCGCAAGAGGATCCCGCCGCGGCCGAGCTGGCCCTCTCCTGCATCCTGCAGCGCAAAGGACGGGTCCTGGACACACTGACCGCCCGCCGCCGGGCCCTCCACCGGCGGATGGATCCCGCGGCGGGTGAGCGGGCAGCGGAGCTCGCCGACCTCCACGCCGAGCTGGCACGGGAGGTCCTCGGTGGCCTCCCCGACGGCGACCGGATGGCATCCCTGGACGCGCGGATCGCGGAGGTGGAGGGGGAGCAGGCAGAGACCAGCGCCGGAGCGGAGACCGCGATCGACCTGGCGGCCCTCCGGGACGCACTGCCCGGGGGCAGCGCGCTGGTCGAGCTGTTCGTGTACATCCCCTTCGACATCGAGGGCTGGCCCGAGACGCCGTGGTCCGAAGCCCGACTGGCGGCCTACGTGGTCACGCCCGAGGGGCCCGTCCGTGCGGCGGACCTGGGCCCCGCGGCCGAGATCGAGGCCTCCGTGCGCCGGTGGCTGGAGCTGCTGCGAGGCGGGGACGGAGTCGGCGGTCCCGGCGCACTCGACGCCGAGGCGAGGAGCCTCGACCAGCGACTGCTCGAACCCCTGGACCCCTGGTTCGCGGACGCCTCCCGGGTCCTGGTCGCCCCGGACGGCCTGCTGAACCTCTTCCCCTTCGACGCCCTGGTGGCGCCGGATGGACGCCACCGGATCCGGCAGCTGTCCATCGGGTACCTGGGATCCGGTGCCGACCTCCTGCGGTTCGACGACCCGGTGGCGCCCCGCTCACCGCCGCTGGTGGTGTCCGATCCGGACTTCGACGCCGCCACCGCGGCATCCGGAGCACCGGCACTCGATTCCACACCCCCCACCACCCCGCTCACCGGGCTCTCCTGGAGCGCCCTTCCGGGGACGGCGGCCGAGGGAGACCGGGTCGCGGCGCTGTTGCCCGGAGCGCGCCAGCTGACCGGTTCGCAGGCGACCAAGGCGGCGCTGCTGGAGTCCCGGGGGCCCTCGGTCCTCCACGTGGCCACCCACGGGTTCTTCCTGGCCGGGGCCCAGGACGTTCCGGGCGGGGGGCGAGGCGCCAAGGCCATTCGCCCGCTGGGAGCCAGTCCGATGGTCCCGCCCCCGCAGGTGATCGGCCGACCTCTGCTCCGGTCCGGCCTCGTGCTCGCCGGAGCCAACCAGGCGGCCGACGGAACCCACCGCGGGATCCTCACCGCTCTGGAGCTGGCCGACGCCGACCTGGTGGGCACCCAGCTCGCGGTGCTCTCGGCCTGCGAGACCGGCCTCGGGGAGGTGCGTGACGGCCGCGGGGTCTACGGACTGCGCCGGGCCCTGGCGCTGGCCGGGGTCGGCACCCAGGTCATCTCCCTGTGGAAGGTGGACGACGAGGGTACGGCGGAGCTGATGATCCGCTACTACGAGAGTTTGGCCGAGGGGAAGGGACGGGTCGAGGCGCTGCGGGACGCGCGCCTGGAGTTGCTCGCCGATCCCCGCTGGGCGCACCCCCGCTACTGGGGGGCCTTCGTGATCTCGGGCCGCTGGGGCCCGGTCGATCTCGATTGACGGGGCGGGCGGATCGGCCCCGGGCATGCCGGCCGTCGGCGGCCGTCACCCGAGCAGAACCGCCCTGGCGCCGTCGAGAACCCGCTGGCGCTCGGTGACGAAGTCCTCGAGGCGGCCGCCCAGGTGGAGGTAGTCCCCCTCGGCGAAGCTGCTCGAGAGGGACTCGTGGGCCCCTTCGATCTCCCCGGGGGTCGCGCCCTCGGGGAGGGCCAGCAGCCGGCGCGCCTCCTCGGCGTCCAGGTGGTCCGGGTCGACCACCTGTTGATCGAGGATGGTCCGGATCTCGCCCTCGGCGATCCCGACGGCGGCGCCGATATCCAGGACGACCTGCTGCTCCGACAGCTCGATGACGCCGTCCGCGCCCGCGACGCCGATCGCCGCCAGCACCAGCTGCCACCTCGGTCCGGGGATCTCGAGGGCCTCGGCCGCCTCCACGTAGCGGCGGGTCTGCTCCTCGATGTCCGAGGCGGGATCCAGGCCGGCCGCCAGGATCACCCGATCGCGCTCGTAGCTCGAGATCTGCATGGCGTCGCAGACCTCGGCGATCTTCAGCCGCTCCCGCCGATCCAGCAGACCGTCTGCCCGCATCACCCGCACGAGCAAGCGGATGAACAGGTGGTAGTAGGGGATCAGGGGGTTGGCGGGGACCGATTCCGGAGGCGTCGTCCCGGCGACCGCCTTCGCTGACGCCCCGGCCGCCGCCCTCGCCGGCGCCCATCGGTCCTCCGGGGACGCGGGAGTCGGGGGACGCAGCGCCAGCTCCCCGTACCACCCGATGCGCTGGTTGATCCGCTTCACCGCGCCCACGCCATAGGCCACGACCACGACCAGCAGAACGCGGATCCCGGTCACGACGAGGTCGGTGAAGAACGCCGAGTCGTCGAACCCGACGGCCAGCCCCACGAGGACCACGTTGGCCACCCACACCGCCAGCGCCAGGCACATCAGGACCAGGCCCGTGACCGCGGCCGCATACCAGTTGCGCAGCGTCAACACGCCGCAAGCCAGGATGACCCACCCCTCCCCGAGGGCCGCGAAGATCAGGATGTTCCGCACGATCTCGTCCAGCTGACCGAGGAAGCCGGGCCTGGCGATCAAGGCGATCGCAAAGGCCAGTTCCACGGCGCCTGCGGCGATCAGCAGGCCACCGGCCCACGTCACCATGCCGTGGTCCGAGGCCACGTACGCGTTGGGATGCCGCTCGATCACCGAGTCGGTGGCATCGGTGGATGGGGTCTCGTTTGCGGTGTCGGTCACGGCCGGTCCTCCCTGCCAACGGGGCGCAGGGAAGCCATCGCCCCCCCGCCTGGCACGCGGCCATCTCCCATGGCCGGGGGGAGTTTACCCCGATGCCCGCGACAGGGTCGCGGTGCCGCGGTCGGCGCAGATGCTCTGGGGGCTACCAGGAGCCTGTCGGCCATAGACGCTCACGCGTCCGCATCCAGCCTGCGGGACGTCTTTCCCCACCCGCTCCCTCGCCATATAGCTCGATATGCCTCGCTCGCGGCCACGGAAATCCGCCTCCGCAGGGCGGCGCGGCCTGGCGGAGGCCTAGGGCCGACAGACTCCTAACCGGGCAAGGTCTCCGGCGCCGCGGCGATCCCCAGCGCCGCCTCGAAGTCCCGCTGGACCTCGTCGGAGATCCCGGTCCAGACCGATCCCAGCTTCTCGTCGATGACCCAGTCCTTGACGTCCCCGCCGAGTTCTTCCCAGAGGGCCTCGAGCAGGGCCTCGGCGCCGATCTCCGCGAGCTCGCTGACGCGGCCGACCAGGTCGCCGATCCAGTCGATGATCTGCCCGGTGATCGGGTCGGCGATCTCGTCCCAGAGCTGTTCGGCGGCCGCCTTCGCGGCTTCGCCCGCCGCCGTACCCAGTTCCGGGGCGTCGGGTGGGGAGTCGGCGGTCGCGTACGCGTGCAGCTGCTGGACCACGACCTCCACCAGCTTGGCCAGGGCAGCGCGCGCCACGGCGATGATCGACTCCCAGAGGCTGCGCAACAGATCGAACAGTCCCTGGACCGAGTTCTCCTCGTCGCCCCCCGCACCGGCGGCGACCGCGGCCTGCAGGTTCGCCAGGTGGGCCTCGCGGGCGCGGTTGAACTCGTCCGCGGCCGCGGTGAGTTCGCCCTCGACCTCGGCCCGCACCTGCTGCAGGTTGCGGCTGGCCTGCTGGACGCGCTCGAAGGCCTGACCGTCGATGGCGCCGCCGGCCTGCCAGTCCCCGATGGCCGCCGCCGCGGCCTCGTACTCCCCGACCGCCTCGTGGACCCGAGTGTTGGCGGCGGACAGGCGCTCGTCGAACCCCGTCTCACCGAGGGCCATCGCGATGGCCACCTGCTCGGACTGCTCGGCGTCGACCTGGCCCTCGCGGCCCCGGCGGCGCTCGTCGCGCTCGGTGGGCAACTCCAGCAGCCCCCCCAGCTCGCCGGTGACTGCCTCGAGCACCTCGCCGATCACCTGGTCGGAGGTCTTGCCCTCCCAAAACGTCGGGTCGGCGAGGGTCGTCAGACCGCGCAGGGCAGCCCCCGCCACGGCCCGGATCCGCCACAGCCGGTCGCCGGCGTTCTTGAGCCACCGGCCTCCCCGCTCCACCGCCCCGTAGATCTCCTGGGCCAGGGACATCAGCTCGGCGGCGTCGCCCCCCATCTGGACCATGGCGTGCAGGGTCCCGACCTCCCCGCCCACCGCCACCTGGAACAGCCTCGCCTCCACGTTTCCGGTGAGGTGGGCGATGGTCGAGCGAAGCTCGGTGTCCGTGTTGCCGAGCCAGTTGTCCATCTCGCCAGCCAGGCCGTCGAAGCCCTCGCCGGCGTCCTTCATCACGTCGCCGAGGAAGTCCACGCCGAGCCCGCTGAACATGTCGCCCATGCCGCGGTAGAACCCGGCCAGCCCCTCGAGGAAGGCGGGGCCGACGTTGGAGGCCATGTCCTCGAACAGCTCGGCGGTCGCCTGGCGGCGCGCCTCGAGCAGATCCACGTTCGCCGTGCGGCCTGAGACCCGGAGCAGGTGTGCCCGCAACGACCGGGGGATCGCGGTCATGAAGGCGTCGTAGTCCCCCCGGGCGTCCACCAGGTCCAGGAAGGCGTCCACCTCCGCGTCGCTCTCCAGGGTGTTGCGGATGAGCTGGGCCTCGCGCGCCGGGGCGTCCGGGAGCGCGGCGTACATCTCCCAGTCCGCGGCGATGTTCGCCGCGAGGTCGGCCAGGTTGCCGATCACCGCGGTCCGTTCGGGGGTCACGCCGGCGTCCTCACCCGCGGCCTCGGCGCGGGCCTCGCTGGTGTCCACCGTGCGCTGCCGCCCGTCCGGGAACAGCGCCTCCCAGGCGTTGGGGGGCGGCATCGAGTCGATCACCTGGTGGTCGGGACCCGTCCTCGTGAATTCGGGGGTATGGGCGCCCGTGTGGATCAACAACTCGCGCAGGAACAAGAAGGCGTTGCCGTCCAGGGCGCTGGCCTCTGCCTGGGCCTCTTCCCGGGTGCGGCGCACCCGCACGATGCGCTCGTAGGCCTCGCCCACGGCCCGGACCCGCCCGGCCATGTACAGCTGGTGGCTCTGGGTGGTGCCGTCCATCAGCGTGGGCACCCGGATGGCGCCGTTGATGGCCTCCCCGCGGTAGGTCTGGAGGCTGAGGATCACCGCGAAACGGCGCTCCCATTCCTCCCGGTACAGCGCGAGCTGGTTGGCCTGGGGCCCCCCCCCCGCTTCGAGCTCTTCCAGCTGCTCCTCGATGGGCCGACGGTAGGTCCCGTTGATCTCGTTGATCGCACCCGCGTACGCGCCGGCGTTGTGGCGGACCTCGTCGTGCAGCCGGTACCAGCGTTCCTGGATCGCGTCGAGGCCCCCGTGCATGCGGTCGACCCATGGCTCGAGGCCCCCGCCGCCGTCGGCTCCCGCCGTGGCTGCTGGGGCTGGAGCCGCTCCGGGCGCGGCGGTGGGCCCGGGCTCCCCGTCGCTGGCCTGGACCGCGCCCCCCGCGGCCTGCACGGTCAGGGGATCCACCAGGCCGTCGGTCAGGGGATCCACCAGAGGATCGGCCAGCGTGTCCTGAACCGACGACGCGGACACAGCGCCATCCTGGGCCGTTGGTTCGGACCGTCGCAAGGTGTCCTGAGAACGGGTCACCTGAATACCTCCGATCGCGGGATTCTAGTCGCCTGAACGATGGCGTGCGACAAATAACAGCAAATAGATAGTCTTTGTTGGCGCGGTATTGGGGAACCCAAACTCCGCGTCCCTGGAGCCACCCGCCCAGATCCCCCTCCCCGCCCCAGCCCGAGGCCACCCGCTGTGCTAGCGTTTCGCCATGACTCCAGAGGGCCAGGAGAGAGACCGCGACGTCCCGAACCCACGGATCCGGCTGTCCATCGGCACCAAGGTCTTCGGAGTGGCCTGCGGGCTGGTGGGATTGATGGTGGCGTCGGCGGCGATCTCCACGTGGTACGTGGATCGCATCGGCGACGAACTGGAGGCACTGGCCTCGGCCTACCTGCCCCTGGAGCGGTATCTGGCGGAGATCGACGTCGCGGTCCTGGAGCAGGAGATCCTGCTGGAGCGGATCCCCCACCTGCTCACCGGAGCCGAGCACGATCCGCTGGCGGTGGACGAGGCCGTGGCCGCCTTCGACCGGCTCGGGCTGTACGTGGACGAGCAGGAATCGGAGGCGCGGGCGCTGCTCGCGGCGGTCATCGAGAGCGACGTGCCGGTGGACGCCAAGCTCCAGCTGTCCCGCTTCGACGAGCGCCTGGCCCACATCGAGGACGAGCACCAGGACTTCGAGGACGACGCCCACGAGCTCATCACCCTGCTCCGGTCCGGGAAGCACGACGCCGAGGTCATCGCCATGGAGGCCCGGGTCCAGCGGGAGGAGGACGAGTTCGACGCCACGGTCACCACCCTGCGCCGCGACATCGACGACTTCGTGATGGCGGCCGCCCTGCAGGCCCGCGACGACGAGCTGACGACCCGGTGGCTCAACCTGGTGGTCAGCGCCATCGCGGCGCTGTTCGGTCTCGGCCTCGCCGCCCGGGTCACCGTCGGGTTGGTGCGCCCCGTCCGGAGGCTGCTCAGGGCGGTCCGGCGGGTGGAGAAGGGCCAGCTGGACACCCATGTCGACGTCTCCACCGGAGACGAGATCGGCCGCCTGGCCGAGGGTTTCAACGAGATGGTGGGGGAGCTTCGGGTCAAGGAGCGGATCAAGGACACCTTCGGCAAGGTGGTGGACCCGAGGATCGTCGGCAACCTCATCGACGATCCCGAGCTGAGCCGCCCCGGCGGGGAGCGGCGGGTGATGACGGTGATGTTCTCGGACATCCGCGACTTCTCGGGCTTCAGCGAGAGGCTCACGCCGAGGGACCTGGTGGCGGTGCTCAACGAGTACCTGTCCCAGATGTCCCGGCAGATCCGAGCCGAGCACGGGGTCATCGACAAGTACATCGGCGACGCGATCATGGCCTACTGGGGCCCGCCCTTCGTGCCGGCGGAGGAGCAGTCCCTGCGCGCCTGCCGCGCGGCGCTGGCCAAGCTGGGCGCCCTCGACGCCGTCCGCGCCCGCCTACCCGAGGTCCTCGGGGTCCGCTCCGGCGCCCCGGAGATCGACATCCGCATCGGCATCGCCACCGGCCCGATGATCGTGGGCACGGTGGGCTCGGAGGAGTCGATGAACTTCACCGTGCTGGGCGACACGGTGAACCTGGGATCCCGCCTGGAGGGTGCCTGCAAGAGCTACGGCATCCGGACACTGCTGGACGAACGGACCCGCGTCCTCGCCGGTGATGCGATCGCCGCGCGGGAGATCGACCTGCTGCGGGTGAAGGGCCGCGACGACCCGGAACGCATCTTCGAGCTCCTGGGACTGACCGATCGCGTGGACCCGGGAGACGATCGGATCCGGCACTTCGAGGAGGGCCTGGCCGCCTACCGCAGCCAGGACTGGGACGCCGCCCAGCAGGCCTTCGAGGCCTGTCGCGACCTGGAGGCCGACGGTCCCGCCGAGGTGTTCCTGGAGCGGATCGCCATCTTCCGCGACCAGCCCCCCGCCGGCGACTGGGACGGCGTCTGGACCCTGACGACCAAGTGAAGGGATGATCGGCGGCGCATGCCCGACCTGGACGAATGGACCGGCGGCCAGACGACCTTCCGGATGGGGCGAACGCTGTCCGCCCTGCTCTTGTTCTTCCCTGGGCTCGGGTTGCTCGGCGTGCTGGTCACCCTAGGCGCCCGGCTGAAGGCGGGCGACGCGGGCCTCGCCGACTCGCTGGAGTACCTGGGGATCGTGGCGGGCTGTCTATGGATCATGACCGCCGGCCGCTGGGCCGTGCGCGCGACCCTGGGCCTCGGTCCCAAGGCGATCGCGATCCGCAGCCTGCTGCGCACGCGGGCGATCCCCTGGGGGCAGGTGGCCTGGGTCTGGATCGGCAACGCCGGCCAGGAGATGCCCCAGACACCCCGCGGCCCCGACCGCCGCTCGGCCCCGCCGGGCGCCGCGGTCGCCGGCAAGCTGGGCAAGGACAGCTGGGTCGTGGTCCTCGGCGATGGCCTGTCGACCCGACTCGTGGTGGGGGCCTCCAACCTCTACGAGTTCGACCGCGCGAGACCGGTGCTGGCGCGCTACCTGCGCGAGAACGTGGACCGGAATCTCATCGAGGATCGGATCGGGCTGCTGGACTGACGCCGCTGCGGGCCGTCAGCACCCGCTCCCCGGGAACACCGCCGGATCCAGATAGAGACCGCCGCCGCGGGAGGTGGCCGTGATCGGATCGCATCTCGGATCCTCCCCGGATCGGCGGTATCACAGGGGCTCCTCCAGCCGGTCGCCCTCGAACACGTGTTCGCCCCACGCCCTGCTATGATGCGTCCGGGCACATCGGAAGTCGCGGAGGTCGTCGTTGAGCTGGGTCGCGCTGGTGGGCCCCGAGGTCGAGGAGAACCTGGGTCTGCGCTACCTGTCGGCGGCGCTGCAGGCCGGGGGCTTCGACGTCGAGATCGTCCCCTACGACACCCGCCACGACTTCCCCCGCGTCCTCGAGGCCCTGACGGGCTCCGACGAGCCGCCCCTGCTGATCGGATTGTCCCTGGCCTTCCAGTGGCGGGCCCTGGACTGCCTGGCGCTGGCGATGGCCCTGCGGGAGGGCGGGCACGAGGGACACATCACGGCGGGGGGCCACTTCTCTGGATTGGCGTTTCGTGAGCTCCTGCGGGACTTCCCCGAGCTGGACTCGATCTGCCTCTACGAGGCCGAGGACACCGTGGTGCAGCTGGCGGGGGCCCTCCGGGACGGCGCAGACCTGGTGGACATCTCCGGCCTGGCCCGGCGGGCACCCGACGGCGAGGTCGTGAGCACCCCACCGTCCGCCGTGGAGGACCTGACGTCCCTGGCGCATCCGGACCGCAGGGGCGAGCCCACCCGCTGCCTGGGTCACGGCATGTGCCCGATGGTGGCCAGCCGCGGCTGCTACGCCCGCTGCTCGTTTTGCTGCATCGCGGCCTGGCACGCCAGGGCGCTGGAGGGCAAACGGTTCCGGCTGCGGCCGGTGGACGACGTGGCCGACGAGATGGCCGAGCTCCACCTCCGCCGCGGGATCGACATCTTCATCTTCCACGACGACAACTTCTTCGTACCCAGCCGCCGCCGCAGCCTGGAGCGGGTCCACGCCCTGGGAGACGCCCTGGACACCCGGGGGGTGGGGCGCATCGGCACGGTGATCAAGTCGCGCCCCAGCGACGTGGACCCCGAGCTGTTCGGGGCCATGCGGGACCGGCTGGGCTGCGTGAGGGTCTTCCTGGGGGTCGAGACCGACGCCGACCAGGGGCTCGAGACCCTGCAGCGCCGGGTGAGTCGGGAGCAGAACCACGCAGCGATGGCGGTCCTGAGCGATCTCGACCTCTACGTCTGCTTCAACCTGCTGGCCTTCGATCCGGACACCACCCTGGACAGCCTGCGCATCAACCTGGCGTTCATGGAGCAGTACGGAGACACGGCCTCCAACTTCGGGCGGGTGGAGCTCTACGCCGGCACGCCGTTGCTGGCGCGGATGAAGGCCGAAGGCCGGCACCGCGGTGACTACCTGGCCGGCGACTACCGCATGGCGACCCCGGAAGTGCAGCGAGTGTTCGAGCTGTTCATGCGCTGCTTCTTCCCGCGCAACTTCTCGGGCACCGCCCTGGCCAACCGGCTGATGGGTACCCGCTTCGACGCGGAGGTCTGCCGCCACTTCCACCCGGAGGTGTTCCGCCCCGAATACCTGATGCGGGCCAAGGGGCTGAACCGCCGGCTGGCGGAGGATTCGGCGGGCGGAATGCGCGAGATCATCCGCTTCGTCGAGGAGCGGGGCCCGGGTGCGGACGCCCGGGAGTTCGTGAACGATCTACACTCGCGACTGCGCGCAACCGAGGCGCGCCTTGAGCGCGAGGCACTGGACCTGGAAGAGACGCTGCAGCGGGCCGTGGGAGCCCGCTGCCAGCACAGCCTGGACCATGCGGGGTGGGCCCGACGCACCCCGTAGAAGGAGGACTCGATGGGTAAGGAAGATCCCCGCGAACGCGCGCGCCGGCACCTCAAGAAGCTGATGGTGGGCGCCGCGGCCACGGGCGCGGCGCTGAACATCACCGCCTGTCCCATCGTCTGCGATCCCCTCCCGGCGCCGCCGGAGTGCACCGAGGGTATGGACGGCACCTACCTGTCCGAGTGGCTCTACGTCGACGCGGTGTGGAAGATCGACGGGGACGCGAGCACCATCGTGGTCACCCTCGAATTCGGCCACGACGACGGCATGCTGTCGTTCACCGATGATCCGGTGGTCACCCACGGGACCCTGGTGGAGAGCACCGTGGAGACCCAGCTGCTGTCCTGCGAGATCGACCCCGACGACGACGCGATCGAGGTCGATCTCGCCGTGTCCACCGACTGCGAGGGCATCGGCACGCCGGTCCTGATCCGCTTCGACGTGTCCGGTGGCGCCCAGGGCGGCCAGAACGTGCCGCTGACCGTCGTCGAGTGAATAGACGAGCTTGACCCGTCGTCTGTCCCTCCACGGGCGCCTGCCGTGGAGGGAAGATGCGCGTATTCGCTGCTAGCCAGCCGGGAGGGCTCACCGAGTCCTTCCTCCATGCCGGTTACATCTCCGCCCATCCCGGGGGAACCGCCGACCTGATCGCCAACGGTGGAGCGGTTGCGGGCGCCTCCGATCCGCTGTTCTGGGAGCTGTGGGCACCCCTGCTGTGGATCCCCGCGGCCCTGCTCGCTGCGGGCCTGACGGGTGCCGCCCTCGGGGTCCTGTGGCGACGGCACGCTCGCGGCTCGCTCTCCATCTGGGCCGGCCGGGTGACGTCGGTGGTGGCACTGATCCTCGTCACCCTCGGGGGTCTGTACGCGACCCTTGGCCTGGTCCTGCGGGTCGCCGAGCCCCACCCACCACCGGGCGGGGAGGCGCAGGCCCCCGAGCTCGTCGAGTCCGCCGAGGATCCTAGTCCCGGGGCCAGGTCCGGACCGGGCTGAGCTGGCAGGGCGCCGGGCCCGGGTCGAAGATGTAATCGAGCGCGCAGCTGTGCTCGTGGACGCCCACCTGCCCCAGATGATCCGCCCCCCAGCACAGGACCTGCCCCGAGACCGTCAGTGCACAGGTGTGGAGGGAGCCGGCGGCCACGTCCACGGCGGCCTCGGGCAGCGGCACCTGGACGGGTTGCCAGCGATCCTCGGTGTCGCCGGCTCCGAGCTGCCCCTGGCCGTTGCTACCCCAGCACCACAGGGTGCCGTCGTCCTTCAGGGCGCAGGCGTGGTCGCCCAGGCGGTCGCTGGAGAGCTTCTTCACACCGGTCAGCCCCTGGACGGCCACCGGCGACCAGGCGACGACGCGGCCGTAGGAGTCCTCGGGAAGTGTTCCGGCGCCGAGCTGACCGCTCGAACCCTGGCCCCAGCAATGCACGCCCCCCTCCTCGCCCGCCAGAGCACAGCCCCAGTAGCGGGCGTCGGAGAACGCCTTCACACCCTCGAGGCCCTCGAACGGCTCGGGGCCCTCGGCACGCAGCTTGCACTCGAGGATCTGGAACAGCAGGGACTCCACGGTCTGGGTCTGGAACACCGGCTGGCCGGTGGCGGCCTCACACAGGACGAGCCCCAGGGCGAACTGGTCCACGGCGCCGGTGAGGGTCTCCTCCCCGGCCACCTGCTCGGGTGCCATGTAGGCCGGGGTCCCCTTCACCTGGCCCGCGGCGGTGGTGAAGAACGTCTGGCTGGCGGTCCTCGCGATGCCGAAGTCGACGATCCGCACCGTGCCCGCGCGATCCAGCATCAGGTTGGCCGGCTTGAGGTCCCGGTGGACCAGGGCCATGGGCCGCCCGTCCCGGGTGGTCGCCCGGTGGGCGTGGTCCAGGCCGGTGCAGATCTGGGTCCCCAGCTCACAGACCGCGTCCACGGGCAACCAGGTCCCGCGCCCCACGCACAGGGACAACAGCGCCCGGACGCTGATCCCGTCGATGTAGTCCATCACCAGGTAGTAGCGCCCGTCCTGTTCGGCGAACTCGTGAACCCCCACGAGGTTGGCGTGCTGCA
This sequence comes from uncultured Rickettsiales bacterium, assembly GCA_964542165.1. Classification (GTDB taxonomy): domain Bacteria; phylum Myxococcota_A; class UBA796; order UBA9615; family CAYRNR01; genus CAYTBN01. The sequence continues at coordinate 16,138 of CAZITQ010000107.1, forward strand.
GGTCGGCCCCGAGCATGCCCTCGCGGATGAAGGCTCGCTGGCGGCTGGGATCGCAGCCCGGGCGATCGCTGGCCAGCACCTTGATCGCCACCCGCTTCTCGAACCCCTGGGCTCCGTGCAGGGTCGCCAGGTAGACCTCGCCGAAGGCCCCGGCCCCCAGCGGTCGCTCGATCCGGTACCGCCCCAGTGTGGTGGGTGCCTCGGCCATGGCGCGCCGCTCAGTCCCCCTCGATGCGCACACGGGAAGGATCCAGGCGGAGCCGGGTCCGCCCGCGGCTCTTCTCCACGAAGAAGGGGTCGAGCCCCTGGCCGGCGATCATCTTGCGCGTGTCGTAGACCAGCTTGGTCAGGGCGTGGTTGTAGCGACTGGCGGCGCCGCCCTTGCCCCAGATCGCCACCCGCAGGGGCTCGTCCTCGACCCAGCCGCCGGGTTCGGCCAGCCCGCCGGACGGCACACGTCCGTGGAGCGCCCGGGCGAGCACCAGCAGCAACACGAAGCGATTGGGTACCCCCTCGAACTCGAGCTGATCGCCGCCCGAGAGGATCCGGATCCGGCCATCCCCCGGCCGGTCGTGCAGCAGGGTCAGTCCCAGGTCGTACGCGCGGCTGCGGGTCCGCTCCGGCACCGTGGTGGGTAGCAACCCCGGGCTCTCGTCCCGGAAGCCCAGCCTCACGCCTCCCACCACGAACTCGGTCCCCGACGACAGCGCCTCCGGCGGCGTGGCCTCGTCGTCCACCATGGGGATCAGGTGTCGCGCGCCGTCCTCGAGCACGATCACCGCCGCCACCGGCGGTAGACCTTCCAGGCGCAGGTCGGCGTCGGCCGAGGCCCCGATCACGAAGCGATCCTCGGTCACCGGGTGGCTACGCCCCGATTCGATCACGACCACCACCGGCGTGGCGCCGCGCCCGCCGCCTTCCCCCTCGACCGCGACCACCTCCCAGGCCGAATCCGGCCCGAAGCGAACGGTCTCCCCCGCCTTGAGCTGCACCCACCCCACGATCCGCCGGCCGCGGACCCGCGTCCCGTTGGTGGACCCCAGATCCTTGACGTACAGCCCCACTTCCCGGACCTCCAGCACCGCGTGGTCGCCGCTGATCGTGCCCAGGTTCAGCCGCAGGTCGCAGTCCCTCGCCCGCCCGACGCGCAGGCGTTCCGAAAAGGAGATCAGCTCGTCCGTGGCCATGGATCGGATGCTGGGCATGGTGTGGATCGAGTATGGGGTGAGGTCCGCGGCGCGGACAAGCGCTCAGAGCACCAGCGCCGAGTCCAGCACCACCTCCAGGCCCAGGGCCTGTCCGGACGTCTCGAAGACGAACGAAGGGCACGCCGTGCTGTAGAGCTCACCGCCCTCGGGCACGTAGATCTCGCAGTCGATCGCCCCGTCGTCCACGAAGTAGGCGCCCAGATGGTAGGTGACCCCGTCGACCATCGCCCCGTTGGGGGCGGAGAACCCGAACGGTACGGGGGTCGCGGGATCCGACAGGTCGATCCCGTCGAGCTGGGCGCCATAGGCGACGGCGGCGCCGATCTGGCAGTCCTCCAGGATGCCCAGGCAGACGGTCCCGATCCCGTCGCCCCCCTCCTGGATCTCGGCCGTCCGGCTCAGGGCACCGTCCAGGCCGAACCACTCCGGGGCGGTGTCGTCGTCCCCCGTGGCGTCGTCGTCGTCCCCCGTGGCGTCGTCGTCGTCCAGGGCACTGTCGTCGTCATCCCCGGTGGCGTCGTCGTCATCCCCCGTGGCGTCGTCGTCGTCCCCCGTGGCGTCGTCGTCGTCCAGGGCGCTGTCGTCGTCGTCGGCACCGGGACAGCCGGCCATCCAGCACAGCGCCAGGAAGGTCGCGAACAACAGGGACGAAAGTCGGCAGGCCGATGCCATGATCACCTCCTCGAGGGGCCCCTCACCGGTCGAACGTATACCTCGCCCGTCCCGGGAAGCCCAGCCCGCCCCGGTCAGGGATCCGCCGCACCCGCGAGGCCCCACATGGCCAGGACGGTCGGTTCCGGCGCCTCGTGCCAGGGCGCCGACCCCAGATCGAGCGACTGGAACGAGTCGTGGCTCAGGAACCACAGCGTCTCGCCATCCAGCAGGCCGGCGTCCAGCCGAACCCCCCGGGGGAGCACCCCCGCGTGGATCGAACCGGTCGCGCCGTCGATCTCGAGGATCGGCGAGGGTCCGGGCCCGAACTGGGACGAGGAACGGCTGTACCAGCGATCCGCCATGAGTTCCCAGGAGGCCGCGTACACCCAGTTGACCCGCTCGCTCTCGCCCGGCGGCAGGACGGCGCGCACCCGCTCCCCGATCACGGCCTCCCGCCCCTCCTCGAGGTCCAGCACCACGACCCTTCCCATCAGGTCGAACTCGTGGGTCAGGACCAAGGGCACATGGCGGGGCCAGCCGGAGCCAGGTTCGGGGGCCGCGCACGCACACATCTGGTCGACGGGGAGGACTCGCGGCCTCGCGCTGCCGTCGGTCTCCGGATGGGTGTCCGACCAGCTCTCCCGGATTCCATCCCCGTAGAGGAAGCGCCGCCACCGCAGGGAGGCGTCGTCCGCGCCGAATCCGGCCGCCGTACACGCACCGAACCCGCTGTGGCCGGCCAGGAACACGACCTGGGTGTCCCCGAACGCGCCGCAGGACAGGCCGAAGCCCCGTTCCGAACGCATCACGAACTCCCAGCGCTGCCCGGGCTCGAGACCGCGACGGACCACGCCGTACTCGCCGAGCCCGAACACGTGGTCCCCGGTCACGCAGAGGTCCTTCGGTCCCGACACCTCCTCGATCACCTCTCCCGAGCGCGGTTCGAGTAGCCGGATCCCCTCCGTGCCCTCCAGCACGTTCCTGGACTGGATCCATAGGTGTTCCCGCCAGGGAGCCACATCGTCCCACCGCTCCAGATCGGTGCGCCAGAGCACCTCGCCGGTATCCATGGACAGGACGGTCAGCGCCGGCGTGTACCTCGTTCCGAGGCTGTCCTCGTGCAGCCCGATCGTGCCTCCGGGCAGCTCGATGAGCTTCGCGGAGCGGTGATCGCCCCGATACGTCCACCGATGCTCGCCCGTGTCCCGATCGTACGCATCCGTCCGGTGACCCGTCTCGCCGACGGTGCGGTGGGTCAGGAGGACGAGGTCGCCGACCTGGGCGGGGGCCCCCGGGAATTCGTCGGCTCCGTGGACCAGGGTCACCTTCCATCCCTGCCCGGGACTCCCCTCAACGTCGCGCCGCAGCACGGTCCGCTCGAACTTCGCCTGCGTCACCAACACCGTGACCCGGTCCCCCGGGGCCAGGACGAGCGTGCTCCGCGGCACGGCCCGGAGTCCGACCGCGCAATCGATCCCCCAGATCAGGATCCAGACCAGGCCCGCGCAGCCGAAGAGGTAGTAGGCCCCGGTGGCGACTCGCCCGAACACCCGCGATGCCATGATCTCCCCCAGCCCGAGTGTCGTTCCGCGGAGGATTCAGCGCCCCCGCGAGCACTATACACATCCGCCGCCGGGTGCTCACAGGCCGGGGCGGGTCGCGGTTGCCGGAGGAATCAGCCGGCCACTTCGAGGCCCGACGTTCGGACCATGTCCGAGCAGCGGGCCTCCCGATCCGGCTCCATCCACTCCCGCCGGGCGTAGGGCAGGTCGAGCCCCAACGCCTCGCGCTTGGACACCCACAGGGGGTTGTAGGGGAGCAGGGCCACGCGGGGCAGGCCCAGGTCGCGCAGCAGGTCGGCGAGGGCGGTCAGGTTGGCCTCGCCGTCGGTGATCCCGGGGACCAGGGGGATGCGGGGGAGGACCTCGACGGTGCCGGCTCGGACGAGGCGCTCCAGGTTGGCCCGGATCCGGGCGTTCCCCCGACCGGTGTGCCGGCGGTGCTCCTCCTCGTCGGCCAGCTTGAGGTCGAAGTACACGGCCGAGAGGTGTGGGAGCAGGCGGCGCTCGAAGTCCTCCCACGCGAAATGCCCGCAGGTCTCCAGCAGCACGTGAACGTCGGCCTCGCCCAGACGAGCGGCGAGTTCGCCGGCGTACTGCGGGTACACCGTCGGCTCCCCGCCGGACAGGGTGACGCCGCCGCCGGAGAGCCGATAGAACGGTTCGTCCCTCAGCAGCAGCGCGGTCAACTCGTCCAGCGCCCAGACCTCGCCAGCGACCCGGCGCGCGCCCGTCGCACAGGCATCGACACAGGCGCCGCAGGCCCGGCAGCGGGCGACATCCTGGGGCTCGGCCGCGGGACGGGCGATCGCGTGCGGGCAGACCGGCCCACACCGCCGGCACTCCGCACACCGCTCGGGCATCCGCTGGAGCTCCTGGCGTGGCGACAGGGTCTCGGGGTTCTGGCACCACACACAGCGCAGCGGACACCCCTTGAAGAACACCACCGACCGGATCCCCGGCCCGTCGTCCAGGGCGTTGCGGCGGACGTCGACGATCCTCGGCGCGTTCTCGCTCAGAGCGCGTGCTCCATCCTCCCGATCACCTCGAGCTGGGCCTCGGGGGTCAGGTCGACGAAGTAGACGTTGTAGCCCGAGATCCGCACCAGCAGGTCCCGGTACTCGTCCGGGGTCTCCATGGCCGCCTTCAGGGTGTCGCTGCCCACCACGTTGAACTGGATCTGCATGCCCCCCATCTCGAAGTAGGCGCCCACGTAGGCCGCCATCCGGTCCACCACCTCCCGGTGCTCGTCGTCGGCGCCGGGGACCACCTTGACGTTGAAGGCGATGTTGTTGGGCATTCGATGGGCGTCCAGGGAGGCCACGGTGCGGATCTGCTCGGTCAGCGGAGCGCCGGAGAGCTGGGACGGCGTGAGGCCGGGGGTGAAGCTCTCGCCGCGCCTGCGGCCCGACGGCAGGGCCCCGGACAGGTCACCGAAGGCCACGTGGTAGGACATGCTCCAGTAGCCGGGCACGTAGCGTCCGCCCCGGTAGTGCTCGTGGGCCTGGTAGCGGTCGTACACGAAGTCCATCAGATCGCGCGCGATCTCCAGCGGGAGTTCGGCGTCCTGGCCGAACTTGGGCGCGCGCCTCAGCACCCGCGCGTGCAGCTCCTCGTGCCCCTGGAAGTCGGCGGCCAGGGCGGCGAGCAGGGTGTCCATCTCCACCTCGCCGTCGTAGACCAGGGTCCGGACCGCGGCCAGGCTGTCCACCACGTCGGTCAGCCCCACCAGGGCGGTCCCCGACGAGTTGTAGCGGGCGCCGCCCCGGACCACGTCCCGCCCCGACTCCATCGGCCCCTCGAAGAGGGCCGACATCAGCGGCGTGGGGCGAATCCGCTGGTGGGTACGCCCCAGCATGTTGTTGGCCCGGGCCGAGCGGTCGATCAACCAGCCCAGCTGCTCCTTCAGAGCGCCGACGAACGCCTCGTAGCTGCCGAATCCCCGGGGATCGCCGGTCGACGGTCCCACCTGCTCACCCACGAGGGGGTGCACCCCGTCGTTGAGCGCCATCTCCAGGGCCGCGACCATGTTGAACATCATCGAGTTGGTGTGGCCCAGGTGGCGGCCGCAGCTGGTGGGCTCGACACACCCGGTGGCGGTCCAGTCCCGGGCGTGCTCGAGGGCGAAGCCCTGCTCGACCATCGCGGGGATCACCGCGTCGTCGTTGTGCAGCGACGGGGTGGCGCCCGTGAGCAGGTTCACCTCGCACAGCCGCCTCAGGTAGGCGTCGGAGTTCACGCCAGGGGCGAAGCGCGCGTTCACGTTGGGGTCGCGGACCCGCAGGATCTCGGTGACCTTGAGCCAGATCCAGGTCATGTCGCACACGGCCGACCCGCCGTCGTCGGTCACCCCTCCCAGGGTGATCACCTGATTGCCCGACGAGCCGGAGAAGATCCGGTTGCCCGCGCTCTCCACGAAGGGCAGGTGGTCGGTGAGCTTGAGCACCAGGGCGGAGCACAGCTCCAGCACACGCTGGATGCGTTGGCTCTTCTCGTCGGGGTCGTCGGCCCCCTCCATGTGGCGCTGGAAGTAGGGCTCGAGCCACACGTCCAGCCGGCCGACCACCAGCGCGGCGTTGAAGCTCTCCTGGTGCAGGGCGACCATCAGGATCCAGATCACCTGGATCGCCTCGTGGAGGGTCTCGGCGGGGTGGGCGGGCACCCGCTCGCAGATCCGCGCCATCTCCAGCAGCTCGTCCCGCCGCGACCGGTCGCCGTCGCCGGTCAGGCCGTCCGCCAGCTCGCGGGCGTGGGCTGCCAGCCGGGCCGAGTAGTCGAGCACCCCGTCCAGGGCCACCTGCATGGCCTGGAACAGCTCCCGAGCCTCGTCGTCGCCGGCCTCGCCCTCGCGCCGACTCGCCTCCTCGCGGATGTCCAGTAGCCCCCGCGCCAGAACGCTCGGCGTGTCGACCAGCGTGTGGGAGATCGCCTGGGTCTTCCACATGAAGTACAGGGCGAAGCGGGCGTCCAGGTCGAGCAGGGAGGCATCGTCCCCGTGGTCGTAGGTCCACTGGCGCACGTTGTCGTGGAGCCACAACGGCAGGACCTGGCGGTCCAGGACGTCGATCTCCTCGTCGGTGATCCGGTAGGGGTTGCGCTCCCGGCCCTGGGTGGTCAGCAGCTCGGACCAGCCCCAGGTGGCCCCCAGCTCCGGGTACAAGGGGACGCCGATGCGCTTGCTGGTGGTGGTGCCCGCCAGCAGGTCGTCGTCGTGGATGATCGGCGCCTTGTGGCTCAGGAGATGATGGACGGCCCGGGCCTGGCGCAGCACCGTGGCGTCGCCGTCCCCGCGCCCACCTTCCCCCTGTGCGCGCACGAACTCGGTCAGGCCCACGGCGCGCTCGGTGCACCACTCGGTGATCACGGTCCGGTACGCCCACAGCAGGCGCTTGATCCGGGGCAGATCGTCGAGGGAGAAGCCGGCCAGGTGGGGATCGTCGAGCCGGGTCACCTCCCCGGCGGGGTGCTCGTCGCAGGACTCCCCCACGGGGTAGGCCGGCATGTCCTCCCAGCGGTCGGGCCAGGCGCTGTGCTCCCAGCGCTCGTGCAGCGGCAGCTTGCGGCCCCCCTGCTGGACCGTGGCCGCCATGTGGCCGAACTTGGCCAGCACGCTCATGTTGCCCTCGATGGCCACGTCGTTGCTGATGATCATGTCGAGGGTGTCGGCGCCGGCGGCGAAGAGCCCCCGCAGGTCCTCCAGCCGCTTGCAGCGGAAGGTCACGTCGGCGCCGTCGACGGGGCCCGCACCCACCCGCATCTTGCCGTCGCGGAACACCGCGTGGACGCCGCGGCTCCGGTCCCAGGTCAACCACTGGATGGTGGCGTCGAAGACCACCTGCTCGCCATCGGGGAGCTCGTCCCGCAGGTGGTGGCGCAGGGAGGGGCGGTGGTTGAGCATCGTCGCCACCGCGAACAGCTTGGTCCGCACCAGGGGCAGGGTCATGCGCCCCAGGATCCAGGTCAGCGTGCGCTCCCAGGTACTCCGGCGGGCGATCTCGGTCGACATGCCCTTCCCCTCCATCGAGATCCCCATCATGACACGCACGAGGACCTACCTCGTCCGCCCCCACCGTTCGTCCGGACCGAGGCTACCCCGGTGCCGCCCCCTTCCGGTCCCACGGGTGATGTGACTATGATCGATGTGGAGAAGATCCGCCGGACAGGGAGGGGGAACGATGGACTGTCGCCCGTTCGACGCTCTCGTCGCAGCAGCAGCGCTGCTCACCTGCACGATGGCTGCGCCGGGATGCGCCGACACCGAGGCTTGCTCCGCGCTGGCAGCCCTCTACGACTTCGAATCCGGTGACCAGGGCTTCATCCACACACGCACCAACACCGACTTCGAGGATCCCTGGGCCCTGGGAACCCCGGCCGACGAGACCTGTCACTCGGGGCAGAGCTGCTGGGCCACCGACCTGGACGGCGAGTACGGCAACTGCGAGGCGGGAGGACTGTTCTCCCCCACCCTGGACCTGTCGCCGTGCGCTGGAACCGGCCAGCTGGTGAGGCTCATGTTCTGGCACGTCTACCGCCTCGAAGACGACTACGACGGGACCTGGTACGACGGTGCCCTGGTCCAGCTGTCCGGAGACGACGGCGGCAGCTGGAACGACGTCAGCCCGACGCCCGGGTACACGGGGACCATCGAAGGCAACTACTCGGAGTGCTCGGGCACCCCCCAGGTGGACGGCCACGAGGCCTGGTCGGGCGACATCCCGGACAACACCTGGCGGCAGGTCGCCATCGATCTGGACGACACGCTGAGGACCGACGCGTTCCGCGCGCGGTTCCAGTTCGGTACCGACCGGGGCGAGGTGGACGAGGGCTGGTACATCGACGACGTGGAGATCCGCGTCGAGTAGTGCGGCCGCGAGCGCCCAACCCCCCGGACGATCCGGGAGGCGATTCGGTCCCTGGCCCCGATGACGCCCTCACCGCAGCGAAGGGCGAACGAGCGACGGAATGAGACGGCACCCAAACCCCGCACCGCGCCTCCTCGCCCCCCATCTCACCCGACGCGATCTCCTCCGCCTGACCGCCCTGGTCACGGGCGGAGCGCTCACCGGCGCGCTGAACCGGCGTCGCGCCCGGGCCGCCGCAGGGGACGTGCGGGACGTCGTGGTCGTCGGCGGTGGGATGAGCGGTCTGATGGCGTCGTGGCTGCTGAGCGACCACGACGTGCTGCTGCTGGAGGGGGAGGAGGAGCCCGGCGGGCGGATCTGCGCCGGGGAGTGGAACGGGCTTACCTATTCGATGGGGGCGGCGTACACGGGCCGTCCGGACCTGGAGATGCTGGCCTTCTACGCGGAACTTGGCGTGGAGTCGATCCCGGTGCCGCCGCCGGTGGACGGCATGGCCCTGGGGGGGGCCCTGTACCCGGAGGACCACTTCGCGTCGGCCCTGGGATCGCAGGAAGTGCTGGACGACTTCGCCAAGCTGGCCGGCGAGTTCAAGCGGCTCAACGACCTGGGGGTGGAGGAGGCGGTCTACTCCCTGGACCTGCCGAGGCTGGAGCGGATGGACACCCTGGACCGCTTCCACCTGCAGACCTGGCTGAACTCCCTGGACATCGACCCGCTGCTCCACCGCTACGTGGACGTGGAGAGCCGGGGACTGTTCGGCGTCGCACCGAAGGACTTCTCGCTGCTGTTTGCCATCCCCGAGCTGACCTACAACTTCTACTCGCCCGGCATCGAGCGGGAGCGGATCCCGTCGGGGCCGGTGCCCGACTTCCACACCCATCGCCCCCGGTCCTCCGTGTTCGGCGTGGACACCTGGACCTTCCGCACCGGGATGATGGAGCTGGTCCGGGGCATGACCGGGCAGCCCGGCCTCAGCGGCCGGGTCGAGACCGGCGCCCGGGTGACCCGGGTGAAGGTGAACCGTGACCGAACGGTGACCGTCACCTACCGCCAGGACGGATCCACCAAGACCGTGACGGCCCACGCGGCCGTGCTCGCCACCCCCGCGCCGGTGACCGCCGACATCGTCGCTGGCGGGCTCTCCGACGACGTCATGACCGCGCTGAGGTCCGTCGAGTACACCACCTACGTGACCCTGGCCCTGTTCACCCGCGAGCGGCTCTTCCGCAACGCGTGGAACATCGCCTGTCTGGACGGGAGCTTCACCACCCTCAACGACGCGGTCCGCACCCAGGTGGCTCCGGATCACACGGGCGAGTCCATCCTCGGCGTGGCGATGCCCCCGGTCCACGCGCGAGACCGCTCGCTGTTCGAGGCGTCTGACGACGAGGTCGTGCGACGGGCGATGCCCGACATCGAGCGCTACCTTCCAGGCGCGGGCGACAAGGTACTGGGGCGGGACATCAAGCGCTTCGAGCACGCGTTCCCGGTCTTCGGCCCGGGTTACGGCAAGGTCCTCGCCACCCTGCACAACGATCCGTCGGCCCGTGGGCCCCTCTTTCTGGCCGGCGACTACACGGTGTACCCGACCCTCGGGGGGGCCTCGGTCAGCGGGGAGCTGGCGGACCGCCGGGTCCGCGCCTACGCCGAGACCCTAGAGTGAAAGCGCCGAGCGCGGGATGGGTCGCCTGCCCGGCGGCCGCCCACCGCATCAGGGTCGCCCCCACCGGGGCGCAGATCACCACCGCGAGCACCGCCGCGGTGAGGATCAGCTCGCCCTGCGCCAGGCCCCGGTCCAGGGCCAGGCCCCCGAAGGCCACCTGGATCGTCGCCTTGGGGACGTAGGAAGCGGCAGCGAGGGTCCGGTCCGCGGGGCTAAGGCCCGAACCCGCGGTGGCCGCCAGGCTGCCGCCGAGCCGGCCGAGCTGGCCCGCGACGATCACGGCCAGCAGCGCCAGGCCGGCGAACCGCAGTGGCCCGAGGTCCACGGACAGGCCGACCAGCCCGAACAGGGCGATCTGCGCCCACCCCCACGCCCGTCCCAGCCCCACGCTCAGGGAGGAGAGGCTCCGGGGGGCTCGGGCGGCGATCACCATCCCGGCGGACAGCACGGCGAGCACCAGGGAGACGCCCAGGACGTCCCCGGCCCAGACGAGCAGTCCGGCCATGGTCCATGCCGCGGTTGCGGCGAGTCTCGTGGGCGTTCTCAGCGCCCGGGCGGCGACCAGGCCACCCGCCACCCCCAGGGCTAGCCCGCCGAGCACATCCAGCGCGAGCCCCGTCGACGTGGCCGCCGCGCCCCCCCCTTCTCCCAGCGCCAGGTCCAGGCAGACCCCCAGCGCCACCACGGCCACCAGGTTGTCCAGCGGGGCCCCGGCGAGCAGCGCCGTGAGGACCCGACGACGCCCCCCGCGGTGCCGTTCCAGGAGCGCCAGCAGCCCCGGGATCACGATCGCCGGCGAGATCGCCGCCACCGTGAACCCCAGCACCATCGCCGCGGGCCAGGACAGGGAGAGCAGGAGGCGCGCCGCCAGCGCCACGGCCAGGGCGTCCCCCAGCATCGGCAGCAGTCCGAGCCGGAACGCCAGCGCCCCGCCCCGGCGCAGGTCCCCCATGGACAGCCCCAGGCCGGCGCGCAGCAGGACCAGGGCCAGCGCGCCCAGCCGGACCGGGCGGGCGATGGACTCGACGGCCAGCGCTCCTCCGGGGAGTTCGACCCCCGCCATCCAGGGCCCGAATCCCGCCCCGACCAGCAGCCCTCCCGCCAGCATCCCCACCACGGACGGCAGTCCGATCGCGCGCGCGATCCGGCCCAGGATCCAGGCGGCGAGCAGCGCGGCGGCGAGGGTGAGGGTCGCGGACATGGGCGAGAGATGATAGCGGAGCCGCCGACCGCCCGCCGTCGCTGGCCTGCTAGACTCGCGCCCGAGGGGACCCCGTGCGGCCGGAGATCCAGGAGATCCTGCGCGCCAGCGAGATGTCCGGGGAGCGGACGGTCGCCCACGTCCGCGCGCTGTTCGTGGCGGTGTTCACCGCGGCGATGATCACCCTGTGGCCCAACAACACCCCCCTGGCCAACGTCTGCTTCGCGGCCTCGATGGGGCTCTGGTGCGTCTACGTCGCCTTCGCCTATGCGATCCTCCACGTCACCCGCGGGCGCCACCTGCCGTGGCTCAAGTACCTCAGCATCACCGTCGATCTGGGCATGGTCGCCTCCACGGCCGTGGGCACCCACTTCAACCACTCGGGCATCATCGAGTACCTCCGATTCATCCCCGCCGCCTACGCCGCGTGGAACGTGCTCTCGGGGCTCCGATACGACCTGGCGGCCTGCATCTACGGTTCGGTCCTCTCCCTGCTGCTCCACGGAGGTGTCCTGGCCTTCGCCGTGCTCTCGGGGGCCGTGGAGGTGAGCGACGAATCGGTCGCAGGCAAGCAGGCGATCAACCTCGGAGACGAGACCCTGGTGCTGATGATGATCGCCTGTCCGGGGCTCGTCGCCGGCGTCATCGCCCGCCGGTTCCGCACACTGGTGGTGCGGGCCAGCGCCCTGGGGGTCTACTCCCTGGAACGCAGGATCGGGCGGGGCGGGATGGGCGAGGTGTGGAAGGCGAGCCATCAACTCTTGCGGCGGGACGCCGCGGTGAAGCTGATCCGTCCGGAGCGGCTCGGGGCGGGGGACGACGACGAGCGGGAGGAGGTCCTGCGCCGATTCGAGCTGGAGGCCTCGGTCACAGCCCGACTTCGATCGGTCCACACCGTCGAGCTGTATGACTACGGCGTCACCGAGGGCGGCGCCTTTTGCTACTACGTGATGGAGCTCCTCGACGGCATGGACCTGCGCCAGATGGTGAAGTGGTACGGACCTCTCCCCCCTTCGCGGGCGGTATACCTGCTCCGCCAGGCCTGCCACTCCCTCGCCGAGGCCCACGCCCAGGGCCTGGTGCACCGGGACATCAAACCCGCCAACATCCACGTGTGCCGGATGGGCCCCGACGACGACTTCGTCAAGGTGGTGGACTTCGGCCTCGTCAAGCCGCTGCGGCAGCTGGAGGGATTCGGCGGCGGGGAGACCGAGAACACCGGCGCCGGCACCGACGGGACCGCCGAGGGCGCCATCCGCTGTACCCCGGGGTACATGGCTCCCGAGATGGCCATCGCGCTGGAGCGGATCGGACCGGCGACGGACATCTACCAGCTCGGCTGCGTCGCCTACTGGATGCTCACCGGCGAGCGGGTCTTCGGCTTCGCGTCACCCATCGAGGAGATCGCGGCCCACATCCACTCCGAGCCCACCCCACCTTCCGAACACCTGAACGATCCCCTCCCCGGAGATCTCGAAGCGATCGTGATGCGCTGCCTGAGCAAGGACCCCTCCGAGCGACCGCAAGGCGCGGTGGCGCTGCTCGAAGCCCTCGATGCGACGGGGCTCGCGGACTCGTGGGACCAGGATCAGGCTGCCGACTGGTGGGACGAGCATCACCGCAAGGAGTCCTCTGCGGAGCTGCCCCTGCTGGAGGACACCGGACCCCTCGCCACGTCCAAGGGCAGCGCGACCATCGTGGTCGACCCGGAGAGGTGATCCCCCGGCCAGCCCGGCCACATTGTCTTTGGAGAATTCGGGATTCCCGGAAATCATGTCTATAAGAGCGGCACCATGCATTGGGCCTGGCGATGAACACGCATTTTTCGAGGATCCTGGTCGCTTCCCTGCTGATCGGGGGGGGCGCAGCCAATCACGACAAGGTCGAGGGGTTCGTCTTCGACGTGCTCGCCGAGGTGCAGTCGACGGTGGTCCTGTTCGAGATGAACGGGATGGCGCGGGCGCTGTATCTCGATGCGACGACCGGTGAAGATCTCCCGGACTCCAGCGAGCTGGGGGACTACCTGCGCACCAACCAGCTGCGCAGGGCGAGGGTCGCCCGGAATCCCGCCGTCGATCCCTGGGGCTCAGCCTACGAGATCTACCGCGGCGAGGGGTGGTTCGAGCTGGTGAGCCTGGGACCGGATCGCGTCCCGGGGACCGAGGACGACCTGATCGTCCCCCGGGAGTGGTAGCCCGGCGCGATCGGCGCGTTCCCCTCACCCACGGGCGTAGCTCGCCCGGTGCATGTCGGTCACGCGCACGCTGAGACTGCATCGCCGCTGTTCGCAGGTTCTCGCGAAGTGGCGCTGCAACACCTCGAGCAGCCCCGACGTGAGGCGCGCCTTGGTGGCGTCGTCCCGGCCGTCGAGGATGCAGATCTCCAGCGCCGCGAAGCACCGGTCGGAGGCGCCGTCCCCCACCAGGACATCCACGCAGGGAACGGCCCGGCTCTTGATGTCCCGCCGGCGGAATTCCCCGGTGTCCACCAGGAGGTCGTGGACCTCACCGAAGAGCACCCGGAACTCGGGACGAACGGCGATGTCATCGGAGTACTCGAGGATGCAGTGGGGCATGTCCTGTCCTCCCATCCGGCGGGCAGCGCCGGGTGCTCACTCCCCTTGGGGGCGCGGGTCCCCCGCGCGCGAGCCGGCCAGATCGTGCAGCGCGCAGAAGGCGATGTCGAAACGCCGGTCGCTGTACGGGGCGTCGGGGATCTGGGGCGGGTGGGCTGGATCGGGGGGAGAGCCGCTCATTTCATCGGGATCTTGGGTCCGGGGCCGACCGCCGGTCAAAGGCGATCCCCCACAAGAACTACCCCCGGTCACCCAGGCGTCGTAGAACTGACCCATGGAGCGGGTACTTCGAACGCTCCCGGCGCTTCTTGCGATCGGGGCCCTGGCCGGAGGCTGCCCGTCGCCGTCCCCCGAGGACGACGACGACAGCTACTACGTGAGCGACGACGACGCGGGGGACGACGACACCTCCGGGGACGATGACGACGACACCGG
>CAZITQ010000108.1:0-26392 GCA_964542165.1 uncultured Rickettsiales bacterium
GATCGTCTCGTAGGTGCCCGAGGGCAAGACCTCCGTCTCGGGGTCCTTCAGGGACGCGGAGAAGTGGTACAGCACCTCCTCGGACAGAAAGGAGAACTTCATCCGGTCCTCGTTCTCGAGGAACTTGAGGAACATCAGCGGCAGCGCCAGGTAGGCGACCGTGTCGTCGGTGATGCGCAGGGTCCGCGTCCCGTCGGGGTCGGTGATCTCCGCCTCGGCGCGCCCGTAGATCGTCTCGGTCCAATTCGGCGAGCCCGCGAGCTTGCGGTGACGGCTCATCAGGGGCTGCAGGGTCAGCCGGTCCAGGTAGATGGTGTGATGGACCAGCGCCGCGACCGCGTCCTCGTAGGTGTCCACCTCGAGCCGGTAGACCTTGGTGTCGTCCAGGGTGTCGGGGTAGACCGCGAGGGTCTCCCCCTCCGACAGGAGGACCCCGTCCCGCAGGCGCTGGTAGCGAATCGTGAGCCCCTCGATCTCGGCGACGTGGGGCGACGCCTCCATGCCTTCCGCCGCGAGGCGGAAATACATCGACCCCCAGTCCCGGGCGCCGGCGGGGCCCGCCGCAGCGACGACGAGCAACGCGGCGAGCAGCCAGGCTACGTGGGACGAGCGGGTGATGTTCACCTCCAGTCACCGATCCCCCAGGGTCATGGACGGCCCGCGGGGGCGAACCTTCGAAGCCTACACCTTCGCGCGATTGTGCGCCCCGGTGAACCGACCGCCAAGGGCGGTTCGCTGCCCGGCGCTCGCCCCGGAATCCAGCCGTCTCACGCACGCGTGCGTTTTCTGTTGACTCCCCGGATCCTCGCTGTACGATGCCCAAACTAGACTGACACGTCAGTCTAGTTCTTTTCTGGGAGAGGCAACGCCATGGACGGAATCGCCGGAAACGTCACGGGAGTGCGCGCGGACGCCTGGGTCGGGGCCCTGGGCATCGACGTGGGATCCCTGTTCGTCAAGATGGTCTGGCTGCGGCCGGACGGAACGCGGGTCGCCGACGCGAGGGAGCACCAGGGACGTCCGATCCCCGCGTTGCGGGCGATGTTGGACGCAGCGGGGGTCCCCGCCGCGTTGCCCATCGGCGTCACCGGTCCCCTGGCGGGTGTGGTGGTGGACCAGGGCATCGGCGAGGCGGTGGACTCGATCCGCGCGTCGATCCGCGGCGTCCGCGAGACCTGCCCCGAGGTCCGCAACGTCCTCGACGTGGGCGGCGGTAGCCTGGCCCGGATCACCATCGACGAGAGCGGGCAGCTGCTGGACTACACGGCGAACTCCCTCTGCGCCGCGGGCACCGGCTCGTTCCTGGACGAACAGGCCCGGCGGATGGGGCTCTCCCTGGACGAGATCGAGCACTTCCCGGGCGTGGCCGATCCCCCCACGGTGGCCACCCGCTGTGCGGTGTTCGCCAAGTCCGATCTGATCCACCGACAGCAGGAGGGCTACGGCCCCGACGCCATGTGGTCCGGCCTCTGCCGGGGCCTGGTGGGGACGATCCTCCAGACCCTGTGCGGCGGCAGGGATCTGCGCGGCCCGACCCTGATGATCGGCGGCGTGGCCCGGAATCCCGAGGTCCAGCGGTGGTTGGCGGTTCGGCTGGGGGACGGCTTCCGCAAGCACCCCGACGCCCACCTGCTGCCCGCGGTGGGCGCGGCCCGGATCGCGGCCGAGGAGATGGTCGAGGCGGCCGTGTGGTCGACCCTCCGTGACCGACGTCCGGGGGCGCGGGACAGCCACCGCCGCTCGCCCCTGGAGCTCCACCGGTCGACCTACCCCTCCATGGAGGTGCTCGAGGAGTATCTGGACGCGCGCCAGGTCGAGGTCCGGCGGCACGCGCCGCTTCCGCCCACGACCCTGGACGTGGCCCTGGGCGTGGACATCGGCTCGACCAGCACCAAGGCGTTGCTGATGACCCCCGGGGGCGAGGTGCTGGTGGACCTGTACTGCCGCACGTCGGGCAACCCCATCGACGCCACCCAGCGCCTCTTCGGAACCCTGGCGGACATCGAGGAGTCCACGGGCGCGACCTTCCGGGTGACGGCCTGCGCCACCACGGGCAGCGGCCGCAAGCTCGTGGGCCAGGTCATCGGCGCGGACGTGATCGTCAACGAGATCTCGGCCCACGTCCGGGGTGCCCAGGCGGTGGATCCGGACGTGGAGACGATCTTCGAGATCGGCGGCCAGGACGCCAAGTTCATGGACGTCCGCGGCGGATTCCTGCGCGACGTGAACATGAACTACGTGTGCGCGGCCGGCACCGGCTCCTTCGTGGAGGAGCAGGCCATCAAGCTGGGATTCCCGATCCAGGCCGTGGGGGCGGCGGTGACGGGCATCGCCCCGCCGGTGACCTCCGACCGCTGTACGGTGTTCATGGAGCAGGACGTGCACCGCCTGCTGCGCCAGGGGTTCGACCGGGACGAGGTCATGGCCGCCGTCCTGTACTCGGTGGTCCAGAACTACCTCAACCGGGTGGTGGGCAACCGCCAGCGCTCCGACACGAGGATCTCCTTCCAGGGCGCGACGGCCCGCAACCGCGGGCTGGTGGCGGCCTTCGAGAACCTGCTGGGGGTCGAGGTCGTGGTCTCGCCGCTGTGCCACCAGATGGGGGCGTACGGTTCGGCCCTCCTGGCGGTGGAGGCGTCGAGCCGCGAGGGCGAGACGACCTCGCGGTTCCGCGGGCTCGACCTGGCGAGCCGGCGCGTCGATCTCAGCCGCGAGACCTGCGAGCTGTGCAACAACGTCTGCACCATCACCACGGTCGACATCGAGGGTGAGGCGGAGAAGCCGTCGTGGGGGTACCTGTGCGGCCGTGACCCCGAGGAGACCCGGATGCGGCGCCCCGAGGGGTTCCGCCCCGTGGAGCGCCGGATGAAGGCCTGGCGACGGACGCGGGGGCCAAAACCCCAGCCCGACGCCCCGCTGATCGCCATCCCGCGGGCCCTGGGTACCTACGACCTCCTGCCCCTGTGGCAGACGCTACTGCAGGCGCTGGGGTACCGGGTGCGCCTGGGACCGCCCACGGACGGAGACATCGCCTCCACGTCGATCCAGCTCGCCGGCTCCGACTACTGCTACCCGATGAAGCTGGCCCACGGCCACGCCGTGGCGCTGCTGGCCGACGAGCGGGTGGACCACGTGTTCATGCCCTTCGTGATCGGCGAGAGGTTCGACCCGGACGCGACCACTGCGGCCCACCTCTGTCCCCTGAACATCGCCCAGACCGCGTCGGTGCGGTCCGCCTGCGCCGGCGCGGGGATCGATGCGAGGCGCATCGTCGCCCCGGCCGTGGACCTGCAGTGGTCCGACGAACGCATGGCGCGCAAGCTCCACGAGTCCCTCGGCCCGGTCCTGGGTGTGGATCGCCAGGAGGTGGCCGCCGCGTGGGGAGAGGCGCGGCACGCCCTCGCCGAGTTCCGCGACGAGTGCGCGCAGATCGGGCGCGAGGCGCTGGACGGCCTGGACGAGGACGGCCAGGCGATCGTGCTCATCGGTCGCGGGTACAACCTCTACGACGAGGGGGCCAACGTGGCCCTCCCCCGCAAGATCGCCGAGCTGGGGTGGACCGTGATCCCCATGGACACCCTGCCCCTGGACATCGACAGCCTCGGGCCGGGGCTGCGCAACATGTTCTGGTGGTCCGGGCGGCGGATCCTCGAGGCCGCGCGGTTCACCCGGGACGACCAGCGCCTGCACGGCATCGTGTTCACCAACTTCAGCTGCGGCCCCGACTCCTTCGGCCTGACCTACCTGGACGAGCTGATGGGCGAGGAGCCCTTCCTGACGCTGGAGCTGGACGAGCACGGGTCGGACGGCGGCTATCTGACCCGCATCGAGGCCTTCGTCGACGTGCTCGGTCAGGAGCGGACGCCCGCCGCGCCGCCGGCGCCGATCCGAGAGCCCGCGGGTCCCATGACGCGGGTCGCCGGCCGCACCCTGTGGATGCCCCCCATGGCGCTGTACTGCACCACGCTGGCCGCCGTGTTCCGTGGGGCGGGGTACGACGCCCATGTCCTCCCGCCGGAGACCGAGGAGAGCTTCGAGCGGGGCAAGAAGCTCTGCCGGGGTACCGAGTGCCTGCCCGCACCGGCCACCCTCGGGACCCTGATCCACACCCTGGAGCAGCGGGGCGAGGATCCGTCGAAGCACGCCCTGTTCATGCCCACGGCCGCGGGGCCGTGCCGCTTCGGCCAGTACAACCTGCTGCAGCGTCTGGCCCTGGACAAGGTGGGGATGGAGGAGGTGTTCATCACCTCGCCGGACTCCAACGACACCTACGCCGGCGTCGGCGCCCTGCTCCAGCTCAAGCTGTGGCAGGGGGTGGTGCTCAACGACGTGCTGACCAAGCTGCTGTGCCGGCTGCGGCCCTACGAGCTCACCCCTGGACTGGTCGAGGACATCCTGGCCGACGGGCTGGCGGATCTGGAGCGCGCTCTGGAGCAGGACCGGGACTACATGCCGGTGCTGCGGCGGCTCTCGCGACGGCTGCGGCGGATCCCCCTCAGCGGCGAGCGCAAGCCGCTGGTGGGCATCGTCGGTGAGATCTACGTGCGCTGTAACACGTTTTGCAATCAGGACCTGATCGGCGCCATCGAGCGGGCCGGTGGCGAGGCCTGGCTCTCGCCCATCTCGGAGTGGATCCTCTACACCCAGGCGATGGAGATCCGGATCGCCGGTGACGAACGGCGCCCCGTGTGGTGGGCGAAGACCAAGGCCCGCAACGCGCTGCTCGAGTGGTACGAACGCCGGATCTACGACGTCTTCGGTCGTCTGCTCCAGGACCGCCACGAACCGCCGGTCCACGAGGTGATCGAGGCCGGCGAGGACCACATCCCCGTGGAGTTCGAGGGTGAGACCATCATCACCATCGGGCGGGCCATCCGCTTCCTGCAGGACGGCGCGGCGATGGTGGTCAACGCGGCGCCTTTCACCTGCATGCCCGGGGCCCTGACCGCGGGTGTGCTCCGTCAGGTCCAGGACGACCTGGGGGCGCCGGTGGTCTCCCTGTTCTACGACGGCACCGGCGACGTGAACCGGGAGGTGGAGCTCACCCTGCGCAATCTGGGCACCCCGGCGCCGGTGGACGGCCCGGAGGCCCCGCGCCCCACGCCGGCGGTCGAGGCCCCGAGCCAAGCTCGACGCCCCCGGGGTTGAGGGGGCTACCCCACCCTACTTGATGGTCTGGATGCCCAGCTGGGCCGCGACGCTGACACCGGCCAGCTGGGAGTCACCCGCGAAGCCGAGGACCGGCCCCACCGAGGCCTTGAGGAAGAGCGTGCTGCGCACGCTGAGGTCCCATTCGGCCCCCACGTCGAACAGGATCGGCCACTCCACCCACCAGCCGAAGGGGGACAGCCGCAGCCACATCGCGATCGGGCTCTGGAATCCGAGGATCAGCGACCAGGACTCCCCCACGTCGATGGAGGAGCTGATGCCCAGGTTCACCACCGGCCCCAGGGTGGGGAGGAAGCTGCGACTCCGCCCCCAGCGCAGGTCGACGTAGATCCCGCGTGAGCCGCCGTACAGCCCGAAGTAGAGGCCGGGTTCGAAGCGGAACGAGACCACGGCGCGACCGTGGATCCCCATCAGGGTCCGGGACGACAGGGCGGCGTGGATGGTGAAGGGCCACACGAGCACGCCGGCGTGCAGACCCAGCGTCCGTTTGCCGGTGGCCGAGAAGTCCCACTGGTAGCCGATCTCGGGGAAGCCCAGGTAGAACTCGTGGGCCGTCTCGCCGGGGTTGAGGTGTTCACCCCCGGCCATGGTCGTGGCCGACCCGGTCCGCGGCGCGGCGGCGGTCAGCGTCAGCAGGAGCGCCGCGAGCAGGATCGGGACGGTCGGACGCAGGGCCACGGCAACTCCTTCCTGGGTGGCCAGCCATGGTAGGGCAAATCGCCACCAGCTGTCAGCTGTGAGCTGTCAGCAATTCGCAAGAGATCCACGATGCCGAGAGTCGAGGAGCCGGGGGGCAGAGCGCGGACCCCGGAGACGGAGTTCGTTCGAGGTCTACGAGAGCGGAACGCTCTCGCTCACAGGGCGGTGGGATCGATGGACGAGGCGACCTCCTCGTCGATCACGACGCTGATCGCGGCCTTCTTGTCGTCCATGTAGGTGGTGATCGACTCGCGCTCGATCTTGCGAACGATGCGCTTCTGGACCTCCTCGAAGGGGATCTCGGTGCGCGCCTCCTCCTTCTTGATCACGTGCCAGCCGAAGCGGCTCTTGACCAGCTCGGAGATCTCACCGTCCTGCAGCGCAAAGGCGGCCTCTTCGAACTCGGGGGTCCTGCGACCGCGGCCGAACCAGCCCAGGTCCCCGCCGTTGATCTTGGAGCGCCGATCCTCGCTGAGCTCCTTGGCCAGGGCCCCGAATTCCTCGCCGTCCATGGCCCGCTTGCGCGCGGTCCGGGCCGTCTCCTCGTCCTTGATCTGGATGTGGCGGCAGCGGATCTGCTCCTTCTTGTACTCCTCGATGTTCTCGTCGTAATACGCCAGGGCCGCCTCGTCGCCGCCGGCGGACTCGCGCAGGTCCTTCATCAGCCGGTTGACCAGGTAGTTCTCCTGGCTCTGGCGCATGGCGATCTGGTCCCGTGTCGAGGTCCCGATCCCCTGGGACTGGGCGTCGGCGGCGAGGACCTTGTTCAGGGCCAGCCGCTCCAGCATGTCCTTGCGGCCCTCTTCGGTCTTGAACCGAGTCCGCTGCCTCTCGTTCATCGAGGCCAGGAAGGCCTCCACCTCGGCCTGGGTCAGCTGTCCGCCTTCGAAGGTGGCCAGGACCGCACTGTCGTCGACGATCGCGGCCGACTCGCCGGTCTTGCAGGCCGCCAGCGAGATCCCCATCGCGGAGACGAGCAGGGCAATGCACAGCGTTCGCATGGTCTTCCTCCCTGTTGATGGCGGCGGCGGTCCGCCGCGAGCGAGTGGCGGAGCGTAGATCAAAGGAACGGGCGGGGCAAGGGCTCCTTGAGGCCGGAGGCGGAGGCCGGATCAGGGGGACTGGAGTGCGACGAGGTCCGGGGCGTCCGGATGACGCACCAGGGCCTCTTCGAGCATCGCCCTGGCGTCGTCGTCCTGGCCCATGACCCGCAGGGCGCGGATGTGGATCGCGGCCACGTCGGCGCGCTGTTCCGGGTCGGCCCGGGTGGCCCGCGATGCGTAGTGCAACGCCAGGCGGGGTTTGTGGTGCTCCGCGGGTTCGGCGGAGAGGTAGAACCGGGCCGCGAACAGCAGCAACTCCAGGTGTTCCGGGCGCCGCTCCAGCCCCCTGCGGAACGCGGTCTGGCTGGCCTCGTGGTCCCCGGTGTCGAGGGCGGTGCGGGCCTCGGCCAGGGCGGTCTCCGGGGCGGGCCCGCAGCCTGTCCCCAGCAAGACCATCCCCGGCAAGATCCACGAGCGAGCTCGCCGTGCCACCCCGCTTGTACCGATCATGGAGGCGACTATCTACGTATCGATCTCGATGAGGAACTGGGTCAGGTGGGTGAGGGTGTCCGAGGACTCGGGGACCTGGGGGTCGGGCTTGGGGTGGAGTTCCAGGAAGACCGGCGGACCCAGGTCCACCTCGGGGATCGTCTCGTCGTCCAGGTCCAGCTCCGGGAGCTCCTCGAGGTCGATCTCGAAGGCGGTCTCCGCGTCCAGTTCCAGCTCCTCGGTCTCCTCGTCTGGCTCCCGGGTGGCGAGGCCCTCGTAGGGGGTCGCCGGGGTGAGCTGGACCGGCGGTGGCGGGTTGGGCCGCGGCTCGGTCAGCCAGATCTCCGGCGTCTGCGGCCGAGCCGGGGTCGCGGGCGGTGGGGCCGCGGGCTTCAGGCGCGGCATGGCGCCCGAGAACGCGGGCTTCTCCTCCGGATCGGCCTCGTCGATGGTGTAGTACTGGGTCCGATCCTGGGTCAGATTGGGCAGGGGGATCGGCGAGTCCGCCGGGATGATCTGCTCCAGGTCCTCCCGCATCCACGAGGCGTCCGGATAGCGTTTTCCGGGGTCGTAGTGCGTGGCGCGGCGGAAGATCCGGCCCAGCCCCGTCCCGTACTGCTCCAGGCGATCGTCGTGCCCCAGCAGGGACGCCTCCCGGACCTTGCGGATCAGCTCGTTGAGGTTGTCGGCCTCGAAGGGGCGCGAGCCGGTGAGCAGCTCGTAGAGCATCAGCCCCGCGGCGAAGACGTCCGAGTGGTGGGTCAGCGGGTCGCCGTTGGCCTGCTCGGGGCTCATGTAGGCCGGCGTGCCGCGGGTCTTGCGGACCGTGGTCACCGAGTCCGAGAACGCCTTGATCTTGGCCACCCCGAAGTCCATCACCTTGGCCACCCCGGACAGGGACACCATCACGTTGCCCGGCTTGAGGTCCCGGTGGACCACGCCGTAGGGCTTGCCGGTGTGGTCGGTGAGGCTGTGGGCGTAGCTCAGCCCGGCGCAGACCTGGACGAGGACGCAGGCGGCCAGCTCCGGCGGCAGGCCGGCGCCCTTCTCGTCGACCATGTCCAGCAGGTCGGCGACGGTGACCCCCTTGACGTACTCCATGGCCATGTAGGGCAGGCCGTCGATCTCGCCGAACTCCAGGGTCGAGATCACGTTGGGGTGGTGCATCTTCTGGCCGATGAGGGCCTCGCGCTTGAGCAGCGCCAGGGTCTCGGGCTGGTTGGAGTACTCGTGGCGCAGCACCTTGAGCGCCACCTCGCCCCTCGACGCCAGCGCCCCCGTGTGCTGGGCCAGGTAGACCTTGGACATGGCACCTTCGCCGATCTTGCGAAGGATCAGGTAGGGCCCGAAGCGGGCCTGGTGGGGGACGGGTGGATACATGCCGAAACGCTCGCCCGGACATCTTAGGAGGGGGGGGCGGCGCAGGTCCAGGGCCGTGGGCGGGGGTTCATTACGCAGTGCAGCATGAGCGCCTGGGCAGGCTCTCGCATGCCGCGCAGCCCGCTCGCCGTCCGCCCGCCGGTGTCGGTATGATGTGCCGATCCCGGGGGGCAAGTCGTTCAACCGATAGTCCGGCTCCCCCGGAAAGTGAGCAGGCCCCCGCGACCCCGGGGCCCGCCGCTGGGGAGGAACGACCCATGACGACGAAACTCGATGTCCGTTCGCGGATAGCCACCTTTGCCTGTGCGCCCTGTCTGGTCCTGGCGGTCCTCGCGACTGCCGCGACCGCCCGCGCCGAGGGGCACGCGCTCCTGGTGGGGGTCACGGACTACCCGGAGCTCGCCGAGAAGTACCAGCTCCGGGGGCCGGCCAACGATGTGGAGCTGTTCGAGGGGGTGTTGACCCGGGGCTTCGACTTCGCCCCGGAGCGGATCACCGCCCTCACCGAGCGCACGGCCGACAAGCCGACGCGAGAGAACATCGCCCGGGGGTTCCAGGCGCTGGCCGAGCAGGTGGGCGCCGGCGATCAGGTGGTGATCCTGCTGGCGGGCCACGGCAGTCAGCAGCCCGCCGATGCAGATCCCGACGATCCGGAGGTGGACGGCTACGACGAGCTCTTCCTTCCCCGGGACGTCCAGGGCTGGGACGGTCAGATCGGCGCCCTGCCCAACGCCATCGTCGACGACGAGATCCGCGGCTGGCTGACGGCGATCCGGGCCACCGGCGCGCGGGTCTGGTTCCTGGCCGACTCCTGCCACTCGGGCACCCTGGTCCGCGGGGACACCGGGGAGCGCTCCCGGCGGATCCTGCCCGAGGACCTGGGCGTGCCCGCGCCTTCCGAGCCCGCGGGGGGGACCCGGGGGGGCGGCGGCGGCAAGGTCTTCGACAACCTGGCCCAGGACGCTGGGCTGGTGGCGATGTACGCCGCCCGAGCCGACCAGGAGACCCCCGAGTACGCCCGCCACGAGGCCGGAGGCAAGGTGTACGGCCTGTTCAGCTACACCGTGGCCGGCCTGCTGGAACGCTCTAAGAGCGCCATGAGCTACCGCGAGCTCGTCGAGCGGGTCTCCCAGCGCTACCGGGCCGACGGCCGCCACGGCCCCAGCCCGGTGCTGGAGGGGGGCGGGGTGGACCGGGAGGTCCTGGGGCTGGCCGAGTGGCCCAACCGGCCGCCGATCCGCCTCGACTCGAAGGACGGCGTCCTGACGGTGGACTGGGGGACCGTTCACGGGGTGAGGCCCAACTCGATCCTCTCCGTCTACCCAGAGGCGGGCGAGATGGACGCCGACCGCATCCTGGGGTACCTGCGGGTGGAAAGTACCAAGGTGCTGTCGTCGGTCGTCGTGCCCACGGAGTACGAGGGCACAAAGCCGCCGTCGGTCAAGAAGCTCGTTCCGGGCTGCCGATGCCGGCTGGAGTACGTGGACTACGGCGACCTGCAGATGAAGGTCGCGGTGCAGACCGCGGGACCGGAGACCCGTGACCCCTCGGCCCGGACGGCGGAGACCCACGCCGAAGGGGAGGGCCCCGGGTGGCTGGAGCAGGCCTACGCCCGGGCGGTGGAGGTCCAGTCCTCCACCGGCACCCTGTTCGCGCGCACGGCCGATCCCGCCGAGGCCGACTGGTTCGTGCGGGCCGAGGGGGACCGGGCGGTCCTGGTGCCCCGCCACGGGTGGTTCGGCGAGGACGGCGGCGGGGGAGACAGCGCGCCCCGCTCGTTCTACCTCCCCAACACCCAGGACCCAGGGCTGCTGGGCCAGGAGCTGCACCGGGCGCTGAACCAGATCCACCGCGCCCACCAGCTGATGGGTTTCGCCAACGACGACTCCCAAGCCGCCATGCGGGGCGGGGGCCCGTCCCTGTTCATGGAGCTGAGGGTGAAGGGGGAGGACGGCGTCTTCCACAGCCCCGTGGGCGAGTACGCCGGCCGGCAGTTCAAGGAGGGCTCGCAGATCGCGCTGTACTGGCGCAACGACTCCCACCAGCTGGTGGACGTGACCGTGTTGTTCGTGGACGCCGAGCTGGGGATCTCGCCCTTCTTCCCCTACGGGGAACCCAACCGCTTTGCCAAGGGCGACGAGTTCGAGCTGCCGATCGAGATCACCGGCGAACCCCTGGGCCCCGAGCAGCTGGTTGTCATAGCCCTGAACGCCGACTCCCTCAAGCCGCCTCAGGATCTGTCCTACATGGCCCAGCCCGGTCTCTCCTCCACCCGCGGAACCCGCGGCGATGCCTCCCCCCTGGAGCGGTGGCTCTCCTCGGCCATGGACGGCTCCACCTTGACCCGCGGTGCGAAGCGACCCGAGATGGAGGGGTATGACGTGCAGGTGATCGACTGGGTGACTGTGAGATGACGGGCGCCCGTCGGTTCCTCTGCGCCGCAGCGGCCCTGGGACTGGTGTTTGCACAGCCTCCAGCACGTGCCGGCCTGAGGCGGGCCCCTGAACCGGTGAGCGAGGCAGCTTGCGAGCCCCCGGCCTCGCGCGCCGGTTCGGTTCGTGCGCTGCTGATCGGCGTGGACCAATCGACCTCGGACGTCTACGGCGAGCTGGTTGGACAGCTGCGCGGCCCGAAGAACGATGTGGAGCTGCTGGCCGAGGTGCTGCGCACCCGGGGGGTTCCGGAGACCGACGTGGTCGTCCTCCAGGGGGATGGGGCGACCTTTGATCGGGTGAAGGGGGCCTTCGATCGGCTCGCGGCGGAGACCGGGTACGGGGACTTCCTGTTCATCCACTTCTCCGGATTCCTCGTGAGGACCGTCGACGTCGACGAGGCTCCCGAGACCGCAGGTGGCGCGGTGCACATGGTCCTGGCAGACTCGGTCACCGAGTTCGGCGAGGAGTGGGACCAGGCGAGCATCTTCGCCTCTGCTGAACGAACCCTCCGTCTCGAGGACGTGGCTGCGGGACTCGACCGCGCCCTGGCGAGGGGGGGGTCGGTCCTCGTCAGCATCGACGCTGGAGTAGCGGCGAGGTTCGACCTGAGTTACCTCGTCGAAGCCGATGCGACCGAGACGGCTTGGACATGGAACCGTGTCCACGACCGGGAGCCCATGCCGACGAATGCGGCACAGCGTTCCCGGTCCGAAATCTGTGCCCCGGAACGCGGCGGGCTGACGGTGTTCTATGCGGCGGACGAGACGTCCAACGCGCACGAGACCCAGCTCTCGGGCGGGGCCGCGGGCGAGGCGCCCCACGTGTTCGGGCTCTTCTCGTTCGCGCTGGCGAACGCGCTGCACGACGGCTTGCCGGTCACCGCGCGACAGCTCGCCCACCGGGTCGAAGATCGCTTCCGCGGCGAGGAGCTTCTGGGACTGATGTCCGTGGCGGTGTACAGGGCACCCGGCCCCGACGAACGCCTCTTCGGACCCCTGGGGGAGGGGTGTTCCCGTATCCGGACAGGGACCCGGGATCCCGTGGACGTCTCGATCACGGTGGCCGAACACGAACTGAACGAGTCGACCCGTGGCGCGAAGCGCGACCGGAAAGTATGGCTGCAGGGAAGCGTGGGGGAGACGGCCGGGCTCGCCAGCCTGATGGTGAAGGGGAATCCGGTGCCGTTCTCGGCGGACGGTTCGTTCAGCGCACACGTGGACCTCCTGCCGGGAGAGAACATCGTCAACGTCGCGATGGTGTTCTCCGAGCCCTTCCACATCCAGACCCGCAAGGTCATGGTCGAGGTGGGCGAGGGGGTGGTCGACCTCAAGGCCGTCGGGACGTCCTACGCGCTGGTGATCGGCATCGCCGACTACGAGGCCGGGGCCTGGGACGATCTGCGGACGCCGCTGGCCGACGCCGACGCGGTGGCCTCGGTCCTGGCCGAGGACTATGACTTCGAGATCCAACTGCGGACCGGCCCGGACGGGGAAGTGCCCCTCCTCCTCCACAACCCCACCCGCGCGGAGATCACGGACACCCTGGCCCTGCTCCAGCGCCATCTGCGGGAGGACGACTCGCTGTTGATCTACTTCGCCGGACACGGGGAATACCTGGAGAAGATCGACACGGCGTACTGGATCCCGGCGGACGGCTCCGACGTGAACCAGACCACCTGGATCTCGTCCGACGAGATCAACAACTCGGTCCACCTGATGGACGCCCGCCACGTCCTGCTCGTCTCGGATTCCTGCTACAGCGGAGGCATGGGTGGGCGGTCCAAGGACACGTCGGCGAGCAGTGAAGACGGGCAGATCAAGGACAAGGCGCTGGAGAATTACTTCGGCACGCCTTCCCGGGTCCTGTTCGCCAGTGGAGGGTACGAGAAGGTCAAGGACCGGGGCGGCGACGGCCACTCGGTCTTCTCCCGCGCCTTCCTGACAGGCCTGAACGAGATCGAGGAGCCGGCGTTCACGGCCTCGTACTTCTACAACGAATGGGTGCGGGAGCAGGTCGCGGGCCGCGCCCGCCAGAAACCCTGGAGCGACGTGCTGAACAACTCGGGCCACCAGGGCGGGGACTTCGTGTTCTTCAAGACCGTGGAGACCCGCGAAGAGAGAGACGACTGATGATCCACGCCGCACCGGTGGCTCTCGCGCTGTCGATCCTGGCCGGCGAGCCCACGACCACCGTGCTCGGGACGGATCCGGGGGAATGCACCCTCGACGTCCACGCCCTCGAGGGCATGTGGGTCATGCGCAAGGCCGCCCCCGACGTGGGCGAGTTCCTGGACAAGGACTTCCGGATCCGGTTCTGGGCCGACGCCGACGGGGTGAGGCGGGCCACCGCGACCGGGGGGCGGGTGTTCCCGCAGCTGCCGCTGACGTCCAAGTTCGACTACCGGCTGAAGGAGGTGGTGGAGACCGCGAACGGCTCGTACGAGGCGCTGTACGTCGCCGATCTCACCGCGCTGTACCCCTGGGACGAGGGAGAGCTGGAGACGAAGAAGGAGGAGAACCTCGACCTGGGCTGGATGGCCGAGCTCATGCTCTACGTCCGGGTGGACGAGCGGCGGTGCCGGCTGAAGGTGGCGGACATGTACGCCACCTACCACCGGGGCAAGCGGGTCGAGGACTTCCGGCGGGGCGGACAGGCCCCTTACGAGAGCACCGACGAACCCTATTCGATGGTCGACTGTCCCGAGACCAAGGACCGGGACCGGCCCCAGGACACGCTGCAGGGGATGCTGCTCCCCTGGCCCATCGAACCCGACGCCCCCGTGCGAGGGCAGCCCCACCCGGCGGGCTCACAGGGGGCCGTGGTGCCCGCGGGACAGCCGGTGCACTGGGTCTACGAGGACGTGGCGCTGACCGTGGACACGGCTCCCCCGGGCTGCACCTACTACCTGGACGCCTACCTGGACGATCTGCCGATGGAGGGACTCCAGGGAGTGCCGGTCCAGGTGGGCCCGGCCCTGACCTTCTGGACCTTCGAGACCGTCCACACGCCCACCGACGAGAAGCTGTTCATCGAGATCCACCGCCACCGGGTCTGCAATGGCCACGACGAGACCCTCGACTCGGTCTGCCACGTGGTGACCGCGGAAGAGTGACCGCGGGGGAGGGGATCAGGCCGGGGCCAGGAGGCCGCCGGGCCGGTCGTGGAACTCGTCCCAGAAATCCCACTCGCCCGGGTGCTGGCGGAGCCAGTCGTCGAGCATCAACGCCATCAGGTCGGCGCCCCACTCCAGCTGGTCCCGGAGCTTGATGTTCGGGACGGGGATCTCGGGTTCGATGAACCCGTCGAATCCCGGACCGTCGGGGCGGCGGATGACCAGCAGCGGCAGCAGGGCGGCCTTCGAGCGGGCGGCCAGGTAGACCGGACCGACGGGGATCAGGAAGCGCTGGCCCAGCACGCTTCGAACCTCGCGCCGGCCGATCTCGTCGCCGCTGCCGGTGCCGTCCACGGCGGTCAGCAGCACCCCGCCCCCCTGCAGGTGACGCAGCACCGGTCGCATGAAGCCCTGGCCGTCCACGATCTCGGCGGGCAGCAGGCGCTCCAGCCGCACCCGGGTGTCGGCCACCTTCTGGCCCAGGCGCGAGAACTGCAGGTTCTTGCCCCCGCCACCGATCTGCATCATCCGGTAGCCCTGGGCCGCCAGCTCGAAGTGGGGCAGCTGGGCGCAGCCGAAGTGGGGGTGGGCCAGCACGGCGCCCTGGCCGTCGGCCAGGGCCCGCTCCAGGTGCTCGACCCCGTGGAGGCGGATGTAGTGCTCCCGGTTGTGGTCCTGGATCCGCGGGAAGGTGAAGCTGACGTACTGGGTCGAGAAGTGCTCCTCGAAGACCTTGACCACCAGGGCGTCCCGCTCCGGCCCCGGAGGGTAGACCCGCGAGAGGTTGTCCTCGACGCCGGCCCGGGTGGTGGTGGGCATCCGCGCGACCTGCCGCCCCACGGACCGGAACACCTCGAACTCGTACCCCGGCGGGAGGGCGCGCAGGCTGGGGCGCACGCCGAACCACAGGGCCACCCGGTACGCGTCCTTGAGCGGGCTCTCCTTGAACTTCACGACCGGCGCTCTCCCGTGCAGGGGTCCTCAGGGGCTGGCGGAGGGCGGGATATTTGCACCAAGCGCGGGGGAGTACAAGCCGCCGTGGACCATCTTGCGCAGGGCGTTTCCGCCGAACTCGTCGCCCGTCCCCTCCTGGAAGTCCGCCACCCGCTCGGGGCCGACCCGGACATACGAGCCGGCCCGCAGATCGGTCCGGTGGACCGGGAAGTTGACCAGGACACCCTCGATCTGGTCGGCGTCCCAGCGCACGACCTGGATCCACATCCACTCGGTGGCCACCCCCCGGCGGTCCACCGGGAACGCGACCTTGAGGTAGATCGGTGCCAGCTCGCCCGGGGGGTGCTGGTAGAGGCGGTCCCGCAGCTCGGCCAGACCGCGCCGGTGGCTCGCCTGCAGGGTCTCGAGGGCGGCGGTCTCCGGCCCGTCGAGGCGGCCATCTCCCCCGCAGCCCGCAGCGAGCGTGCCCACGACGAGGAGGGCCAGCGTGGTGTGTTTCGGTCTCAGGGGTCGTCGTGCTCGAGCTGGCTGCGCAGCTTGGCCAGCATGTCGTTGGAGCGCTGGAGACGGGACGCCAGCTCGTACACCAGGCGGATCGCCACCGAGGGGTTGCTGTTGAGCAGCTCCTCGAAGCTGGTCCTGTCGTAGACCCGCAGCAGGCAGTCGGTGTGGGCGGCCACGGTGGCCGATCGCGGCTCGCCGTTGAGCATGCTCAGCTCGCCCACGAAGGACCCGGCGGGGAGCCGCGCCAGCTCACGCTCCTCCCCGTCCACCTCCTTGATCACCGCCAGCTCGCCGCGGGAGACCACGTACAGCAGTTCGCCCGAGTCCCCATCCCGGAAGAGAATCTCGCCCTTTTGCAGCAGCACAGGCTCCATGATCAATCCTCAGCCCGAGCCGATGCGGCTGAGCAGTTCCTTGTCGCTGTTGCGCAGGTGCTCGTCGAACAGGGCGCGGGCACGCTCCGGGTCCTTGGCGCCGATGGCCTCGACCACCTCGGACATCCGCTCCAGGTAGTCCGGCGCAAACCAGATGATCTGCGGGAAGATCTCGACGAACTGC
The DNA here is from genome assembly GCA_964542165.1 of uncultured Rickettsiales bacterium. Taxonomy (GTDB): domain Bacteria; phylum Myxococcota_A; class UBA796; order UBA9615; family CAYRNR01; genus CAYTBN01. The sequence goes on from CAZITQ010000108.1 coordinate 16,344, forward strand.
ATCACCACCCGTTCCAGGGTGTTGAACAGCAGGGTGCTGACCATGCTGCCCGACGCGTCCACCAGCGAGCGGTAGATCTTCACGTCGGTGGTGACCAGGGTCAGCAGGTCGCCGTCGGCCTCCCGCTGGCGGGTGATGAGCTCCTCGAGGTGCTGCACCTGCTCGGGTGTGGCCCGCTCGGCCGCCAGGACCACCGCCTCCACGCACACGATGCGGCGGATGCGAAGCATGTCGCCGGCCAGGAACTGCCGGTCGTCCGGTGAGGCCTGGCGCACGATCTGCGGCAGCAGGCCGAAGTCGCCGGAGCTGCGGAAGTCCAGCACCCGCACCCCGTCCCCCTGGCGCGCCCTGACCAGTCCCTGGGCCTCCAGCGCCCGGATGGCCTCGCGCAGGGTGTTGCGGTTCGTGCCGAAGCGGGTGGCCAGCTCCCGTTCGGGGGGCAGCCGGTCGCCGGGCTTCAGGTCTCCCTTGAGGATCCCCTCGCGCAGCTGATCGCCGATGACGTCCGCGAGCCCCTTGCGCTGGATCCGGTTGATCTCCATCGACATCCCTCTTGGGCGAATTGGTGAATTGGTCGATCCAATTCTGATTCTATCCCATCCCGCACTCGATCGTTATCCTCGGCCTCATGTTCCCGCCTCGCCAGGTGATCTCCGCCAGCCGCCGCAGCGACGTGCCTGCCTACCACAGCGCATGGCTGATGGAGCGACTGCGGTCGGGGTGGTGCGAGGTCCGCAATCCCTTCGGCGGTCAGGTCCGGAGGGTGGATCTGAGGCCCGACGCGGTCCTGGCGCTCGTGCTGTGGACCCGAGATCCGTCCCCGCTGTTGCCCCACCTGCCGGAGCTGGTCGAGCGGGGGTACCGGGCGATGCTCCAGCTGACCCTCGACGACTACCCGGCGTTCCTGGAGCCCGCGGCTCCGGACGCCGCCCGGGTGGTGGAGGCCGCGGCCGGATTCCGGGAGGTGATGGGCGAGGCTTCGATCGTCTGGCGCTACGACCCGGTGATCCTCACGGAGCGGACACCGCCGTCGTACCACCGGCGCCGCGTGGGGGAACTCTCCCGGCGGCTGGAGGGCCTCACCGACACCTGCGTGACCAGCTTCGTGGACCTGTACCGCAAGACGCTGCGCAACCTGGAGCCGGCGCTGGAGGCCGAGGGTATCGGCCGGCTGCCGGTCGACCCGACGCGGGACGAGACGCTGGTCAGCGACCTGGCCCTCACGGTGGCCGAGCGGGGCATGGCCCTCGAGCTGTGTTGCGAGCCCGACCTGGAGGGGGAGCACGCGGGTCGGGCGCGCTGCGTGGACGATCGTCGGCTCGCCCGCCTGCTCGGCGAACCGGTGCGCCTGCGCGCGGCCCCGACCCGCAAGGGCTGCGGCTGCCGAGCGTCGGTGGACATCGGTGCCTACGACACCTGCGCCCGGGGGTGCGTCTACTGCTACGCCAACCGCTCGCCGTCGGCGGGTCGAGCCGGCGCGGCGGCCGTGGATGCCCGCTGCTCCTCGATGCACGGGCGCTGAAGGTCGATTTTTCCTCAAGGATTCCCGGAGACGTCCGAAGACTCCATCGGGAGCCATGTTCGAAGAAACTCGACTCGACGCGCTGGCAGACGTCCTCCACGAAGGCTTCTTCGTGGTGGGGCCCCACCGACACATCGTGATGTGGAACCGGGCAGCGCGCCGCCTGGTGGGGTTCCGGGAAGACGAGATCGTGGGGCGTCAGTGCTACGACGGGCTGCTGGTCCACGTGGACGGCCACGGCAACGCCCTGTGTGACCGGGACTGCCCCGTCGCCCGCTGTGTGACAGGGGGCGAGACCCCAGAGACCACCGCCTACGTCCGCCACCGAGACGGATATCGCCTCCCCGTGCGTATCCGCGCGGCCCCGGTCCAGCGCAGCGACGGCCACGTGCTCGGCGTGGCCCAGCTGTTCGAGGACGCCTGGGATCGGAGCGGGCGCTTCGAGCAGTACGTGGCCCTGCGACAGCTGTCGATGGTCGACCGGACGACCCGGCTCCCCAACCGGCGGTACCTGCTCAAGGTGCTGGCGGCCCGCGGCGACGCCTTCCGTCGCTACGGCTGGCGCCACGGCGTGCTGCTGCTGGGGCTGGACGGCGATTGCGAACGCATCGACCCCACGGGGGAGGCGCGGCTGGAGGCGATCCTGACCATGACCGGCGCCACCCTCTCCGCCTGCGTCCGGCCCCGGGACGTGGCGGGGCGCTGGGGCCGGCGGGAGTTCCTGATCGTGACCGAGCACGTGGACGTGGCGGAGCTGAGCGACCTGGGGGAGCGACTGCGGGCCCTGGTGGCCGCGTCGTTCTCGGCCACGTCGAGGGGCCCCCTGTCCACGACGGTGTCGGTGGGGGGCGCCGTCGCCCGGCCGGGGGACGAGTCGGAGACCCTGCTGCGGCGGGCCGCCGGCTGCCTGCGCGCGGCGCGGGACGACGGCGGCGACCAGGTCATCATCGACCTCGGTCAGGCCGCCATGCCCGAGATCCTGGATCTGGACGACGACGACGACGCCGACCTGGACGCTGCCGGCGTCGCCTGAGGCTCGCGTTCGGCGCCCGCTCCACCGCGTTGACTTCGCCGCCAAGCAGCAGGAACATGGGTTCCGGACCACTCACGTGAACGGCGCCACCCAGCCCACCCAGAAGTTCGGCACCTTCCTCGGGGTCTACACGCCGAGCGTCCTGACGATCCTCGGCGTGATGATGTACCTGCGCTTCGGCTGGGTCCTCGGCCACACGGGCCTCCCCAAGGCGCTGTTGATCGTCGTGCTGGCCTCCAGCATCACCCTCATCACCGGATTGAGCGCCTCGGCCATCGCCACCAACATGCGCGTGGGGGTCGGGGGCGAGTACTACATGGTCTCGCGCAGCCTGGGCCTGGAGCTGGGCGGCGCCATCGGCATCCCCCTCTTCCTCTGCCGGACGCTGAGCCTGACGCTGTACTGCTTCGGTCTGGCCGAGACCGTGATGTTCCTGTGGCGGCCGGAGTGGGGCGAGCTGCCGGGCTGGAGCATGCAGGCCATCGCCGGCGTGCTCGTGCTGGGGATCACCGCCATCGCCGGCAAGAGCGCCGCGCTGACCCTCAAGCTGCAGGTGCCGATCATGGTCGCGGTGGGGCTGAGCCTGATCGGCCTGGTGCTCGGCGTGTTCTCCGGAGACCTCCACGCCCCGGAGACGGTCTCCCACTACGAGCGCAGCGATCCGCCCCTGGAGTTCTGGGTCATCTTCGCCGTCTACTTCCCCGCCGTGACCGGATTCACCGCGGGGATCGGGATGAGCGGAGACCTGGAGGATCCCAAACGGTCGATCCCCCGGGGGACCATCGCCGCGGTGCTCACCGGGCTGGTCGTCTACCTGGCGATCCCGGTCCTGCTGGCGATCAGTGGGCGCGTCAGCGGAGAGGAACTGGCCCAGCTGGATCCCTCGGCACCGCCGATCTGGGTCAAGGCCGCCCCCTTCGGGATCGTGGCCCTGGGCTTCGTGTTCGTGTACCCGGGCATGTTCGGCGCCATCCTGTCGTCGGCCTTCGGCAGCGCGCTGGGCGGGCCGCGGGTGCTGCAGGCGCTGGCCAGCGACGGGCTGATGCCCCGCTGGCTGTCGCGGACCAGCAAGACGGGCCAGCCCACCCTCGCGACCTGGGTCGCCGGCGGGATCGCCCTGGCGGCGGTGGCGCTGGGGGACCTGAACCAGGTGGGCCGCTGGGTGACGATGTTCTTCCTCACCCTCTACGTGATGATCAACCTCTCGGCGGCCCTCGAGAGCCTGGTGGGCGATCCCTCCTACAGGCCGACGATCCGCGTGCCCTGGTACCTCTCGTTGATGGGCTGCGTTGGGGCGGTGGGGGTGATGTTCCTGATCCACCCCGTCGCCTGCGCCTGCGCGGTGGTCTGCGAGCTCGCCCTGTACGCCTATCTACGCAGGCGGACCCTGCGCAGCAACTGGGGCGACCTGCGCGCCGGCCTGTGGACCACCGTGGCCCGCCACGCCCTGCTGAACCTGCGCCAGCAGCCGCCCCAGGCCCGCAACTGGCGGCCCCAGATCCTCACCTTCACCGCCAACCCCGCGAGCCGGATGGGGCTGGTCCGGATGGCCAACTGGTTCAACCAGGACCGGGGTGTCGTCACCGTGTGCCAGGTGATCGAGGGGGACCTGGAGAACGAGTCGGTGGACGTGGCCGGCAAGCAGCTGGAGATGCAGCAGGCCCTGGACGACGAGGGGCTGACCGCCTTCGCCGAGGTCCACGTGGTGCCCCGCTTCGAGGGCGGGGTGATCGGCATCGCCCAGGCCAACGGATTTGCGGGCCTGCAGTCCAACACCGTGATGTTCGGCTGGCCCGGGAGCCGCCCGGGGCTGGCCTTCGTGCTGCGCCACATGCGGGCCATGACGCAGATCCGCAAGAACACGATCCTGGCCAAGCTCCCCATGGAGAGCGGACCCCGAGAGCACCGGCGGATCGACGTCTGGTGGCGGGGTATGCAGCACAACGGCGATCTGATGCTGCTGCTGGCCCACCTGTTGCGGGCGAACCCGGCCTGGCGCCGGGCGACCATCACCCTGCGCAGCATCGTGGGCGACGAGGAGGAGCGGGCGCGCATGGCCCGCACCCTCGACGAGATGATCACCGAGGCCCGGATCCGGGCCGACAGCGCCGTCATCGTCCCGTCGGGGGGCCGCACGGTCCAGAGCTTGATCCACGAGGCCAGCGCGGACGCCGACGTGGTCTTCTTCGGCCTCAACGTCCCCGAACCAGGGGACGAGGAGGACTACGCGGCGGCCCTGGAGGTGATGTCCGAACCCTTCGAGACCGCGATCTTCGTGCGGTCAGCGGGCAAGTTCGCGGGCCACCTGATCGAATCCTCCGACGACTGACCCCAGAAGGCCGGGTGCCACGGTCGGCGCGGATCGCGGGTCTCTCTACTCCAGGAGCCAGGAAAGCACGTTGTGGGCGACGACCTCGGACTCACCGCCTGCGGTGACCGGGCAGGTGTCGCCCGCGGAGGCGATTCCGAAGAGCTGGACCACCACGGGAGCCCCGTCGGGCGGTTGCGAGACCGTCAGCGCCGGATGACCGTTGCCAGCCTGCGCCAGGACGACGTCGGTGCCCCCGCTCGCCACGGCCTGGTCCATGTCCACGTCCACCGCGAAGGAGGCGAGGGTGCCGCCGGGGCCGTCGGCGATGGGGTGGGCTGCGTCGGCCACGTCGACCAGGCCGGCCTCTCCGTCGCCAGCGTAGGCCTCCAGACCGGTGAGGGACGGCAGGGTTGCGGACTCGTCCAGCTGGTCGAGGACGTCGTCACCGACCAGGTAGAGGGGGATCCCCTCGTCCGCCGCCCGCTGGAGTGCGGGCAGGGTGTCGTTGAAGAAGCCGGCGCTCCAGGGCAGTCCCCCGTTGAGCACGATCACCAGCGGGTGCTCCTGCATCTGCTCGGCGAAGACGCCCTCGAGTTCGTCCTCGACCACGACCAGGGAGCCGAGTCCCCGATCGAGGAGGGCGTCGGCGATGACCAGGGTCTCCATGTCCGGGTAGACGTCCAGGGTCACCGGGCAGAGATCCTGCACCTGGGCGAAGGTCCACGACACCACGACCAGCGCCTCCTCGCAGTCCACCCCGCCCGTCCCGTCGTTGTCCGCGTCGTCCACGGCGCCGTCGCAGTTGCTGTCCACACCGTCGCAGATCTCGAAGGCCCCCGGGTGCACGGACGCGTCCCCGTCGTCGCAGTCCTCGCCGCAGCCCAGGTACCCGTCCCCGTCTCCGTCGACCTCGTCGTCGGGGACCACTCCGTCACAGTCGCCGTCCTTGCCGTCGCAGATCTCGTCGGCGCCCGGGAACACCGCTCCGTCGGCGTCGTCGCAATCCTCGTCGTTGTCCACGACGTCTTCCCCCGGTTCGCAGGCCACCACCGGCGCTCCGCCGTCCCCGTACCCGTCCCCATCCACGTCGCTGTAGTAGGTGTCCCCGACCCCGTCGTCCACGGTCCCGTCGCAGTCGTCGTCCACGTCGTTGCAGACCTCGGGGGTGTCCGGATGGATCCCCGGATCCGTGTCGTCGCAGTCGAAGTTGTTGTTGACCCGTCCCTCCGGGGCCGCGCAGGCCCACACCGGTGGCGCGAGGATGAAATCCAGGTCGCCGAAGCCGTCCCCGTCCGCGTCCGGGAACCAGGGGCGGGTGACCTCGTCGGCCTCCAGGTCCTCGTCCACGTACCCGTCCCCGTCGTTGTCGATGCCGTCGCAGGGGTCCTTCTTCTCGCAGGCCGGCAGGGCGAGCGCCGAGATGGCGAGCAGGACGATCGCGGGGAGAGCGGGGAACGAGCGGGTGAAATCGCGGCTGTGCATGAAAGGAATCCTACACATGGATCGTCAATGGTAGAACGGGGACACACCCGACACGGGAGGTGGCGATGGATCGGATCACGACGGTGGGAACGGTCGCCGCGCTGGTGCTCGCCCTGTTGCTCGCGCTGGCGGCGGCGTCCACGGCCGCGGCTCAGGACACGCTTCCACACCTGGTGACCGAGGTCATCAAGGGCGACGACGGCACGGTGATGGGCTACAAGATTCACCACGAGCGGCACCACGTGATCTACGTGGCGATGCTGGCCCCGGGTGGCGCGGGCAAGGCCCGCTGCACGACCCGAGACAGCTACATCGAGATCACCGAGGGATCCGGTGCCCCCTATTTCGACGGATCCGACGGCGAACCCTGCTACATCTCGGTGTTCGCCCCCGACACGTCGGAACAGGGCCCCCCGCTGAGGCCCCCCTCCAACCTCCCCTCGCATCCCTGCCCCCCCAGTCCCTCGCGCGGCCCCCCCCCCCGGCCCCCCCCCCCCCCCCCCCCCCCCCCCCCCCCCCCCCCTCCCCCGCCCACCCGCCCCCAGGAGAGGCTGGCGGGGAGGGGAAGGGCGGGGTAGCCGTCGCATTAACCTTTCGGTCTCCCCCGGTGTCCTCCGCCCCATCACCCTTTCATTCCGTGGAGGACGAACGATGCGCGACTCGATTCTGGCGATCCTGGCGATGAGCATTGCGATCACGAGCCTGGCCCTGGCGGGCTGTCCCGGAGGCGTGACCCTCGGCGACGACGATGACGACGACGGAGGCGCTCCCCCCTTCGACGTCGAGACCCTGTCCTGCGAGTTCGACTACCTGAACGAACGGCTAGGGGGACTGCACTACTGGCTGGCCGACCTGCAGGCGGACGGGAGCTTCCAGGCCACCTTCCCCAGCAGTCCTGGGGACACCGTCACGGGAACCTACGCCGCCTCCACCGGCGCCCTCTCCGCCAGCATGACCTACGACGAGGGCTACAAGGTCACGACCCAGGAGGCCGAGGGCACGGTCACCTTCCAATCCAACGGCGACATGACCGCCGAGACCACCGTGACGCTGACCTACCTGGACGGGTTCGTGGAGACCCAGCAGCGATCGTCGCAGCAGGTGGGGTGCATCCGGAGCGTCTCGTACACCAGCGAGGACCGGCGCGGGGACGCCACCGCCGTGACCGCGGAGACCGTGTTCACCGGCGCCATGACCGCCGACGAGACCGTCGATGGCGACATCGGTGGCCTCACCACCATCCAGTTCCAGAGCCAGCTGAACGAGGACTTCACCCGGGACGACAGCATCGTCTACGACGATCTGGAGACCGACGCCTCGCCCGACCAGGAGATCGAGCGGACGATCCTCGGCGACGGCTCCGGAGCCGGGACCTACGTGGCCCAGCGGGGCGAAGGGCGGGTGACGACCGGCGACTGGGACTACCACGCCGACGGCGACTACGAGGGCGACTGGGAGATGGATGTCCCCGACGCCCCCACCAACCCCGTGGCCTGGGGCCACACCTACAACCACCTGGATCTGTCCGGCTCCATGGAATACACCCGCCTTGGCCCCGGCGGCGTCGAGGTCCAGTGCACGAGCGCGTGGGACAGCGACGGGCACGGGGTGACCGAGTGTGATGACGGGACGCACGAGGAGTATTGATCTGCGGGACCGAGCGTTCCCGGGTTCGAACCTTCCCGAAATACCCACCCGCTCCCGCGTGTTGCCCCCAACGTGCGGACGATCCTCCCGCTGATCTGCCTGCTCGCCCTGCCCGGGCTCGCCCGTGGGCAGCTGGACCTCGAACGGCCCGGCCGGGGCTTCGAGCAGGTGATGACCGAGTACCGGGTCTCCGGAGAGCCCCTGCGCGACTGGCTCGGCGACCTGGAGTCCCAGGCCTGCCTGTCGGGTGACCGGGACGAGGTGATCGTGGCGATGGAGGCCCTGCGCCGGGTCCACGTCCACGCCCTCAACGACCGGTCGACACCCGCGGTCTGGCGGATGTGGAACTGGCGACTGCGCGGTTGCTCCGACGACGGCCGCCGGCTGGTCGAGACCTGGCTCGATTCGCCGGAACGCGCCCGTCGCGAGTACCTGTGCGAGGACGGACTCCCGGACGACTGGAGGGCGCTGGACGAGGAGACCTACGTCCTCGAATCCCTGCTGTGGTACGAGGGCGAGATCGGGGATCGCGAGGTCACGCTGACCGAGGGTGTGGAACGCGCCCGGGAGTCGGCGGTGATGCAGCTGATGGAGGCCCAGGACGACGTCCTGGACCGCTACGACGCCACCTTCCCGACCACCGGCATGGACGAGGCCTCCCGGGCCGCCCTCGAGGATCGAATGGTGGCCATGTGGGACGAGCTGGTCGAGCCCCACGACCTGGGCTTCCGCCCGGCGGTGCGGACGCTGGCGATCCCCGACGACGCGCCGCCCCTGCGGGGCCCGCGGATCCGACCCCACAACCCCCACGGACTGAGCATCTCGTTGCTGGATCCCAAGGACCTGGCGAAGCTGATCCGGATCACCGCGAGCTGGCAGCGGCGCGAATCGCTGCTCGAGGACGATCTGAGGCGGCAGCGCAAGGAGCTGAAGCGGCTTCGTCGTCAGATCGAATCCACCGAGGATCCCGAGGAACTCGCCTTCTTGCTCCGGGAGGCCCGGCGGGCGGACGCCTCGCTGGAGTGCACCCAGGCGGACATGGGGCGATTCGAGGACTTCGTTCGGACCTACGACCCGGGTAACCGGTTCATGAACCGTCTGCTCGACCAGGGCTTCCGGGAGGACCGGGTGTACTCCCTGGACCGGAACCAGGCGGAGATCGGGGAGGTCCGGGAGGACCTGGAGATCTGGGTCGCCGAGGTCCCGGATCCCGACGGCCTGGCCGGGGACGGCGGCGGGGGTGTCGCCGGCGGCGGACAGGGTGGCGACGGGGACGTCTCCGGGCCGGGGCGCTGGATCGCGGGGCTACCGGGGGCGGAGGAGCGGATAGCCCTGCTCGAGTCCGGGTCCGAGTCCGAGTCGGAGTCCGAGTCCGAGTCCGAGTCGGAGTCCGAGTCCGAGTTCGAGTCCGAGGGAGGGGAGCCACCCGGCGAGCGGCGGTGGGTCGAGCGCCGCTTCGAGGGGCCGCTGCCGATCCCGACCACAGCCTGGGAATCCGCCCTGGTCGCCACGCTCCGGGACCACCAGCCGGCGCTGGACGATCTCGATGTGGCGATCCTGCTGGAGCTGATCGCGATGGCCTTCGAGGAGCTGCCCGACCGCGAGGCCGTGGAGGGCGCGGTCTGGCGTAGCCTGGAGATCCCCGGCGGTCTGGAGCTCTTCGGTCACGAGTCCCAGCTCTCCGAACTCCTGGACGAGGGCGCGAGCGCCGGCGAACAGACGGAGATCGTGTTCGTGTTGAGGTTGTGGATCTAGGTTCTTCCCGGATCTCGGCTACAAGCAGCTACCGCCCTGCTGTACGAAGACCCCCGAGGGGCACTCCCAGGTGTACCCCAGGTCGTCGCAGGCGGTGTCCTCGTGGAAGGTCTTGGTGTCGTCTCCCGACGGGCACTCGCCGCGGTCTCCGATCTCGATGCAGTACTCGGGGAAGCCGGGGACCTCGGACACGCAGGCGTGGTTTCCCGAGGATCCGTCGTCGTCGTCGTCGGGGGGGGGGGGGGGGGCGCCCCCCCCCCCCCCCCGCCGGGGGGGCGGCGCCCACCCCCCGCGCCCCC
>CAZITQ010000108.1:26402-30205 GCA_964542165.1 uncultured Rickettsiales bacterium
GGGCGGGCAGCCCAGCACGGCCAGCAGGGCGAGTAGCGCGAACAACGGCGCGAGACGGCGCATCGCAGGTCTCCTGTGCGCCACGAAGCGCACGTTCTTCCCGACCCTACCAGAACGATCCCTACGGAGCGATCCGCCGCCGCCGCCGCTGCGAAGTCGAACGATCGTTCGGGCTAGAATATCTTAGTGATATCAGCAGTTTATCTCATGCAAGGCCCGTGTACCCTGCTTGACAGCACGCGCGTGCGAATGCTAGAAAACGGCGCTTCCGCCGGCCGCTGCCCGGGCCGGGAAAGGACAGAATGGCTCCCCAGGTCTCGGCACCCCTGCCCCTCGCCCGTCTCATGGCCTTCGTGGGCAACTACGGCAGTGGCAAGACCGAGGTCGCCGTCAACTTCGCCCTGCAGATGGCCGCCCAGGGGCACTCGCTGGCCATCGCCGACCTGGATATCGTCAATCCCTACTTCCGCTGCCGCGAGGCCACCGAGGAGATGGAGGAGCGGGGGATCCGCGTGGTCGTGCCCCGGGGCGCGAACCGGCACGCCGACCTGCCCATCGTGCTGCCCGCGGTCAAGGGTCTGTTGAGCCAGGAGGAGGGGGTGGCGATCCTGGACGTGGGCGGCGACGACGTGGGGGCCAAGGCCCTCAGCCACCTGGCCAACGACTTCCCGCCGCCGGGCGACTACAAGATGCTGCAGGTGATCAACCGCTCCCGCCCGTTCACCGACACGGTGGACGGCTGCCTGCGAATGAGGGAGCAGATCGAGACCTCTTCGCGCCTGTTCGTCACCGGCCTGGTGTCGAACACGCACCTGATCATGGAGACCACGCCCGACACCGTGCTCGAGGGGTACCAGTTCGCCCTCGAGGTCGCGGAGCGGGCCGGGCTGCCGCTGGAGATGGTGGTGGTGCCGGCGTGGATCGCCGACGAGATGGACCTGACCGCCTTCGACGCCCCCGTCCTGGTGATCAACCGGGAGATGCTCCCCCCCTGGGTGGACGACAGCCAGTCCCTCGGGTGGGCCGGCGAGCGGGAACGTCAGAGGCTGATGCGAGGTTGAGGCCATGCCCAAGGTGAACGTCAACAAGGAACGCTGCAAGGGCTGCGAGCTGTGCACGCAGGCCTGTCCGCAGCGGATCCTGGGGATGTCCAAGGACTTCAACGTGAAGGGCTACTTCTACGCCCGGGTCCTTGACCGGCCCCGCTGCATCGGCTGCCGGATGTGCGCCATCAACTGCCCGGACGTGGCCATCGAGGTCGGCGTCCATGGCACCCAGTACAACTTCTTCCCCTATTAGGAGTCGAACATGGCGAAGGTCCTGATGAAGGGGAACGAGGCCATCGGCGAGGCCGCGCTGCGGGCGGGCTGCCGGTACTTCTTCGGCTACCCCATCACGCCCCAGTCCGAGGTCCCCGAATACCTGTCCAAGCGCATGCCCGAGATCGGCGGCACCTTCGTGCAGGCCGAGAGCGAGGTGGCCGCGAGCAACATGATCTACGGCGCCGCCGGCGTCGGCGTCCGCGTGCTCACCACGTCCTCCAGCCCGGGCATCAGCCTGATGACCGAGGCCCTGTCCTACATCGCCTGCTGCGAGCTGCCGGTGGTGCTGGTCAACATCGTGCGCTCCGGTCCGGGCCTGGGCGGCATCCTGCCGGCCCAGTCGGACTACTTCCAGGCCACCAAGGGCGGCGGTCACGGCGACTACCGGCTGATCGTGCTGGCGCCGGCGTCGGTGCAAGAGGCGGTGGACCTGGTGATCCAGGCCTTCGACATGGCCGACGAGTACCGCAACCCGGTGATGATCCTCGGCGACGGCATGATCGGCCAGATGATGGAGCCGGTGGACTTCGGCGACCACCCGCTGCCCGAGCCCGGCTTCCACGAGGAACCCGACAAACCATGGGCCCTGACCGGGACCGGGTCGCGGCAGAACGGCAAGCGCAACATCGTCAACTCGCTCTACCTCGACCCGGAGGAGTGCAACGCCATCAACCTCATGTTGCAGGCCAAGTACGCCGAGGTGACGAAGAACGAACAGCGCTGGCAGGACTTCCACACCGACGAGGAGGTGGACCTGCTGGTGGTGTCCTACGGGACCATGTCCCGCATCTGCCGCACCACGATGGCCAAGCTGCGGGCCGAGGGGAAGAAGATCTCCTTGATCCGGCCCATCTCCCTGTACCCCTTCCCCTACGACGCCGTGCGAAAAGCCGGGGACAAGGCCAAGAAGGTCATCTCGATCGAGATGAGCATGGGCCAGATGGTCGAGGACGTGAAGCTGGCGATGGAGGGGACCAAGCCGGTCCACTTCTTCGGTACGGCCGGGGGGCTGGTGCCCACGCCGGAGCAGGTCCGCGACGCGATGCTCAACCTGATTGACGACTAGAAAGGAGACGTCGATGGAGATCATCTTCCAGCGGCCCCAGGGGTTGGTCGACGTCCCGACCCACTACTGTCCCGGGTGTACCCACGGGACGATCCACCGCATGGTCGGCGAGTCCCTCGAGGAGCTCGGCGTGGTCGGCAAGGCGGTGGGCGTCGCCCCGGTGGGTTGCTCGGTGCTGGCCTACAACTACTTCAACTGCGACATGTTCGAGGCCTCCCACGGGCGCGCCCCGGCGGTGGCCACCGGCGCCAAGCGCTGCCGGCCGGACCTGATCGTGTTCACCTACCAGGGCGACGGCGACCTGGCCTCCATCGGGATGGCGGAGATCGTGCACGCGGCCAACCGCGGCGAGAAGTTCACGGTCATCTTCGTCAACAACGCCATCTACGGCATGACCGGCGGCCAGATGGCTCCGACCACCATGCCCGGCCAGCGCACCACCACCTCCCCCACCGGCCGCGACGTGGACGACGTGGGCTACCCGATGCGGGTGGCCGAGCTGATCGCGGGGCTGAGCACGCCGGCCTACGTGGCCCGGGTGGCGGTACACACGCCGGCCCACACGATCAAGGCCAAGGCGGCCATCAAGGAGGCGTTCGCCTACCAGAAGGCCGGGACCTGCTTCACCTTCGTCGAGGTGCTGTCGACCTGCCCCACCAACTGGGGGCTGTCGCCGCTGGAGTCGTGCAAGTGGGTCGAGAAGAACATGGTTCCGTACTACCCGCTGGGCATCAAGAAGCGGCCGGAGGACGGCCCGGGACCCGGGAGGGGCATCGATGAAGACTGACGTCGTGCTGGCCGGCTTTGGCGGCCAGGGCATGCTGCTGATCGGCAAGCTGCTCTCGCTGGCCGCGATGGAGGAGGGCAAGGAGGTCTGCTGGTTGCCCTCCTACGGCCCCGAGATGCGGGGCGGCACCGCCAACGTGACCGTGACCATCGCCGACGAGCCCATCGGCTCGCCGGTCGTGTCGGTGCCCTTTGCCGCCGCGGTGATGAACCAACCCTCGCTGGAGAAGTTCGGACCGGCGCTGCAGTCGGGCGGCTTGCTGATCGTCAACAGCTCGCTGGTCAAGGTCCGCTTCGAGCGGGACGACATCGAGATCATGTACATGCCGGCCAACGACCTGGCCAACAGCATCGGGGCCACCCGTTCGCCCAACGTGGTGATGTTCGGCGCGTACGTGGCCCTGACCGGTGCGGTCACCCTCGAGTCGGCGCGGGACCAGATCCAGCACCAGTTCGCCCGCAAGCCCAAGGTGGTCGAGATCAACCACCGGGCGTTTCAGCTGGGCTTCGACGCGGCGACCGAATTCCTCAACTCCCGGGGCAAGGCGCTGCCGGGCGGGGAGGCCTGAGCGAGATGGAACAGGCACGGGTCGACGAGATCCTGGATCGCTACGGCTGCGAGGAGTCCT
>CAZITQ010000109.1:0-30031 GCA_964542165.1 uncultured Rickettsiales bacterium
CCCGACCCGGGGCCTCGCTGACCCAGGTGCTGAGGGAGAGCCTGTTCCCCGGCATTCCCGCCGCCCACGGGTTCGGCCTGCCCTTCGGCTGGCTGGTGATGCACCCCGCGGACGTCCACGCCACCTACGCCGGCCTGGGTCCCCTGCCCATGGCGGACCGCATCCATCGCCTCCGGATCGCCGGCGTCACCCACCTTCTCGTCCACCACCCCGCCCACCGGGAGTCCCTGCTCCAGGTGCCCCTGGTGGAGTCCTTCGAGGGCGGGGACGCCCGGGGAGCGGCGTGTACGGTGACCGCCCTGCGCATCGCCGAACCCCTGCCCGAGGTCCGCTGGACACCGCGGGACGACCCCACGTCCAGCGGGCGGGCCCTCGCGCCGGAGTTGGACGGCGACGGAAGATTCGCGGTCCGGGTGCACGCGTCGCGCCCCGGCCGGATCCTCTGGCTGCGCCCCTGGGATCCCTACTGGCGCGCCACGGTGGATGGCGTGGCGGTGGCCACCGAGAAGATCAACGGTCACCAGCTCTCGGTGCCCCTCGAGCCGGGTCGCCACGAGGTGCGACTGCGCTACCGGATCCCGGCCCTGGAGCTGGGCGGCGCGGTCACCCTGGGGACCGCAGTGATCGGGATCTCGCTGGGGATCCTGGCGTCCCGCCGCCGTCGCCAACGCGACTGATCGGGGGGGTGCCGGCTGTGTTATCGTGCGGCACGGCCCGCCCTGCGGGCCCACCTCGATGGGGATGGAATCGATGAGAACACCACGCCTGCTCCGGCCTCTGCGCGAGCCGCGCCACCTGCTCACCCTGATATCCCTGCTGGCGCTGCTGTGCCTGCCGGCGCTGTCGGCGGCACAGCAAGCCCCCGAGACGCCGGCGCCGGCCGCCGCGGAGGTCCCGGCGGACGACGACAGCGCGGAGGCTCCCGCCGACGACGACAGCGCGGAGGTGGCGGACGACGACAGCGCGGAGGCGGGCGACGACGACAGCGCGGACGCAGCGCAGACCGGAACCGCGGTGAGCGGGGGCGAGACCGCCGAACACGGCGACGACGACTCCGCGGCTGCGGCCCACGGGGAGAAGAAGGAGAAGGTCTGGTGGAAGGAGCTGGGCCCGATCGCGATCCTGCTGGTGGTCATCGCGTTCGTCATCGGCCGGCTGCCCAAGGTCGAGGGGCTGGGCCACACCGACCAGTTCCGCATGCGGCGGGTGCTCAACTGGCTGCCGCTGGGGCTGACCTACGCGTTCTTCTACATGGGGCGCTACAACCTCAAGGTCAGCAAGCACGCCTTCGAGAAGCTGGAGGACCTGGACGGCGCCGCCCTGATGGGCAACGAGGACTTCTCGCTGATCTTCGGCATCGGCACGGCGGTCTACGGCCTCGCCTTCGTGATCAACGGCCCGCTGACCGACCGCATCGGCGGCAAGAAGGCGATGATGATCGGCGCCGCCGGCATCTTCGTGATCAACGCCGTCATGGGGCTGGCGTCGATGTCGGTGCTCTACGAGGGGGCGGGGTACACCTTCCTGGCCGGCAACTTCGTCCCCGCGTTCGCGGTGCTGTACTCGATCAACATGTACTTCCAGAGCTTCGGGGCGGTGGCCATCGTCAAGGTGAACGCGCCGTGGTTCCACGTGAAGGAACGGGGGGTGTTCGGGGCCATCTTCGGGATCCTGATATCCCTCGGGCTCTACTTCGCCTACGACTGGTCGTACAAGATCCTCGGCTTCTTCGAACCCGACGATCCCACCGCCCCCAATCTGGGACTCGCCTTCGTGTTCTTCGTGCCGGCGGTCATCCTGGGCGTGCTGTGGGTGATCGACCTCTTCGCGGTCCGCAACACCCCCGGGGAGGCAGGGCTGAAGGACTTCCACACCGGCGACGCCACCGCCGGTGACGACAGCCCCCGGCTGAGCGTGTTCAAGGTGTTCGGCCTGCTGCTGAAGAACCCCGTGATCCTGACCATCGCGTTCGTGGAGTTCTGCTCGGGCTTCCTGCGCCAGGCGATCATGCAGTGGTTCCGCACCTTTGCCAGTCAGACCGACGACATGCTCCACCTGGAGGGCAGCTTCGTCTACGACAACTGGGGCATGGTCCTGTGCTGCGCGGGCATCCTCGGCGGCGTGTTCGCAGGCGTGCTCTCCGACCGGATCTTCGGCTCCCGCCGCGGACCCGTCGCGGTAATGCTGTACGCGGTGATGCTGGTCTGCGCGATCGTGATGACCTTCACCTACAAGCAGCCCGTGGTGGCCATGCTGGTGGTCCTGATGTCGCTGGCGGTGATCGGCGTGCACGGCATGCTGTCGGGTACGGCCAGCATGGACTTCGGCGGCGCCAAGAACGCGGGAACCGCCGTGGGCCTCATCGACGGGTTCGTCTACCTGGGCACGGCGGTGATGTCCGGGACCTACTACTTCATCCTGCCCCGCGAGGGCGGTGACACCTGGGCCGGATCGGCGGCGGACCCCAACAACTGGTGGCCCTGGCCCGTGTCGATGATCCCCATCGCCCTGATCGGCCTGGTCCTGGCGATGCGGCTGTGGAACGCCAAGCCCAAGTCCAAGGGGGGCGGCGGCCACTGAGCCCGCCGCTCGATCCCCGGGGTCTCAGCCCCCCGCACCCCCCAGGTCCCCGCTGACGGCGTCGGCCACCTGCAGCGCCAGCGCGGCCACCGTGTGTCCGACCGGGACACCGGGGGCATCGGGGATCAGGGATGCGTCCGCCACGTAGAACCCGTCCAGCCCGTGCACCCGCCCTCCCTCGCCGGTCACCGAGTCACGGGGGTCTTCACCGGCCGCGCAGGTCCCCAGGGGATCGGTGCTGAGCAAGCTCAGGTCACAGGGCAGATAGCCGCGGTCGGCCACGAGTTCGACCTCCGAGGCCGCCGTGACGCAGGTGGGGACGGCGTGGGAGGTCCACACCCGGCTCGCCCCCGCCTCCAGCAGGAGCTGGGTACCCGCCTCCAGGGCTCGACGCAGCCGGCGGCGATCGCCGGGGGACAGCTCGTAGCGAATGACCGCGTGGCTGCCGGTCATGGGCACCACCCACCCCGAACGCCGGTCGCGCAGCGTCACCATCAACGTGGCGAGGGCGCCCGGATCGGCCAGGGTCCGTGCCAGCTCGACTCCGCGCAGCGGCAGGTACCGTGCGAGCTCCCAGGTCGGGAGGGTCAGGTTCCGGGCACGGGCGTCCGGAGGTTCGCCGTCGTCCAGATCGATCTCGAACCGGGGCGCGGAATCCCCCGACGCCGGGTCGTCGAAGCCCGCGACCAGCGGGGCCGAGGGCTGGAGCCTCAGGCCCTGGCCCATCTGTCGGTGCCGGTCGGGCAGGTGGCTCCACAGCATCATCGAGGGCGTGTGGACGGCCCCGGCGGAGAAGACCACCGCGGGGGCGCGGACCCTCAGGGGGAAGGGGACCTCCTCCCTGGACAGGGCGCGCACCACCGCATCCCCGTCGGCTTCCACCTCGTCCACGTGGAATCCGCACACGATCCGGGCTCCGGCGAGGTCCGCGTCGTCCAGCCAATGGGTCCGCACCGATCGGGGGGGAGGCGGGGCCTCGCG
Organism: uncultured Rickettsiales bacterium; assembly: GCA_964542165.1. GTDB lineage: Bacteria > Myxococcota_A > UBA796 > UBA9615 > CAYRNR01 > CAYTBN01. The sequence continues at coordinate 3,562 of CAZITQ010000109.1, forward strand.
GTCGCGACGATCGCCCCGGGCCTCCCCCGCCAGGCGGCGGAACGGTCGACCCAGGCGGTCGGCTGCTTCCTCGAGGGGGTGGGGGGCTGCCGATGAGGCCTCCCCGGCTGGACACCGGCGCTCGATGGCCTCGTACGCCTCCAGCAGACCGGGCCCGAGCATCGTCAGACCGCGCGCTTCCCAGCCCTCGATGATGGCGGTCGGTGCCCGCCAGGCCAGGTTGGAGCCCAGCTCTGAGCTCCCCCCGGGGAGCACCCCCTGGCGCACCTCGAGCCCTCGGTCCGCGGTCGCCTGCAGGCCCTGCTCGCGCATCCGCTCCAGGGGCCCGATGGCGTTCGTTCCCGGTCCCCCGGCGCGGCCAGCCTCGACCACCACCACGTCCAGCCCCGCACGGGCCCGGGTACGGGCCACCACGGCGCCGCCGGTCCCGGCGCCCACGACGCAGACGTCGGCCGACAGATTCACGGGTCCCCGGATGGTGGCGGAGTCCAGGATCACGACGCGCCCGGTCCCAGGTGATGGAGGATCACCAGCTCCTCGAGCAGGGCCGTGGTCTGCCGACAGACCAGCACGTGGCTCCCCGACCAGCGGTCGAAGAGCGCGGCCTGGGCATCCGGCGGCAGCTCCGTGAAGGGTTGCAGCCGACCGCCGAAGACGAAGCCTCCCCCCTCGAGGAAGGGGAACGCCGTGGTCAGTCCGTTGCGCAGGGCGGGGTCGACCTTGTCGAGGCTGCGGTCGATTCGCTCCACGATGGGATCCGGATCCACGTCTTGCCCGAAGACGACGCCGACCACCGCCCGGAGTACCTGCGCGTCCATGTCGGAGAGCACGCTCAGGGAACGCGAAGGGGCCGGGTAGGGCCCCCGCCGCAACAGCGGCGTCGCGACGAGACCCCCGAGGGTCGCGACCGCTGCGACGGAGCCGCCGCCGATCAGCAAGAACTGGCGGCGGGTCGCGCGGCGGGCTTGTTCGTATTCGGGCCAGCGATCGGCCATGGGGGGGGAGTATAGCCCGCGGCCGCCGCCGGCGGACCGGACGGGTCAGTCGTCGAGGTCGGCCAGGGCCTCTGCTGCGCGCGCCCGGCGCTCCTCGCCGGACGGCAGGCCGGGATCGACCGCGACGACGCGGCGGAAGCAGTTGCGGGCCTGGAGCTCATCCCCGCGGTAGAGCGCCATCTCGCCCTGCGTGCAGAACATCGCCGCAGCGGTCTCCCGGTCGTCCGCCGCGGCGAGCTCGGCGACGTAGTCCTGCAGCTCCCGATCCTCCAGGGTGAGGTCGCGGATGTCGGACGCCCGCCGCAACAGGGCCTTGCGGAGCTCGGCGAAGTCCTCGATCTCGGCCCCCGACTTCTCGATCTCCCGGATCTCGCGTTCCAGGGCGTCGCAGGCCGCCCGGATCTCCTCGGGCAGCGCAGACCAGTGCAGGTCGAGCAGATCGAAGTGGCTCCCCTCCGCCCGGGCGATGCGCCCGCGAAACTGGCGGACGAGGGGGGAATTCCCGGTCGCCCCGGCCATGGATATGACGCCCATCCACTCCAGGGCCAGGAGCAGGCGAACCGCCATCCGGGTGGAGATTCGCGCCCGCTTCATCAGCTTGCTGACCTGGCGCGTGGGGCGGGTCAGCTGGTTGAGGAACTCCCGCTGGGTTCCCTCCAGCGGCAGCTCGTGTAGCACGCGCTTGCCCACGTCCGTCAGGGCGACCTGGTAGCCCTCCATCTCCTGGAGCCGTGCGGCGGCGTCCTCGGCGGACACCGCGGTGGAGACGTTGGACGCGTGGTGCCAGAGCAGCTCCACCACCGGGACGGTGGCCCGGGTGAACAGATCTGCGATCTCGGGAAAATCGAAGAACCGGAGGCTGCCCTCCCGTCGCTCCAGGAGATCTGCGGTGGTCAGACGGGCCTGCTCCTTGCGCAGGCTCGACATCTGGGAGTCGGTGACCAGCCCCAGTCGCATGACCACCGAGACCAGGGGGCGGGCCGTCAGCTGGGCCAGGAGCTGGACCTGATCCAGGATCGCCGGTGGCAGCAGGCCCTGCCGCGCGAGAAGCGCCTCGATCGAGGCATCCTCGGAAGCGGGTTCGCGAACGTAGTGGGCCGGACTCCCCTCCAGGACGTAGAGCCAGTAGCGGCTGTCGTCGACGAGGATCAGTCCAACGCCGGTGAGCCGATCCACGTGCATGCGCAAGAACAGCGACGACGGGGGTACTTCGGCGAAGTCGGCGCGGAATCGGGCCGCCCCGGGCACGAGGATCCCGGGCTCGAAGGGAACGGGGATGCCCACCTGGGCCTCGAGGGTCTCCCGCCCCACGGGCCGTGGCGCGGGTGGGGCGTCTCGCCGGGGGGGGGGTACGCGCGGCGTCTTGACGGGGCCGAAGACCTCCGGGGGCGAGGAGATGTTCGACCGGGTGTCGGGGCCGGGGATCGCGTTGGCGAGATCCGGCGGTGCCTGGGTGACCAGCGTCTGCTCCGCGTCACCCGGTTCGTCGTCCCCTTCGCCGGTGATGGTGAAATCGGAGAACGAACCGGAGATCGAACCGGGGGCTGCCCCGAGGTCACCTTCCCCGCTCCCCATGAGCAGATGGAGGTCCGACGGAACCTCGTCCAGGCGGACCACCGTGGCAACGGGGCTGGCGTGCACGACGGTGCCCTCGACCCGCAGCTCCTCCCCCGCGTACGGCAACTCGATGACGACGGTGGCGGTGGCTCCCTCGCCGGGGGGGTCGATCATCTCCGCGGTGGCCAGCCCGTGGCGCAGCCCGGAGAAGTACGCCTCCCCCGCGCGTGCGGACGTGGCGTAGACGAGACGAATCTCGACCGCTGACATGGACACGACCCCTCGCCCCCCCCTGCGGGAATGGTATCACGGGAGGTTGTCGCGGGCAGCGCGCGGGGGGGGCGAAGTAAGCGCTGGGGAAGTGTCGGCCGAAGGGCGCCTAGCGCGGCCGTGGCGCGCTGCTCGCGCTGCGGATCACGGCCAGCGCCTCGCGCGCCCGCTGGCGCCGCTCGGCGCTCCCGCTCCCGCCCGGGTCGATCTCGAGCATCCGGCGGAAGCACTCCTCGGCCTGGGGGTACTCCTTGCGGAACAGGGCCATCTCGGCCTGCTTGAGGTACATCTCGGAGGCCATCGTCCGCTCGGCCTCACCCACCAGGCGGGCCCGGTACTTCTTGCGCGCGCGCTTGTCCCGGGCGAGGGTCCGCAGATCGTCGATGCGGGTGCGCAGGCGGGCCGAGATGCGGTCGAAGTCGCGGATGAACGCGGCCGCCGAGGCGATATCTTCCAGGGTCTCCTCGACCGTGTCGCAGGCCGCGTCGATCTCCTCGGGCAGCGCGGACCAGTGGAGATCGAGGAAGTCGAAGTGGTGGCCATCCAGCTTGGCGTACTGCTGTCGGAGGAGGCGCTCCAGCCGCGCCGCCTCGGGATCGCGGCCCCGCCGGATCTTGGTCAGGGCAACCAGCCCCATCAGCTGGAGACACAACACCAGCTCGACCACATCCCTGCGCTCGAGTCCACCCGCGCGCTTGCGCAGCTCACTGAACGGTGTCTGGGCGCTCAGATGCCTCTCCACCAGCGCCCGCTGTTCGTCCGTGAGGGGGAACTGGGTCAGCAAGGATTCCCCCAGCGGAGTTGGTGAGATCGCCTTGTCCCGCAGCTTCTCCAGGTGGGCGTCGATCTGGGCCTCGGTGAGGTTGGCGTGGGTGAACGTCGCCCGCTTCCACAACATCTCGGTGACGGTGACCGCCGGGTTGCGGAACACCTTGCGGATGTCGGGAGCCTCGAACAGGCGGTACGAGCCCCGGCGCTGATCCAGAACGCGCCGGGTGATCATCTTCACCTGCGTGGTGCGCAGGCTGTGCATCTGCCCCTCGGTGATCAGCCCCAGTCGCATCACGATCGACACGATGGGCTGGGACGTCACCTCGGACAGCCAGCGCACCCAGTCGAGTACCGGCTGGGAGAGGAGCTTCTTGCGGATCAGCAGGGACTCGATGGACTCGGACTGCAGCTCGGGGTCCCGCAGGTAGTGGACGGGCTTGCCGTTGAGGAAGAACACCCAGTACCGCTCACCCGGCAGGTCCAGGACCCCCACGCCGGTGAGCATGGCGTCGTACACCCGCAGGAACATCTCGTAGGCCGAGCGGTCCTCCAGCGATCCCTCGAGCTTGGTGACCGCCGGCAGGAAGCGGTTGGGCTTGAAGGGGACCGGCAACCCCGGTCCGCGGGACGGCGTGACCGGCGCCAGCGGCGGGGGGGCCTCGGCGAACCACTCCCCCGAGACACGGCCGGACGACGGTCGTGCGTCGGACGAAGGGCTGCTCACGGTGCCGCCGGGCGCGACGCTGGGGTTCCCGTCGTCCAGGGAAGCGCGCCGCTCCTCGGTGGATTGGCGCAGCCGCTCGGCCAGGTAGTTTCGCTTCACGCGTTTCGGCGGTTCGATGCGGGCCGACGGGGAGCTCGACAGGTCGGGCGGCTGATGATGCTCGGACAGCGAGTCGGACCAGGATCCCATGGAGTCGTCGTCGAGGGAGTCCTCGTCGAAGCTGTCCTCGAGGGTGATGGTGTGGGGGCCGTCCACCGACCACACCTCGCTCTCGTCCTCGTCGGAGGGGCTGCCCCCGGGGCTGCCGCGGTCCGTCGCTGCGTCCCCGTCCCCCGAGATCTCCGCGCTGTCCGCCGCAGCCCAGGAGCCCCGGGACAGGGACTCGTTCAGCGAGGCTGTGGGTTCCTCGCGCCGGGAGGCGTCCCGGGTGACGATCGTGTCCTCGACGGGGGGGAAGGCACTCTTCCGCGGCGTGCGGCCGCCCAGGATCTCGTGGATCCGGTCCGGTACCTCCTCGATGCGGATGACGGTGGCCACCTTGCCGGCGTGCACCACCGTCCCGCGGAGGGGGAACCGCAGTCCGACGAAGGGCAGCTCCAGCAGGAGCTTGCAGCTGGCGTCCTGGTCCGGGGGGGGGCTGACCTGGGTGGTGATGAGTCCGTGGCGCAGGCCGGATCGGTACGCGTCGTCCGCCCGGTGGCGGTCCTGCAACACGACCCGGATTTCCCCCGTCCCCACGTTCACCTCACGGTCACGCCGCGTATTCTACACCGGCCATCCCCGGTGAGCGGTTCCAGCGGGGAGCCCGGTGGATGGCCTACTCGCCCTCGGTGGCCTCGTCGCCCTCGGGCGTCGCGGGCTCCTCCGGCGGGGCCTCGCCGCCCTCCTCCTCCTCCTTGATCTTCGTGCGCCAGTCCTCGAGGTTCTTGAGCAGGTCGCCCTTGAGAATCTCGAAGATCTGGTCGGCCACGGCGTCGCGGTATTCGGAGTTGGCCAGGGTGTCCGACCGCAGCTCCACGTGGATGTCCACGGGAACCACGTACTTCTTGTTCCTGCGGTTGATCCTGAACTTGCCGAAGACCTGCATCTTGCCGGTGACGACGAAGGTGTAGTTGGGCTCCAGCATCTCCCGCAACATGCCCATGGCGATGTCACGGTACGCGGCCTTGACGACCAGCGGATCCTCGATCTCGTAGGGGGGCGAGGAGGGGATGTCGAAGTCGTCGAACTCCGGGATGGTGAAGGCGACCTCGTTCAGCTGCAGGTCCTGGAACTTGATCTTGTGGACCTTGCCGCTGATGGGCACCGCGTCGACCAGCCGGAAGAACAGGTGGAGGACCAGGTGGTCTTCCTCGGCCGCCCCCAGCTCCAGGGGGCCCAGATCCACGAGCCGTCCCAGGCCCGTCTCCAGGTCGGTCACCTCCTGGGACACACCGCTCTCGTCGGTGGACACGACCTCGTAGCCGTCGATCTTCTCGGCCTTGGCCGCCGCCGAGGCCACCAGGCCCAGGCTCAGGGTCAACGCCAGCGCCAGCTTCCATGGGGAGATCATCTCGTCACTCCTTTCCACCACCGGACGCGCCCGAGTCGCTGCGGGTCGAACCCCGCAGGACGTCCTCCAGCGCGGTGGCCATCTTGTCTTTCATCTTGGTCTCGATCGCCGGATCATCGAGCGCCTCGAGCAGGAAGGTCTTGGTCTGCTCGCGCCCGGCCTCGGTCACCTCGGGGGCCTCGATGGCCTCCTGGATCAACGCGGGCCCCTGCTTCTTGAAGAAGGTCTCGAAGGTGCGGGGAATCTGGTCGTTGGCCCGGGTGATCGCGTCGTCCATCTGGGCGGTGAAGTCGCCGCTGTTGGACATCGACTCGTTGATCTTGGCCGCCTCGTCGTTGGCGGCGGTCAGGGAGGTCTGAAGCTCCTGGACCATGGGCAGGTTGTCGCCGAACAGGGCCTGGATCGAGTCCCGCAGGCCGTTGACCTCCGCGGTGGTGTCCAGCACCTGGGTGCCGAGCCGCCACATGCCCACGGCCTGGGTCGCGCAGATCGCGATCAGCAGCACCACGAGGATCAGCAGGAGGCGCAGCGCCCCCCGCAGGCGAGCCTGCTCGGCCTGGGCTCGCGCCAGCTCCCGGTGGAAGATCTCGCGGGTGATGGTATCGGTCTCTTCGGTCATTCAGCGGCTCTCGCCGGGCCCGCGCCACGATACCACACCCCACCGGGGGCGACGATGGGGAGCGGTCAGCCCTCCTCGGCCACGGATCCCGGGGACTGTCTCCCCGCGCGATCCCGGCGCCGAAGGGCCAGCCAGGCCAGGGTGCTCAACCCGAGGAAATGGACGGACAGGAGGCCCAGATATTTGAGGAATACGTCCGGGGGCGCGGTGGCCTCCTCGCCGTCCAGCAGCCGCCGTCGGAGCTGGTCGCGGTCCGACTCGGTGTACAGCGACAGGTGGACCGAGTTCGCCAGCTGGTACTGGTAGTAGTCCTTCGAGGATTCCACCTGGAGCGTGAAGGGGTCGTTGACGTACAGGTGCGTCAGGGCTTCGAATCCCCAGCGGGACGCCATCACCGTGGAGATCACCGCCACCCCGCGGCTGCCCTCGGACACGGTGGTGAACCGCCCCAGGGTGTCGCGCCCCTCCTCACCGACCTCCACCGCGACCGCTCCGCCCGCCAGGTCGTCCTCCGCGATGCGTCGCAACCGCTGCAGCTTCTCCCCCTCCACCTGGGTCTTCTCGATGATCTCCGGGACCGTCGCGGGCAGGACGGTGGGCACGTCGCCGACCGGGACGAGGAGCCCTGCGAACAGGATCTGGGGGAACATCACCAGGGGTACGGCGGCCATGGCGGCGGCCGCGCTGCGGACCATCGAGGAGATCAGCAGCCCGCCGGCGGCGCCGCCCATGTACAGCAGCAGCATCACACCGGTGGTGGACAGGAAGTGGTGGGTGAGCGAGCCCCCCAGCGAGAGCACACCCACCAGCAGGAAGCACTGGCAGAGGCCGATGGCGGCCAGGACTGTGATCTTGGAGCAGAGGTAGGTCCAGCGCCGCAGGAAGGTCAGCCGCTCGCGCCGGTAGATCTCGACCTCGTCGACGATCTCCCGCACAGCGACCGAGCAACCCAGCCACAGCGCCGCCACCACCAGCATGAACAGGGTCCGCGGGGCGTTGGGCACGCCGCCGGCGATGCCGATGACCAGCAGGCCGATGATCGGGGCCTGCAGGAGGGCGGCGGCCAGACCGCCGCGGTCCGCCACCTTCTGGTTGCCGTTCCGCAGGAAGAGGGTCCACAGCTGGCCGAGCCCGGTCTGGCGGCTGGAGGTGGGGGGCAGCTCCTGGGCGGTCGGCCGGTTGGCCAGGGTGGAGCCCACGTAGCTCTCGTGGGCCTCGCTCTCCAGGAATCGTTCCTCCCATTCCTCGGCGCTGCGCTCGGACTCCAGCTTGCCGTAGATGTCGCCCGGCACGTTGACGTCGAAGTAGTCATAGAACTGGTTGACCGGCCCGAAGAACACCGACCGCCCCCCGTCGACGACCATCGCCCGGTCCAGCAGGTCGAACCCGCCGAGCTGGTGGGTGGCCATCACCACCGTGCAGCCGGAGCTGGCGATGCGCCGGAAGAGGTACATCATCCGCTCCTGGTTGCGCGGATCGAGCCCGGCCGTGGGCTCGTCGGCGAACAGGACGCCGGGCTGGCTGAGGAGCTCGATGCCGATGCTCACCCGCTTGCGCTCGCCGCCGGAGAGGCTGCCCAGCTGCGTGTCGCGGCGGTGGCCGAGCTCCAGCAGGTCGACCAGGCGGTTGATGTGTTCGCGCCGGTCGACGTCGGTCATCTCCCGGGGGAGTCGAAGGCGCGAGGCGTACTCCATCGCCTGGTCGAGGGTCAGCTCGTCGTGCAGCTCGTCCCGCTGGGGCACGTAGCCGATCACCTGGCGAGCGGCGTCGTAGTGCTCGTAGAGATCCTGACCGTTGAACAGGACCTGGCCACTGGTCGCCGGCTCCAGGCCGCAGATGGCGTTGAGGAAGGTGGTCTTTCCGGAGCCGCTGGGGCCCAGGATCCCCACCAGCTCGCGCCGCCCGATGCTGACCGAGATGTCGCTCAGGATCGCCTTTCGGTTGCCGGGGGGGCCGACCTCGCGGGACATTCCGAGCACGTCGATGCGGATCGCCGAGCTGTCCAGGTGGGAACGCAGCTCCCCCTCCTGGAGCTGGAGGATGAACGGCCCGACCTGCACGCGGTCGTTGTCGTGGAGGGTGGTGACCTCCTCCATCCGCTGCCCGTTGACGAAGGTCCCGTTGGCCGAACCCAGGTCGGTGACCGCGTACCCGTTGGGGCGGTGGTCGATGCGGGCGTGGCGGCGGGAGACCAGGACGTGGTCGAGGACCAGGTCGCACTCGGCGTCCCGGCCGATGATCATCGAGCCGCCCTCGTCGATGTCCGTGGCCCGGACCTCCACCTCCTCGCGCAGGGAATCCCGGTAGATCAGCTCGCGCGACCGGTAGTGGCCGAAGGCGATCCGGTCCCCCTCCTTGAGGGCCTGGGGGGCCGTGATCCGGTCGCCGTTGACGAAGGTGCCGTTGGTGCTGTCCAGGTCCACGACCACCGCGAGGCCGTCGTCCTCGATCCGGACCACCGCGTGCTCGACGCTGACGCTGCGGTGGTCCAGGCACACCTTGTTGCGCATCCGGTCGCGGCCGACCGTGACCTCGTTGAACGCCGACAGCTCGAAGGTCTGTACGCCGAACCCCTCCACGAGCAGCTGGAGGTGGCGACGACGGACCACGTCCATGCCGATGAACGCGGTCTTGGTGGCGTCCTCGGGCAGCTGCCCCAGGTCGGGCATGGGGAACTCGGTCCGGTCCAGCGCCTGGGTGGAGGTGGCCGGGCGGGAGCGCGGAGATATCAGCAGGGAGGCGGTGGCGAGATCCGCGCCGGCGTCCGCCTCGGCGTTGTCCCAGGCCTCGTCCCACAGGATGAATCGGAGCAGGCAGCCCTGGGGGCCGCCGAGCCGGAACTCGTCCAGGGGTTCGAGCAACCGCTCGTAGACGCGCTCGCCGTTGAACCAGGTCCCGTTGACGCTCCCCAGGTCCCGCAGCAGGTAGCGGCCGTCCTCCTGTCGAACGATCGCCGCGTGTCTCCGGCCCACCTGCATGTCGGCAACCCGGACGGTTGCACCCTGGCTGCGTCCGATGACGGTCTCGTCATCGGTCAGGCGTTCCTGGCGGCCCTCCTCGGGCCACTCGAGCACGGCGTACATGCGGTCTTCTCGATCTCCTAGCGCTGCAGGGAACCCGGGGCCGCCTTGATGTCGTCGGCGGTGGCCACCAGGGCCCGCAGGGGCTCGCACTCGCTGGTGAGCTGAAAGCCCAGCCCGGCCTCCACCACCGCCCGGGAGGCCTCGAGCGCGACGTTCACGTCCCCCTCGGCGAGATCCGTCTGCCAGCCCCTGGCCCGAGGGGTCGTCAGCTCCAGCCCGCGGACCTCCCCCCGGGTTCGTCCGTCGTCCCAGCGACCCCGGAGCGCCTTGCGGTACAGGGTGCACAGGGCGGCCACCTCGTCGCGGGTGGCTTCGCCCAGATCCTCGCTCGCCGCTGCGCCGTCCTCGGCCGCCGTGGCTCCCGGGGTCTCTGCGCCGGACCCGTCTGTGAAGTCCCCGGCGCGGGCGACCATCTCGGTGAGCTCCCCCCCCGCCTCCCCGGGATCACCCGCGCAGCCACCGATCACCACCGCCAGCAGACCGACGAGGAGCAGGACACCGGTGCGCATCCTCACCGCCTCCAGCGGCGAACGGCGGCGACCGCCAGCAGTGCCAGCCAACCCCAGGACAGCGGCGTCTCCCGACCCTCGAGGTCGCAGGAGCAGTCGTCGTCGTCGCCCGTGGAAGGACCGCCGTACGCGACCTCGATGTCCTCGATCTGCTGGGAGATCCCGCCGTCGTCGTCGCGGACCACGAACTTGACGGTGACCCGCCCCACGTCCTCGTTGGTGGGCGTCCAGGTCACCGACCCGAAGGCGTCCACCGTCATCTCCTCGGGCCCGATCTCGACCTCGTACTCGAAGGTGTCGAACTCCCCGGGATCGGAGACGTCGAGCTGGTAGAGGTAGTCGACCCCGGCCGTCGCCGTGGTCGGCACGGTGGAGGTGATGCCCGGGTTGCGGTTCTGCACGATCAGCGAACCGTCCGCCGAGGCGCTGTTGCCGAAGGGGTCGGTCCCCGTGGCGCTCCAGGTGAACTCGCCGTCGTCCTCGCCGCAGAGGCGGACCAGGGGCCCGTAGGCCGTCCACGTCCCGTTGGACGATCCGGTGATCTCCCACTCCACGAACAGGGGGTACCCCTCGGGGTCGGAGCCCTCGGGCAGGCGGACCTCCTGGCACTCGCCCTCGTGGATGTCCTCCAGGGCCTCGAAGGTGAAGCTGGGGGGCTCATCGGCGGGGAGATCGGCCTCCTCGGGCCCCCCCGTGGCGCCCAGGTCGTTGGGGCTCCCGTCGGCGTCCTCGAAGCTCGGGTCCGGATCCCCGGCGTCGATGGCCGGGCTGCCGGGCAGCAGCGCGTAGTCCCCGTTGTCGGCGTCGGCGAAGAGGGGATCGTCGTAGAGCAGCCCCGCACCGGAGCTGCAGGGATCCCCGTTGACCGTGTCCCAGTCCACGTCGTTGTCCCACAGCAGCGCGTACTCGATGTTGCACGGATCGGGGGCGTAGTCGGTGAAGATCCCGTACCCGTCGTTGCCGCCCAGGCTGCCCTGGTGGCCGGCCACGATGTTGTTGCGGACATCGAGCCAGAAGGTGGGCGTCTCGAAGGAGCTCGCGTGGTAGATGCCCCAGTCGCCGTTGCCGACCAGGGTGTTGTTGGTGATCCGTGCGTCGCTGTCCTGGGCCTGGATCCCCACGGTGAGGTTGTCGGCGATCACGTTGCGGCGGATGGTGATGTCCGAGGCCTCGAGGAACCCGTCGGCCGCGATGCCCACCGAGATACCCAGCACGTCGTTGCCGGCGATGGTGTTGTCGTGGATCAGGGCCGTCATGTCCGGATCCTGCAGCCACAGTCCGCGACTCCCGCCGTCGAGGATCTCGCTGTGGGCAACCCGCAGCGAGGCCAGATCGGACAGGGCGACCACCCCTGCCTGCTGGGCGTCGACGACCGAGGTGTTCCAGATCGTGGCCTCGGTGATGGTCCCCGGGGACGAGGAGAACTCGACGCCGAATTCCACGTCCTCCAGCGTGTTGTCCAGGACCAGGACCCGCTCGCCCCCCAGCACGAGGATGCCGGTGCCGTCCGCGTCCTCGATCGCCAGCCGCGCCAGGAGCAGATCGTCGGCGGCCGCGACGATGGCGTCCCCACCGCTGCCCTCGACCACCGTGTCCACGATCGCTCCGGACGTGCTGTGCAGCTCGATGGCCGCGGCGCCGCTGTCCCCCACGGTGGTGTCTCGCACCAGCCCCGCACCGTCGATGTACAGGCCCACCTGGCCCATTGTGGGGTCGGTGGCCTCGGTCCCGGAGATGGAGACCCCGGAGATCGTGGCGTCCACGGTCCCGTTGAAGGTGATCACGTCCTCCTGGTCCAGCTGGGGCATGCACCCGGAGATCTCGGTGTCGATCACCGCGCCGGTGGACTCGATGGCCATCACGGCGGTGCGGCAGTTGTGGATCACGAAACCGACCACCTGGAACATGACCACGTTGTTGGCGGTGATCGCGTCCTGGTGGTCGGCGTCGATCACGGCGCCTCCGGGTTCCTCGCTGATCAGGTACACGGACCGGCTCAGTGTCAGTTGCTCCGGGTAGTTCCCGGGGGCGACCAGGATGATGTCGCCGTTTCGCGAGTCGTCGATGGCGAGCTGGATGGTCTCGTACTGGTCCGGTACCCGGCGAATCAGGGCGCTGGCACTCCAGGGCACCATGGAGAGCAGCAACAGCAGCGCGACGAGGGGGGGTGTGCGGGACACGAGGGCACCTCCTGGGCGGAAGCGATATTAGCAGAGCGCGGGCCCGCGCGAGCGCCGCACGCGAGACCGGCCCCTGCGATTGCCCTGGCGCCTGGCACGGCCTGTGGTAAACAGGCCCACAGGAGCTCGACCGCCCATGTCCCTGCGCCCGCGCACGTGGTTCCCCTGGTTCGCCATGGCCTGGCTGGCCGCGCCCGCCTGCCTGCCCGACGATCCCATCGACGACAACGATCCCTTCGACGACGACGACGACGACGACTTCTCCCCCTCGGATCCCGAGGACTGTCCCATCTGGGCACCCGAGTACAAGGTGGGATTCGTCCGCCAGTTCTCGGTGACCGAGGACACGGACCGGATCGCGACCTTCACCGGGCTGCAGTCCTGGCAGGGCGGGGTCTACTGGCAGGACGAGATCTTCGCGGTCGACCTGGATGGCATCGAGACCTGGGTCTACGACCACTGTCGCGACGGGAACCTCTACCGGGTGGGCATGGAGGAGCCTGACGGCACCCTCACCCTGTTCAATCCGCCGGTGCTCCAGCTGTCCACCGACCTGGAGCCGGGATCGGCGTGGACGTCGGAGTACAACCTGCTCTTCCGCCAGTTCACCGAGCGCTACGAGGTGGTGGGGATCGAGCCCATCGAGATCGCCGCGGGCAGCTTCGATGCTCTCCACGTGTCCATGCGCCTGTCCTACATCGAGAACGACGAGCCGGTGATCCTCTACTGGGACAACTACTACGTGGAGGAGCTGGGCCTGGTGATGCAGGACTCCACCTCACCGACGCACTTCGAGCTGGAGAGCTGGGAGATGCCGGAGGAGTGGAGATAGTCCCTCGGATCAGCCGGCGGGCGCCGGGGCCGCGTCCCCCACCACCAGATCGATCAGACCGACGCGGATGTGCTCGGCGTCCTCGACCCAGTCGTCGGCGGCTTCGTTGCGGCGGAAGTCGAACGAGAAGGTCCGGGTCTCCCCGGGGGCGAGGGGCTGGACGAGCTCCTCGGCGGAGTCGAAGCGGTCGTTCGGAGCCACGCAGAGGTACCAGTCCTTGGACCGCGTGACCCGTCCGTCGGCGTTGCTCCAGGCCACCCGGAACTCGGCGGTCACGACGTTCGCATCGCCCACGTTCTTGACGTCGGCGGCCACGGTCCACTTCTTCTTTTCGCCCTGGGTGAGGGTGGTCGGCCCCACCTCCAGGTGCTTGGGCATCCGCTCCAGCAGCTCGAGTCGCTTCTGCGCGTTGGAGGCGTACGCGCCGCTCGAGTACTTCTCCAGGAAGGCCTTGATGGTCGCGATGTCCCCGGAGAAGTCGGCGTCCTGCCAGGCCAGCTTGGGTGCGGCGAGCTGGGCGTCGGTCACGTGACGACCCTCGGGGTACTTGGCCAGGTAGGCCTCGTACGCCGCCGCGGTGTTCTCGGCCTCGGTCGCCGCCCAGTCCAGGTCATCGAGCCTCTCCACGGCCGCGGCCTTGTTCACCCCATCGGGGTACTCGGCGAGGAAGGCCTCGTAGGCCTCGACCGTGTTGGCCGCCTTGGCCTCATCGAAGGCCTGGTACTCGGTCGCGCAGCCCGCGAGCAGAGCGCCGACGAGTAACAGCGAGAACGGGACCTGGATCCTCATGCTGACTCCCCTCAGGGTCGGACGGGTGGCGCGGGGAACGCCCCGGCGTCCCTCGCTCGGGCCCAGCATACCGGCTGAGCAGGGGTAGGTCACGCCGCGTCCGCTGCGGCTGGCACTTGCATCCCCCGGCGAAACGGGGTTGGATCGCCCGGACGGCCTGAGCTCGTGAGTCCATCCCCGGACATGGATTCCCGAGCTCTACCCTGTGAGGTCAGCCCATGCGCTACGTGCTCTACGCGGTCTTCGCCGTGCTCGCCTTCATCGTCTTGTTGCTCGTGCTCGACCTGGTGAACCAGGGGATCGCCGAGCGCCGGGTCCAGGAGGCGCGGTTCTTCCTGGAGAGCCCGAACCCGGACGAAGCCAGCAAGCTGGCGGCCCGCGCGATCCGCAAGGTCAAGGCCTACCCGACCCTGCACGGGGCGCGACGGGATCGGACCATCGAGGCCGGGACCGATGCCCTGCTGCTCGGGCTGACCGGCGTGTTTGCCGAGCAGTACTCCCGGGACCTGCGCTTCAACCCCGGACCCCAGTGGGAGATCTGCGAGGCTCGCGCGGGGATCGTGGACAAGGCCCTGTGCGTCGATGCGGCCGCCCTCGCCGCGCGGGACGTGGCCCACAACTCGTTCTCCAACGACAGGGCCGGCGAGGCGGTGGGCCTGCTGCAGGCCTGTGTGGAGTACGAGACGCGCCCCGAGGTGGGGGTGGTGTGCAAGGAGCAGGCGGGCGAGTGGCTGGCCGCCGAGGCGGCAGCGCTGCTCGAGGAGGGCAAGGCCAAGCGGGCAGCCCAGGCCATGCACGCCTGTGTGGCCGAGCGCGACCTGTGGCAGCCGTCCCAGAAGTGCATCGACGACTGGCACGTGACCGTCCGGCGCGCACGCAACGCCCTGATCCCGCTGCACATGTCCTGCCGCGCGGTCCTCAACTACACGGACATGCCCGCCGAGCTCCCCGAGTCGGTGCGCGCCGAGGCCGAGCAGGAGCTGGCCGAGCTGCGGGGTACCACCGCGCTGATCGAGACCCTCTTCCACTACGACGTGATGGAGTTCGCCCCCGCCAACCGCTACTGGGGGCGCGGCGAGGAGTCCACCAAGTACCACCTGGGTCAGAAGCTGACCCCGGCCGGCTACACGCTGCAGTGGAACGAGGAGGAGCACGAGGACGAGGACGGCAACGGCCTGTGGGACGAATGCCAGCCCGGGTTCGAGGGGGCGATCGAGGTCCACGAGGTCCGCGGCCGCATGATCCAGGCCTTCAAGAAGGAGGTACTCACGGTGCGCGTCCAGGGCCAGCTGAGGCTGACCGACACCGCCGCCAACCGTCCGTGGCTCGAGGAGACCATGGATGGCACCGTGCCCAAGGACTGGTTCCGGGACGAGGAGACCTTCCTGTCCCAGGCCGAGATGTCCCGCGAGAAGTCCTGGCAGGCCTCCCACGACAGCATGAAGGAGTGGGAGATCACCCCCCTGTCCGAGGGCTGAGCGCCCTCTCCCCGTCGTCGCCACGTCCGTTCAGCGCTGGATCCGGTGGAGTTCTGCTCCCACGCGCGCCGAGAGCTCCGGATCGGGGACGACCGCGAACGGGCTGACGCGGCGGAACTCCTCCACCCGGTCGGCCGGACCGAGGACGTGGGTCACGCCCTCGTGGTCCAGGTAGCGAGCGATCTCCCGGTCGCGCATCGCCTCCGCCGCGCCGTGGTTCATCACCCCGTCCAGGTTCACGATGGGGAAGGGGTGGACCCGGTAGCTCAGCTCCCCGCAGTCGAAACTGCCCACGGCCAGGGGGCGCTCCGCGGCGACCTGGGTCAGGGCGCGGGAGAGCTCCTGACCCGAGTCGAGCATCGCGTCGGCCTTGCCCTCGAAGGCACCTCGACTCCGGTACGAGTGGACGCGTCCCACGACCTGGGCGCCGACCAGGATGGCGAGGGCCAGACCCAGCAGCCTGCGCCCCTTCAGGGTGGCCGCCAGGCCGGGGAGGGTCCACAGCAGCAGGCCCACCAGCACCGGCGCCGTCGTGTACCACAGCTGGAAGGAGCGGATCACGCCACTGTAGATCGCTACGGAGAGGACCAGGTACCCCAGCAGCAGCGCGCTGGTGGCCGTGGACCAGCCCCTGTCGGGGCGCGGCGTGAGGAGCCCGGCCAGGCAGCCCCCGCACCCGAGGGCCAGCTCCACACCGGCGAGGAGTTCCCGGTCGATGTACCACGGGTCGTTGCTCCGGATCGCCAGCGCCCCGACCGCCAGCGCCACGGCGATCCAGGGGGGCCAGGCCGCACCCTGCGGGCGACGGAACCAGGGCAGGGGGAGCGCGATCCCCACGAGCCATCCCGTCAGCGGCAGCAGGCCCCAGGCCCAGCCCAGCCGGTAGAACCAGAACGCGGCGTTCTTGCCCGCCAGCGCGACCCAGCCCGCGCTCCCCACGGGGCCGTGGAGGGCATCGAAGCGGGCGCCGAGGGCGACCGCGCTGTCCTGGGCCGGCGTGCCGAAGAGGACCAGGTTGACCGCCAGCCAGGGTGCCACCAGTGCGGTGGCCGCGACCCCCGCGAGCACGGCACGGGCGACGGCCGGACCGGGGCCCGTTCGCCG
This sequence comes from uncultured Rickettsiales bacterium, assembly GCA_964542165.1. Lineage (GTDB taxonomy): Bacteria > Myxococcota_A > UBA796 > UBA9615 > CAYRNR01 > CAYTBN01. The sequence continues at coordinate 20,025 of CAZITQ010000109.1, forward strand.
CGCCTCCAGGACCAGCGCGCCCACCAGGAAGGGGGCGGCGAAGAGCACCGAATCGGTGCGGGTCAGCATCGCCAGACCCAGCAGCAGGCCGTCCACCAGCCAGCTCGTCCACCCGCCGGGCATCGGGGGCTGGCCCAGGACGTCGGGATCCCAGCGGCGGATCCAGCGCAGGGCCGCCACCAGCAGCAGGGGAGCGGCCAGGCTGGCCTCCAGACCCGCGATGCCGTGGGCCAGCCAGCCGGGGCTCGCCGCCGCCAGGAGCAGGGCCAGAAGCACCCCGCCGCGGAGGGGTCGGCCGCGGAAGCAGGCGCCCGCCAGCAGCAGGCAGGCGACCCCATTGAGGGCCAGGTGGAGGGCCATGGTCCCGGGGATCACCCGGCGGGGATCGTCCCCCAGCCACCGCTGCGCGCCCACCTGCAGGGCCATGTAGACGGGGTGGAAGCCGTTGGTGGTCCGCTCCCCGTCCAGGGTCGGCCACCCCCCGTCCGCCGCCGTGCGCCGCGCTGCCTCCAGGTAGTAGGAGGCGTCGTCGGCGAGCAGGGAGAGGTGGGTGTCCACGTCCGCGAGAAGGAGGGGGAGCCGGACCGCGAGGGCCAGGAGCGCGATCAGCAGCAGCGGCCCCCACGCGAACCGCCCCGGCGAGCCCCTCACCAGGCTTCCCCACGGGCGTGGCGGCGCAGCAGCCAGACCAGGAAGGGACCGCCGGTCATCGCGGTGATCACCCCCACGGGGATCTCCGTGGGTGCGATCAGGGTTCGGCCCACCAGGTCGCACAGCACCAGGAAGGCGGCGCCCGCGAGCAGGGCCGAGGGCATCAGCACCCGGTGGTCGGGCCCCACGAGCAGGCGCACACTGTGGGGCACCACCAGCCCCACGAAACCGATGGGGCCGGCGACGCCGACCACCGCGGCGGTGATCAGCGAGGCGCCGAAGTAGGCCAGCTGCTGCACCCGGCGGACGTCGACACCCCGGGACAGGGCCACGGTCTCCCCCCCGGCGAGCAGGTTCAGGTGGCGGGAGATCGCCAGCAGCAACCCCGTCCCCAGCAGGACCATCGGCAACACCGGGCCCAGGGCGGCGAATTCTCCCACGTCCAGCGAGCCCATCATCCAGCGCATCATCAGGTAGCTCTGGCCCAGGTCGGCCACGTAGTGCACGAACAGGGTCATCGCGCCGAAGAAGAACGCGATGCAGACGCCGCCCAGCAGCAGGGTCGAGGTGGGCAGCGCGGGCCCCCGGCGGCGGGCGATGAGGTAGCTGATCCCCACGGCCGCCCCGGCGCCGGCGAAGGCCATCAGGGGCACCGACGTGGCCGCGAACGTCTCCAGCCCCAGCCACTGCAATCCCACGATCGCGAGCACGGCTCCGAAGGACGATCCGGAGCTGATGCCCAGGGTGTAGGGGGTCGCCAGGGGATTGCGCAGCAGGGCCTGGAATGCGACGCCGGCCAGGGACAGGGAGGCCCCGGTGAGCACGGCCAGCGCGATGCGCGGCAGCCGCGCGTGGATCAGGATCTGCCGCGACACGGCGTCGGAGCCGTCCAGTGCCCCAAGCAGGTCGATGCGCGCGCTGCCCAGGCTGACCGCCAGCACGATCGCCAGCAGCAGGAAGATCGCGGCGAGCAGGGTCGCCAGCACGGCCCGTGCCAGGGGGGAGGTGGGACGGTCACCCCCCATCGACGCCCCCCGGTGACGGGCCCCGGGGGCCCGCGGGGAGGACGACCTGCCGGTCGCCCAGGTGAAGGACATGGGAGCCGGATCCGTACACGGACTGCAGGCGTTCGCGGGTGAGCACCGCGGCGGGGGGGCCGTCCGCCACCACCTGGCCCCCGTCCAGCACGGCGATGCGCGGGCACCAGGCCAGGGCCAGGTTCAGGTCGTGGATCGCCATCACCACCGACGTCCCCGACGCCGCGAGCCGCTCCACCACGGCCATGACCTCGTCCTGGAAGTGCAGGTCGAGGCTGGCGGTGGGTTCGTCCAGGAGCAGGACCTGGGGCTCCTGGGCCAGGGCCGCGGCGATCATCGTGCGCTGCCGCTCCCCCCCCGACAGCTCGTGGAACCGGCGGTCCTCGAGACCCTCCAGTCCCACCCGGGCCATGGCGCCCCGGGCGATGGCCAGATCCTCGCGCCCCTCGAACGCGAGCCACGAGAGGTGGGGATGGCGCCCGCCGAGCACCACCTCCAGGGCGGTGAAGGGGAAGGCCTGCTCGAACTGCTGCGGGAGGTAGGCCAGGTGCCGGGCGATGGCGCGGCGGTCCAGGCGGTCCAGGGGGCGCCCGTCGAGCTGGACCTGGCCCTCGGCGGGCGCCAGCAGCCCGGCCAGGACCATCAGCAGGGTCGACTTGCCCGACCCGTTGGGCCCCACCAGCCCGAGCACCTCGCCGGCGTCCACGGCGAGGTCGACCCGGCGCAGCACGTCCGGGCCGCCGTAGCGGAAGCGGATCCCCGTGCACTCGATGCGTGGCGAACTCACCGGCCCCACCTCGGCCGTCGGGCGGTTCCCAGCTACGCTGGCCCCGGCCGGCGACCCATGGTAGCAAAGAGGGGGGTCCAGCATGCGCGCACACCACCTCATCGCCGTCGCCTCCGTCGTCGCCTTGCTCGGCATCGCCGCGCTGGGGTGTCCGCGGGGACGGCCCCTGGCCAGCGGCGTCCACGTGGGGCGGGTCGCCGGGGTGGTTCCCTACAGCATGAGCGATCAGTGGGGCGAACAACCCGAGTCGGCCTTCCTCTGTCTCTCGGACCGGGACTGCGAGACCGTGGCGGTTCGCGATTGCTGTGGCGGGTGCTCGACGGCGTGGCTGGCGGTGAACCACGCCGCGGCGCGGGCCATCGCGCGGCACCACGAGACCCATCCGTGCCCGCAGGCCTCCGCGGGGTGTCCAGACGAGGAGTGCGATCCCCCCGCCTCGCCCCCCGAACCACCGTTGGCCCGCTGCGTCGCCGAGCGGTGTTCCCTGGTGGCCGGATGAGCTGCGAACCGCGACCGCCCCCCAAGGCGACCACGGAGCTGCGGGGGGATCCCCTGACCCTGGCGCTCGTCCGGCGGTTCGTCCCGCCCGGGCTGTCACCGGCGGACCGCCGCGCCTCGTACGGCCTGCTCGAGGGCTGGGTCGGCCTGGTCCTCAACGCGGTGCTCTTCGCCATCAAGCTCGCCCTGGGCCTGGCCACCGGCAGCGTGGCCCTGATCGCCGACGCCGTGCACACCGCCGCGGACAGCCTCACCTCGGGGGTCCTGATCGTCGGTTCCCGCATCGCGCGCCAGCCGGCGGACCACGAGCACCCCTTCGGCCACGGTCGAGTGGAGCTCGTCGCGGCCCTGGTGATCGCGGTTCTGCTGGGGGTGGCGGGCATCGAGTTCCTGGAGGCGTCGGTGCGGCGCATCATCACCCCCGAGCCCCTGGAGGCGGGCTGGTGGGTCGTGGGCCTGGTCGTCCTCCTGGCGCTGATCAAGGAGTGGAACTCCCGGTTCGCCCTGGCCCTGGCGCGGGAGAGCGGATCGGTGGCCCTGCAGGCCGACGCCTGGCACCACCGCAGCGACGTGTTCGCCACCCTGCTGGTGGCCGTAGGCATCGCGGGGACCAAGCTCGGCGTCCCGATCCTCGACGGGGCCATGGGCGTGGGGGTCAGCCTGGTGATCCTGTGGTCGGCCTACGCGGTGGCCAAAGAGGCGATCGATCCCCTCATCGGCGCGGCGCCGAGCCCCGAGGAGGTGGCCGAGGTCGCGTCCACCGCGATGGGTGTGCCCGGGGTCGAGGGGGTCCACGACATCGTGATCCACCGCTACGGCGACCTGCGCCTGGTCTCCCTGCACGTGGAGACCACCGACAAGCTCGACGCCCTGGGTCTCCACACCCTTTCGGAGCGGGTCCAGGACACGGTGGGCGAGGGCCGCAAGGGGCACGTGGTCGTCCACGCCGATCCCATCAACCGGGATCACCCGAACTACCCGCAGATCGAGGCGACCGTGACCCGCATCGTGGCGGCCGACGAGCGCCTCCACTCCTTCCACGACCTGCGGGTGATCGGCGAGGAGGAGCACTTCAACGTGGTCGTGGACCTGGTGGTCGAGCGCCCGGGGCTCGAGTCCTCGGAGCTGCAGGCGGAGGTGGCCGACGAGATCACCGGCAGCACGGGGGCCCACGCGGCCGTGGTGCACGTGGAGCCGCTGTTCGCCTACGACCCCCGGCCGACCCTCGACGGCGAGGGCTGACGCCCGGTGGCCCCGCGGGGGACGTCCCCCGGTGATGTAGGATCCCCGTCCATGCTCAGGGAAGCGAGGAGGATCGTGGTTGCGCTCTGGGGCTGCTGCCTCGGAGCTGTCGCCGTCGGCTGCGGTGGGGGAGGCGAGACACCCCAGCGCGCGCCGGAGGCGGCCACCGCATCGACCTTTGCGCCCGACGGTGAGACCGCGGCCCCTGACCCGGCCGTCGAGGCGGCCGAGGCCGTCGATCCCATGGATCTCCCCTGCCGCCCCGGCGAGTACCCTCCTGCGGCGGATCTCCCGGCGATCGAGATCGATGACGACGATCGGATCGCGATCCTGATCGTGCTCGACGCCGCCCGCTACGACCGGTTCTCCGGGCACGGCCACCGCCGCTCGACCACACCCGCCATGGACCAGCTCGCGGCCCGGTCAGCGGTCTTCGACCACCACTACTCCGCGTACACCTACACCCGCCGGGCGGTCCCGGCGCTCCTGTACTCCCGGTACTTCCCGCCGTCCCTGTTCACCCTGCTGGACTCGGCCATCGTCGTGTACCCCGACGGGCTGCTGCGGGGGCCGGATCTCGAGACTCCGTCGATGGCCACCGCGCTGCGGGACGGTGGCTTCCGCACCGGACTGGTCAGCGCCCATCCCTGGATCGGGCGCGGCAACCCCTGTGTCGACGACTTCGACGACGTGATCACCCTGCCCCAGGTCCAGGACGCGGTGGACGGAGCCAGCGTCGTCGACCACGCGATCCGCTGGCTGGCCGAGCACCCCGGGCAGGATCGGTTCCTGTACCTGCACCTGATGGATCCCCACTCCCCCTACCTTCCCGGGGAGTGCGCCCGGGAGTTCGCCGCCACCACCGACATCCCGCCGGAGCTGATCCAGTGGCCGGTGCACGACACGACCCTGCAGGGGATCGGGCGCCGGCTGACGCCCCTGGAGCAGCGGTACATCGATGCGGTCTACGACGGCGGCCTGCGCTTCGCCGACCTGCACCTGGCGCGCCTGTTCGACGCCCTGGGACCGGCGCTGGAACGATCGCTGGTCGTGATCACCGCCGACCATGGCGAGGCCCTCGGGGAGGCCGCCGACCGCTACTCCCACGGCATCCCCTCGTTCGAGACCGTCGCCCGCATCCCCCTCATCGTCCATCACCCCCCTCCCTGGCCCCGGCGCGGGTCGAGGAGCTCTCCCACTCGGTGGACGTCTACCCCACGATGCTGGACCTCCTCGGCGTCGCCTCGGCGGACGGCCTGGACGGGCGAAGCCTGGTCGACGCGGCCGGTCGCGCCAGGGGCCGCAAGGGGTTCGCATCGCTGGACGGCGGGGTGGTCTCCGATCACGTGAAGTGCCTCTTAGACGACGACCCGGCGCGGATCCTGGACCCGGCGACGGACCTCTCCACCCTCACCGGGGCGGTCTACGACCTGCGCGCCGACCCGGGCGAGCTGCGGGACCTGTGGTCGACCAGCCCTGACCTGGTGGACGAGTGCGTGGCCCGATACCGGGGCGAACTCACCGGGCCCTTCGAGCGCTACCGGGAGACAGGGCCCCAGCTGCCGGTTCGCGCCCCCTTCGCCGTCGGCGTCGAGGACTTCGAGGTGGACGCCGCGGACCTGCCGCTGCGTGACATCGACGTGGACCGCGACCCGAGCCTGACCGCCCTCGACGGCAGCGGCTGGAGCTGGCTGCGCCACCGGGGGTTCTTCCTGGGCGAGGAGCACCGCGAGCTGTTCGCCAGCGGGACCCACGAGCCCCTCGCCATGGAGGTCGAGATCCCCCCGGGGCGGTACCGGGTGGCCCTCGGCTTCGGGGGGGTGGCGTCGGTCTCGCTCCAGGGGCGCGAGCCCGAGCGGGTCGTCGGCTCGGAGCTGGATCCGACCCGGGGGGTGCCCAGCAAGGTGCGCAACACCCCCTGTGGAGTGGTCGACGTGCCCGACGGCCGGTTCAGGGCGGTCCTCCAGCCCGAGCCGGAGGCCGGCTCCCTGCTCCTGCGCCACGTGGGCTTCACCCCGGTGGACGAGCACGACCGTCCGTTGCTCGCGGGCGACCGGGCCACCCTCCCCGATCACCTGCGGGCGCTGGGGTACGTGGAGTACCGCGGGCGGGAAAAGCCCGCCGCGTTACTCGGCAGGATTTCTGCAGTCGACGTTTCGCGTCGCAGCAGAATCATGCCGTGCGGTTGTGCCGATCAAGGGCGCTGGGCTAGGTGGAGTGGAGTGTTCGTTCCTGGTGCGGACATGGGCTGGGGTGTGATTCGGGTGGCACCCGGGGGGCACTCGTCTCGATCGTCGATCCTGGGCGGCTGTCTCCGTCCCCCTCTTCGGAGCAGATCAGGACATCCACGGGGCCGATGGAGTCCGGGAGCGCCGGATCGGTGAACTGCCCCTGCCAGGTGAGGGTGTTCGTGGAGTGAGTCGAGAGACTGGATATTGGTAAGCTGAGCCTGGAAGGAGACCGTCTTGACCGGATCGTCCCACGCTCTTCTGCTCTCGCCGATCGCACTCCTGGCCCTGGCCGCGGGGTGCACCGCGGTTCCCGTCGGAGACGACGACGACAGCGCCGACTGGGTCGACGCGGACGGGGACGGGTGGGGGTCGGTGTCCGACTGTGACGACGGCGATCCCGACACCCACCCCACGGCCGACGAGCTGTGCGACGGGGTCGACAACGACTGCGACGGCATGGTGCCCGCCGACGAGCTGGACGGGGACGGCGATGGCTACCCGACCTGCGCGGGCGACTGCGACGACGCAGACCCGTCGAGCTACCCGGACGCGCCCGAGCAGTGCGACGGCGCCGACAACGACTGCGACGGCACGGTGGACGAGGACGTCCACGAGGACCTGGACGGGGACGGCGCCTCGCCCTGTGACGGCGACTGCGACGACGGCGACCCGTCGAGCTACCCGGGAGCAGCCGAGCAGTGCGACGGCGCAGACAACGACTGTGATGGACAGCTCCCCGCCGGCGAGGTGGATGGGGACGGCGACGGGCACCTGCCCTGCGACGACGACTGTGACGACGACGATCCCGGGACCCACGCCGGCGCCGAGGAGCTGTGCGACGGGGTCGACAACGACTGCGACGGGCAGGTGCCGGGCAACGAGACCGACGGGGACGGGGATGGTCTCGCCGAGTGCGAGGGGGACTGCAACGACGGCAACGATCACGTGTACCCGGGGGCCGACGAGGCCTGCGACGGGCTGGACACCGACTGCGACGGCAGCGCGCAGCTGGACGAGCTGGACGTGGACGGCGACGGGTACCGCATGTGCGGGGGCGACTGCGACGACGCCGATCCAGCGGTGAACCCCGACCAGGCCGAATTCTGCGACGACGGCATCGACAACGACTGCGACGGGAGCGTCGACTTCTGCCCGCCGCTGGGTCCGATCGACCTGTCTACCGCCGACGCCAAGCTGATCGGCGAGGAGGCGGACGACTGGGCGGGCAGCTGCGTGGCCGGGGCCGGGGACGTGGATGGCGACGGGCTCGGGGACGTGCTGGTCGGGGCCTACTCCTTCGACGGGGTGGGCGTCGAGGCGGGGCGTGCCTACCTGATCCGCGGCGGCGGTGTCTCCGGTGCCGTCGACCTGTCCGCCGCCGACGTGATCTTCGAGGCCGAGGGCTCCCAGCATTGGGCCGGCAAGGGCGTCTCGTCCGCGGGCGACGTGAACGGCGACGGACTGGACGACGTGCTGATCGGGGTGCCGGGCGAGAACACCAACGGACAATTCGCCGGCGCGGTCTACCTGTTCCACGGACCGGTCGCCGACGGCCAGCGCTCCCTGGCCGACGCCGACGCCAAGGGGCTCGGCGAGGACATCACCGACGGCGCGGGCTACAGCGTGTCGTCGGCCGGCGACGTCGACGGCGACGGGCTCGACGATCTCCTGGTCGGCGCCCCCGGGGAGGACACCAGCGGCAACGACGCCGGCGCCGTCTACGTCGTGCCCAGCCCGGTCTCGGGCACGTTCCAGCTGCTGGCGATGGCGTCGGCGAAACTGTTTGCCGAGGCCTCCGGCGACTCCGCCGGTCGGGTGGTGGCCGCGGCGGGCGACGTGAACGGTGACGGCTTCGACGACATCCTGCTCGGCGCCCGCGAGAACGACGCGGGCGGCGACCGCGCCGGGATCGCCTACCTCCAGTACGGGCCGATGGGCGGCACCCTGCCCCTGGCCGGCGCGGATGTGCGGATGATCGGAGAGGAGGAGTACGACTGGGCGGGTTCGTCGGTGGCCGGCGCCGGCGACGTGAACGGCGATGGTCTGGACGACGTGCTCGTGGGCGCGCCCTTCTCCGACCGCAGCGAGGCGACCGCCGGCACCACCTACCTGCTGTTCGGTCCCCTGGCCGGGGACGTGGACCTCTCGGCCGCGGACGCGTTCTTCGAGGGCGAGGAGTTCGACGACCGCTCGGGGATCGCGGTGGCCTCGGCCGGCGACGTGGATGCGGACGGCTCCCCCGACCTGCTGATCGGCGCGTATGGCGAGGACACCGGCGGGTACTGGGCGGGCGCCACCTACCTGTTCTACGGACCACTGGGGCCCGGGACCTTCGCCCTGGCCGGCGCCGACGCGATCCTGTTCGGCGAGGCGTCCGGCGACAACTCGGGCATGGCGGTCGCCGGCGCGGGCGACGTGGACGGCGACGGCACCGACGACCTGTTCATCGGCGCCCCCGAGGAGAGCGCCGGCGGCAGCGAGGCCGGCGCCGTCTACCTGGTGTACTGAATAGGTGCCATGTGTTTCGCGTTTCTCTTTTCTGTAGTAGCGTTACTGCATGCCCAGGACACCGCGTCTCGACTATCCCGGCGCCCGTCACCACGCCATGAACCGCGGCGCTCGACGCGCGGCTATCTTCCTCGATGACGAGTGCTGCGGACGGTTCTTGGACCTGGTCGAGGAACTGACCGATCGGTTCGGCATCACCATCCATGGCTTCACGCTGATGCCGAACCACTTCCATTTGCTCCTCGAGTCCCGCAGCGCGAGATTGAGTCAGGCGATGGCGTACTTGCAGGGCCAGTACGCGAGGTGGCTGAACCTGCGCTATGAGTGGGATGGCCCCTTGTGGCGCGGCCGATTCCGCAACCGAGTGGTCGAGGACGAGAGTTACTGGCGGCACCTGCTGGCCTACATCCATCTCAATCCCGTGCGAGCCAACATCGTCCCGAGTCCGGACAGGGCGGACTGGACGAGTCACACGGCCTACGTCGGACTGGCCCAGCGCCCCTCCTGGCTGGTCTGCGAGGAAATGCTCGAATTGCACGCGGGAATCGAGGGTTACCAGGCGTACATACGTGACGTGCAGTACGGTCGCGAGGTGGCGCCGGAGATATTCGATCCGGACGGCATCTGGTCGGGGCCGATCTCTGGGCTGGTCTCCCTTCAGCGCATGGCGCCTGCTTCGGAATCGACGCGCGGGCCCAGATGGCGTGGACGGGTCGGGAACGAACGGATCGGAGCCGCCCTGACCGAGTTGGAGCGGATCCTCGAGCGCTCCCGCGAGGCGATCCTGGCGCCCAAACAGGGTCGGCGGGACAACCGCCACCGGTGGGTCGCGGCCTGGTGGCTCACCTGGTCGGGGAGGCTCTCGGGCGTGGAGGCGGCACGAGTGCTCGGGATTCGTCGCTCCGGTGTGAGCCAGATGGCCGCCAAGGCCCGCTCTCGTCGCCTCGAGGATCCGGAGTTGGACGTCTGGATGACCGAACTGGAGTCGCTCCTGCGACTCGGCTGACCGGAGGCCGTCAAAGGCGAAACACGAAATGCATGGCACCATACCTC